>PBKC01000089.1 GCA_002721365.1 Rhodospirillaceae bacterium | reverse complement strand
GGGCTGTGCAGCGACAGCACCTGCGAGCCGGAAAACAGCTCCTGCGGTGTCGCGCAGCGGCGCGCGCCTACAGCCTCGAAGGCACTGTCAGGTGCATAGGGATCATAGGCGATCAGCTTCATGCCCAGCCCCTTGGCCATGACGCCGGTCGCACGGGCGATCGCGCCGATACCCATCAGGCCCATCGTGCCGCCGTTAAGCTCCCGCCCCTGAAAGCCGGGCTTTTCCCAACGACCTTCGCGCAGGCTCCGGTCCAAGGACAGGATGCGTTTTGAGACGGTCAGCAAAAGGGCGATGGCATGTTCGGCCACCGAAACCGCATTGGCGCCCGTGGCAACCAGAACCGGAATTCCACGCTTGGCAGCCGCGACGATATCGATGTTGTCGACGCCCACGCCGTGCTTGGAAATCACCCGAAGCTGCGGGGCAGCCTCGATGACGGAAGCATCGATACGACCCATGCGCGACACGATCCCGACGGCTCCGGTCTTCGCCATGTAGTCCGAAATCACGGCGGAATCGGAATAGGCCGGCATATGCACCAGCTCGTAGCCGTGGCTCTGCGCCAGCGCCTTTGCCTCGGCGGCCAGGTCAGGACCGGTTACTAGTATCGTCTTGCTCATCAAACACGTCTCCAGGGACGCTCCGAAGGGGCTGGAGCGCTCAACTGTTCTGATTTTCTCGGGACTCCGGATCGGCCTCCCAGCCATTGCCGGTTCTTGTCCTCCACCATGGGAGGTCTAGTAGAAAGTTTGACTTCACAAAAGCGATTAATTATTGTTATTAGATTTAGAAAAACTGGATTTCATATGGATACGCGTCAGTTAAAGACCCTTCTGTCCATCCACAGTCAGGGCACGTTCGCCCGCGCTGCGGACGAAGTCGGCCTCACGCCCTCGGCCGTCAGCCAGCAGATCCACGCGCTGGAGCAGGAGCTGAATGTGGTGATTTTCGACCGCGCCAGCCGGCCGCCGAAATTCACCTCGCAGGGGATGCAGGTCCTTGATATGGCCAAGGATATCCTTCAGCGCGAAGATGATGCCAAGGCGGTGTTGCGGGGCAGCCAGATCGCCGGAACCCTTCTGCTCGGCTCGGTCCGTTCAAGCGCGCTGAACCTATTGCCGCGGGCCCTGTTGCGAATGCGGGATGAATATCCGCAGCTCAAGATCAACCTGCGCGTCTCGCTCTCTGCGCCGATGATCACCGATGTCGCCTCGGGCCGTCTCGACGCTGCCATGGTTGCAGAACACATTGGATTTCCGCACGCCCTGCGGTGGTCTCCTTTCCTCAAGGAACCTCTTTGGCTGATCACTCCGTCCGGAACAGCAAGCCGTGACCCCATTCATCTTCTGAATACCCAGCCCTATGTCCGTTTTCACAGTCCGGTTCCGCTGGCAAACCTCATCGACACCGAATTGTCACGCCTCGGCGTCGTCACGCAGGATATCGCCCATATCGATACGATCGGATCGATCGTGACCTGCGTTCGACAGGGCCTTGGCATCTCGGTCGTGCCTCACGTCGCGCTGCAGGAGCCCGGGAACATGGAAATCGAGAAAATCCCTTTTGGCGCCCCCCAGGTTACACGCCAGATCGGCCTTGTTGACCGCGTCAATTCTCCGAGAAGGGAACTGACGCGCGCGCTGCACGGCGTCCTCGTCGATCTCTGCGGCCCCTATGGCGTGCGCACCGAGGAGGAATGATCATGATGGGACGCCCGTTTGATGAGCTGGCACGATCCACAGACCGTGGACGTGGCCAGTTGTTTCCGTCCTCATTGAAAAGGCGGTTGGGAGGAGAACCGATCGCAACGCCTTACCATTTATATCCGAGTGTAGCCCTTACGGTTCGTCGTGCGCCATATTGGCAGAACTTGGTGCTTGCGCACTGACCGACATAGACTTTGTCCAACAGGTTGCTCGCATTGACGCTGAGGCTCAGGCCCTCGAGGTCGGGGTCAAGATTTTCAAAATCATAACGAAGCGCGGGGCAAGGACGTTTTCTCAGCATGATCGGCATGGTCCATCCGGACCCGCTCGCGATTCTTGCGGGCTGGGCGGACGATCTGAACACGATCTTTCCAAACGAAGCTGCGGCATGGAGAAGCCGGTTTCCATCGCTCGGGTCGGTGCCAGTTATCGGCCGACGTGCTGGAAGCGACTATGTGGTCGAGAATCTGCTCATGCTGCAGCCCGATCTGGTGCTTGTCAGCCGGTTCAATGCCGGGCCGGTCGAAAGCGACGGCAGCACCGCTTTCCTTCGCAGCCTGACCCGGGCGGGACTCAATGTCGCAGTCATCGATTTTGCACAGGCTCCGCTGAAGGACACTGTTCCAAGCCTTCGAATTCTCAGCCAGTTGCTTGGGCAGGAGGCACGCGGTGAAGAAACGGTTTCTTTCTACCAGGCGACGCTAAAACGAATCACAGAGACATTCGGCGACCAGGTTGCGGCACCCACCGATCTGGTCTTTCACAGTCACGCGGGGGTGATGCCATGCTGCGCGAGCATCGGGCGAGGAAGCTTTGCCGATCTCGCCGCCTTGGTGGGCGGCCACAGCATTGCAGCGGATGTGTTGCCGACATCGGTCGGCCCGATCAATCTCGAATACATGCTGACGCGGCAACCGGATGTCTATATCGCAACCGGTGGCCTGAAAGGCGAAGCCTCAGGTGGGATATCCATCGGTGCCAACGTCACCGAGGCGCAAGCGCGCGACAGCCTGATCCAGATCGTTTCGGACCCCGGCATCGCGGAATTGTACGCGGTGCAAACCAAACGCGCCTATGCGCTCTGGCACGGTCTCAACGAAACGCCGCTGCATCTGGTTGCTCTTGAGGCGCTGGCCGGCTGGCTCAACCCGGGCATGAAAGATGCCTTCGACGCAGACAAGACGCTCGCCGAATTTCGCAGGCGGTTCCCGCTGCTCCCGCAGGACGGCGTCTACACCGTTGCCCTCGATCCCTCAGCATAAGCAGACCACATGACTACCCCTAGGCTTACCATCTATTCCACGCGTCACCGCGAATTCACACAATTGCTTGCCGATGGGTTCCATCGGGAAAGCGGGGTCGAGGTGAGGATCGAAGATATCAAGACCGATGCAGCACCGCTTATGCAACAGGAAGGGCCGGAGTGTCCGGCTGACATCGTTTTGACGCTCGACTACCGCCGTCTTCTGAACCTCGCGAATGCCAACCTTACACGACCCGTTCACTCTTCCACGCTTGATAAACTGGTTCCCGAGCATTTGCGCGATCCTCAGGGCCGCTGGTTCGCGCAGTCCATGCGCGCCCGGCTCATTTTCGTCGCCAAGTCGCTCGATGTCACGCATCTCGACTATGATGACCTCGCAGCCCCCCGCTGGCGCGACAAGATGTTCATTCGGTCGGCTGACCACATGTTCAACACCGCCCTGATTGCCGCCTACCAGGCACATTACGGTCAAGGGAAAACCGAAACCTGGCTGGAAGGCATCGCGGCCAACAGGCCGCTGAGCAAGGGAGGAGACCGGAACGCCGCCAGGTTGATCGCAGAGGGCCAGGCTTTGATCGGTGTCGCCAACTCCTATTACTATGGTGAAATGCGAGCCGGTGTAGGTGGACCGGAGCAGAAGGCCTGGAGCGAAAGCGTACGGCCGATCGTGCCGACATTCGACAATGGCCTGACCCCGGTCAACATCACAGGCGCCGCGGTCGCGACATATGCCCCGCATCCCGAGGAGGCCGTTGCCTTTCTGGAATACCTCGCCGGAGACAAAGGCCAGAAAATCTATGCGGGCATCGGCTACGAATATCCCGTTTCTGGCAACGTCGGGCCGGATCCCCTGATCCGTGAGGCCGGCGAACTCCGGCCGGACACGCGGCCGTTCTCGGCTGTCGCGGCGTTCAGTGATGCGGCCGAGACCTATGCCATGTCGAAGCCGTGGAACTGAGCCCATATGGAGGAGGCCATACCCTTGATACATTCTCCCCAAATGGCCGCTGCGGGTCGCTCACTCTCGCAAGGCTATGCCCGTTTCGTCAGATACAGATTCCTGATCCTCATCCTGATGCTTGTGCTGATGGGTGTCGCGTTCGTTTTCGATGTCTTTACGGGACCAGCCGACTTGTCACCGGGTGCGGTGATCGCGGGGCTGTTGGACCCTGCCGGCTTGCCGAGCCCCGTACGCTATATCCTGTTCAATGTCCGGCTACCCTACGCCGCAATGGCGGTTCTCGTCGGGGCCTCCCTCGGACTGGCCGGAGCAGAAATGCAGACGGTTCTCAACAACCCGCTCGCCAGCCCGTTTACGCTGGGGGTCTCCGCCGCAGCAACCCTTGGGGCGGCATTGGTGCTGGTCACGGGCCTTTCCCTGACCTGGTTACCGCAAGAAGCCTTGCTGCCGGCAAGTGCGTTCCTGTTCGCAGCGATGGCGGCGCTCCTGATCCACCTGCTTGCGAAAACGCAAGCTAATGGGGCCGACAGCGTGGTCCTGTTCGGAATCGCCCTGGTCTTCGCCATCAACTCGCTGGTTGCGCTTCTGCAGTTCATGGCGGATGCCGACACCCTGCAGCAGATCGTGTTCTGGGGCATGGGCAGCCTGGGGCGGTCGACCTGGCCAAAGATCGCGATCGTCGGGACCATCTTGTTCGTGGCCATTCCCCTGTCCTTTCGAAATGTCTGGAAGCTCACCGCTCTTCGCGCCGGTGAGGCGCAGGCTGAAAGCCTGGGTATCGATACGAAACGGCTTCGGCTGACAGTGATGTTGCGCGCAAGTCTTCTGGCAGCGGTCGCGGTCGGTTTCGTCGGCACCATAGGGTTCGTGGGCTTGGTCGGGCCGCATATCGCGCGCCTTCTTCTGGGCGAAGACCACCGCTTCTTCCTGCCAGGCTCGGCGTTGGCGGGGGCGCTGATCCTTTCTCTGGCGTCGATTGCGTCCAAAATGATCATCCCGGGAATGATTATACCGCTTGGGATCGTCACCTCGATCGTGGGCGTGCCGCTTTTCCTGTCCCTGCTCATCGCCAAGGAGCATCGCGCATGACTGGCCTCGTGATCAGCAACCTTTCAGCAGGTTACAAACGCCGGCCGGTGATCGCAGACCTATCGCTTTCATCGGTCCCGCCGGGTTCACTACTCGGCCTTCTCGGACCAAACGCCTCTGGAAAATCGACACTCCTGCGCGCTATCGCTGGCCTCGGCGATAGTTCCGGCCATGTCGCACTGAACGATTTGGAGCTCAAGACCCTCGACCATAAGAAACGTGTCGAAATGATCGGCTACCTGCCCCAATCATTACCGCCGGCAAGCCCTCTTGTTGCCTACGAAGCGGTAATGGCGGCCTGTCGCGCGGTAAGGGCGCTGGATACACGAACCGCAGAAAAGGCAGTCGAAGCCGCGTTCGTGGACTTAGGAATCAACCATCTGGCCCTTGAGCGTATGAACCGTCTGTCGGGCGGGCAGCGTCAAATGGTGGGTCTTGCTCAAGTCGTGGTTCGCAAGCCCGGACTTTTGTTGCTTGACGAACCGACCAGCGCCCTGGACCTCAAATGGCAGCTCAGAGTTATCAACGCGGTCAGAGGAATTCTGCGCGAAACCAGCGCCATCGCAATAATCGCCATCCACGACATCAATCTCGCGATCCGGACCTGCGATCAACTCGCGGTGATTTCAGAAGGCTCGTTGCTCGCTCTCGGCCCCACCGAAACCGTCATATCTCCACAGGTGATTTCCCACGCTTACGGGGTCAAAGCCCGCGTAGAGCATTGCTCCGAGGGCATCCCCTTCGTACTGGTTGATTACGCAGAGCCGTAGATTTCCGGAGCCTCGCAAAAGCAGGTATTTTGGCTGAGCCATCATCTGAGCTCAGACACATTAAAGCATGGCCAGAAGACTACGGCATCTGCGATGCATGCCTTAAAAGAAGGTCCGCGCGGAGCGGTCACACCTGGTAGTGATGCGCCGTAATGGTGGGTCGATGCCTGCCCGTATTCGAGACGTCCGGGGGGCGGGCGCATTTGGCCTTTTGCGAAGAAAAAGAGCGCTTTCAGATCCTCTCGGGACTTGAGGCGGAGCTGGAGATAAAGCCGCCATTCTATCTGCAGGATGGTCCGCTGGACTACATTCTCGAAAATGTCCGACACCTTGGCGTTGGGTATCGCAGAAGAGGGTTCAACGACAAGACGATGAGTATTTCCGCCCCGATCATGCGGAACCATCGACCAATGGCATGCATCACCATGATCTGGATTGCATCGGCGATGAAGTTCGAACAGGCCATTGAATTCTACCGCGAACCGCTTTTGACTTGCGCAAAATCAATTGCCGATGAACTCTCCGGTTATCGGGACAGACTAAATATCCAGAACCAGTGTTTTGCTTTTGGCACGCGAACAACACACGGCCACACGTTTGTTGGTGAACTTTTCATCTCTCGATTGGAAAAGGTCACGGTGATCAGGTGTTCCTTCAAGCACGTCAACAATACAGGTGCCGCACACGCCAGTTTGGCAAGAACTGGGAAGGTCAATGCCCTCTCTGCCAAGCGCCTCCAGCATGGTCTCGTCAGGCCCGACCTCTATGGTCTTGTTGCTGCGCTGTGCTACGACGCTGAAGGGCTCACCGCCTTGAACAGTCTGCCCGGCAAACCGCTCCACGTGAATATGGCTTTCGTCCCATCCCCTTTCGCTCGCGGAAGAGACCACATGGTTTATGAAACCCTCGGGACCGCAGCAATAGAGATGGCAGCTGGGGTCGGACCCTTCCAGCGCTTTGGCGATTTCAAAGCGCGGGGCTCCGATGGCGTCATCCGCGTAAAGATGGACCCGATTGCCATGTTTGCTTTGCAACTCTTCGACGAATGCCGCACGAGCCTTGCTCCGCACAGCATAGTGCATCTCAAAATCGGCGCCCCGCGAGGCCAATGCTGACGCCATCGACATGATGGGCGTTACACCAATTCCGCCAGCAAACAGCAGGCTGCGCACGGAATTGTCAATCAAGGGGAAGAAGTTCTTCGGCCGGCTGATCTTAAGAATGGAACCGACTTTTACCGTATCGTGTATGGCTACAGACCCACCCCGCGAATTGGGTTCACGCAGGATGCCAAGCCGATAGCGACTAGGTTGGGTGTCTGCCGAGCAGATGGAATACTGCCGCACGATGCCGTTTTCCAGCCGCACATCAATATGGGCGCCTGCCTCAACGCGCGGTAAATCACTTCCGTCACAGGAAGTGATTTCCACCGACACGATATCTTCGGCCTCCTGATTGTGTACGTGTACCGTGACATCAATCCAGGCCGCACTTTGATCTTGTTTGGCAGCCTGCACCGTGACGGGAACGGATGCGAAAGCGTTGATTGTGTTGTTATAGGCGAGAGTTGGTTTGCCAACCGAAATCCGCTCGATCCTCGGTATCATGGCCTTCAGCAGGGATTTCATTTCGAGCAATGCTAAATTCATGCCGGCACACATATGAACGCCACTGCCGAAACCCAGATGTTCCAGGTCGTCGCGGGTGATATCGAACTGATCCGGATTTGCGAATCTGCGTTCGTCCCGGTTGCCCGAGGCATAGAGCATCATAACTCGGGCACCTTTTGGCAAATCAACCCCGCCGATCGCGAAATCGCATGTGAGTGTTCGCGTGAAGGAGCGGATCGGAGAACCCAGTCGAACCGCCTCATTGGCTGCATTGGGAATAAGTGACGGGTCGCGTCTGAGCATCTCCCATTGTTCAGGGTTCTTGCCCAATTGATAGATGAGCTGTCCTGTTGCCGAAATTGTCGTATCGAGTGCAGGCGACAGATAATCGCGCATGATCAAGGGACAATAGGACTTCGGAATTTCGCCCTTTTCTGCCCGCTCATACAAACGTGCAGTCCAGCTTCCAGGCGCGAACCGGTCAGGGGTCGCGTTGTTCAAAATCCATTCGCGCATTTCCTCGATTGTTTTCAGGCTCTCCCGGCCCCGTGCGTTTTGAACGCCAAGTACGTTAAAGGCAGCAGACGCCCATTTGAGCATGTTCTCCCGTCCACCTTCCGGCAATCCAACGAGATCTGTGACCAGCGTTACCGGTAAGTGCCGGGCAAAGTCGCTAATGCCATCGAAACTTTTCCGTTTGACGAGCGCTTCCACCAGCAATGTTGCCGCAATCTCAACCCGCTCCCGGACGCTCTCCAACGCTTTGGGCAACAACGGCGCTGCCAGAACCTTGCGCATCTCATCATGACGAGGCGGATCTGTGCTCAGCGTGACTCCCGCTGTGAATTTGCAGCCGAAATCGTCACCCGCCACCCCTTGAGCAGATGAAAACACCTGCCAATTGCGTAGAGCTTCACGAAGCTCGGCATAACGGGTGATCGCAAAACTGCCAATTTGAGGGAGCCACACCACCGGCCCCAAATCACGCATGCGATGAAAATGCGCATGCTGACCCTCTATGAAAGCATCGGAATACGGCTCGAAATCATAAGCTGCCACGTCGCGGTGATGAAGCGTTGAGCTTGCACGCATGATAGTTCCTCCACGCAGAAAAATTTACTAATGACGAATGCATTTGTAAATAGTAAATTCTTGGGGGTTAGGATTCTGAACTTTGAGATTGAATTTTCATTCGCCATGGGCACATTCAAACCCTAGATGGGCCTATCGTGTTTTGAGCAGGAAAGATTCGCGCGGGATGCCAACCGAAACGGATGAGAAAGCAATGGAGCCGACGAGGAAGACGGATCGAAAGGGTGTTCAATCCGTCGATGTTGCCTTTTCCATTCTGCGCGCTTTCGAACGTGCGGAAGGGCCGCTCTCGATTGCGGCGCTGTCACAGATTACCGGGCACCAGCCGAGCAAGGTCCATCACTATCTGGTCAGCCTGTTGAATAACGGCATCGTTGTGCAGCACTCCCCGAGATCTTATGATTTGGGTCCTTTCGCCCTGCATTTGGGACTTACGGCACTTACGCGCATGGACTCGGTTCAGGTGGGTGCTGATGCGCTCTTTGAATTCAGAGGTGCCACAGACTGTGCCTGCTTCCTGTCGGTTTGGGGGAGCCACGGACCGACGATTATCCGATACCTCGATGGTTCGCGGCCGGTGACGGTCGAGGCGCGTGCAGGCATGGTGTTGCCGCTCATTGGAACAGCCACCGGACATGCTTTTCTGACCTGGCTCGAAGAAGGCATTTGGGCGAACCTGGCGAAGAAGGAAATCGCCGAACATTTCGGCGTTGTCGACGACGCCAAAGTGCATCAGATCAGAACCGAAACGCTCAATGCCGGCATTGCCCGCTCGGACGGAGAATTGCTTCCGCGCGTTGCTGGATTGTCAGTGCCGATATTCACCCATGAGGCACATCTCCAATTGACCCTTTCGGCGCTCGGGTGGAAAGGCGATTTTGACCTGGACCTGACCGGCATTCTTGCCAGATCGCTTCATCGGGTTGGCGAGCAAGCCTCCAGAAGCTTGGGATTCAAAGGCCGGTATCCTGCGCTATCAGAAACGGGCGAATTTCTTGCTGACGGCAAAGCCTGAGATCGGCGGTGCAAAAGTCGGCCACGAAAGCGGCGGAATAGACCGTCGGCAGGCGGCGTAAAATCCGGCCACCTATTTTCCTTCTGCAATGAGTCTCATTCGGCGCAGTACCGGGACCCCACACGCTTTAGGTGTGTGGACACTTATCTGATCCATAGGACGATAGCTGCGATTGTGACGACGGCGAGATAGTTTTGTGCGGACTTCTCGAAGCGCGTTGGAAGGCTCCCTATTTATTATGTAATTCAAGATGTTTGTTGGACATGAGCTCAGCGTCGGGTGACAGAATCTCTTTCCAATGATCTTCGAGAGCGGGCCGTCTACCAAGGATTGTAGCTTGGACGGCAGGGGTGATGCCGCTGCAGGATCATCCACGGAACCCCTTACCCGCCAGCTTTTTCGAAGGTGGGGAGAAGGACTGCCCTATTCTTCACTGAAGCGATCCGGGCGGAATGTTGCGAGCATTGGATGCTCCCGTCCGGTTGCAATTTCATAGGAGAGCAATTCGCCTGCGACCAGGCCTATCGTTGCGCCGCTGTGGCTGAACGCGGCATAGCAGCCGGGAACCGCCTTCATCGCGCCGATCACGGGTTCGCCGTCGCCGGGGATCGGCTTGCCGCCGGCGCCGATCGAGGCGACTTCGAGCTTCGGGTTGCCCGCCATCACGCTGGAGGCTTCCGCCAGAAGCGCGTCCACCACGGCGGGCGCAATTTCATAGGTTCCGTCTTCGCGAACGGTAACGCCCTCATCTGCGGCCCAGTCGGCATCCAGCGAAATCGTGCCGCCGGGCGCAGGGCGAAGGGCGACGCGCGGTGTGTTGAGCACGGCGCGCAACGGATGTTCCAGCGGTTTCGTCTGGATGAGCAGGGCGACCGGCGTTCCGTCGTCAATGGTCTGTCCGGCTTCAGCCGCCATTGCCGGCACGGCAGGGCCCGTGGCCAGAACGACGGCGTCGGCCTCGAACCGCTTGCCCGAGGTGGTGACGGCGCCGATCGCACGTCCATTTTCCACGAGGACTTTGGCGGCACCTTGATCCTTAACGAGTTCGCCGCCAAGCGCCGCGAACTCTTCCAGCAGAACGCCGATCAGAATCGGCAGGTCGACCCAGCCTTCGCCCGGGTTGAAAATCGCGCCCTGTTTTGCAATTGCGCCCGTATCGATACCGGGCGTTACGGCGGCCACCGCGTCGGGGGGCAGCAATCTGGCATCGTAGCCGATCGAGACTTCATATTGATAGACATCCTCGATGGCATTGTCCGGCCCGTCTTCATCCCAGGTCAGGCCACCGTCAAAACGAAGCCAGTCGACGTCAGGCAGGCGGGCGGCAAGCGTTCTGTAGCGATCCACGCCAGCCATGCGCAGCCGGTGATAGGGTGCGGAGCGCATGCGCGACGAGTTCAGCCAGGAGAGCGAGCGCCCCGATGCGCCATTGGCGGCAGGGCCGTCGTTGACGATGGTGACGCGAACGCCGCGACGGGCCAGCTCCAAGCCGGTGGAAACCCCCAAAATGCCTGCGCCAATGATGACGGTGGAAGAAACGGCAGTCTTTTTCATGATCGTTCGTCTTTCAGTTTTCGAAGGATTGTGTGTCGCGTCACGGCGTTTCCCAATGACCGCTCTCGGCGGAGCGGAAGAGAGCGTCGATAGCCTTCATATTGGCGACCGCATCAGCCAGTCCGGTGTCCAGCGGCGTGCCGGAAAGCACCGCTTTGGCGAAAGCGTCGGTTTGAAGTCCGTATTGGTCAACAGGTTCAAAAGTAATCGTCTCTGCACCGCCGCCAATCAGATCACGCCCGTCGTCAATGATAAGGCTGGCTGCCAAATCGGGTGACGCGTTGAACGGCACGGGCATTTCGATGCGGCCGCGCGTTCCAAGCACAGTCACCTTCTGGGTTAGCGCAAGCTGGGTGGAACATGTGAAGGCGAGTTGTCGTCCGCCGGGAAATTCGAGAAGGCCGCTTGTCAGCCGGTCAGTGCCGAATTTCGGGTCCTTGTCGACAAGCGCGATGGCTCGAAGGGGTTCCGCGCCGAACAGATAGCGGGCCGTGTTGATGGCATAGCAACCGACATCGAGCAGGCCGCCGCCACCAATGTCGCGCTGATTGCGGACATTGCTGGGATCATCGAGGAAATACGAAAATATGGTCTGAGTGGCGCGCAGCTCGCCGATGCGGCAGTCCGTCGCCAGCGCCAGCGAGGCGTTCCATTGCGGATGGTGCCGCACCATGAAAGCTTCGGCGACCGGGAGGCCGGATTTCCTCTGTGCTGAAAGCAGCATCGTGGCTTCCTCAGCGCTGAGCGCCACCGGCTTTTCGCACAGAACTGGCTTTCCGTGTTCCAGAGCCTTCAGCGTCATCGGGACATGCAGATGATTGGGCAGTGGATTGTAGATGGCGTCGATATCGGGATCTGCCATCAGGGCCTCGTAATCCCCGTATACCTTGGCAATGTTGAACCGCGCGGCGGTGGCCTCGGCCCTTGCCAGCGAACGCGAGGAAATGGCTGCAACACGACCGGTCTTGCCGGCCTCAATGGCGGGAATGACACTCTTGATCGCGATATTGGCGCAGCCGAGAATACCCCAGCGAAGGGTTCTGTCCGTCATTCTGGCTTCTCCTGTTTCAAAGGACTTCGGCGAGGAAGCGCTGCAGGCGCGGGTTTTGCGGATTGTCGAAGATGGCTTCCGGCGAACCGGCTTCCACGACCTGTCCTTCATCCATGAACACAACCTGATCGGCGACGCGGCGGGCGAAGCCCATTTCATGGGTCACCACGACCATGGTCATGCCCTGTTCGGCGAGACTGGCCATGAGGTTCAGCACGCCCTTCACCAGTTCCGGATCGAGCGCGCTCGTCACCTCGTCGAACAGGATGACTTCCGGCTCCATGGCAAGCGCGCGGGCAATGGCGACGCGCTGCTGCTGACCACCGGAAAGCCCGCTGGGGCGGTGATGCTGACGCGCGGCAAGGCCGACATCGGCCAGACGAGTCCTGGCAATCTGCTCGGCGTCGGCCTTTGCCAGGCCCTTGATCTTGGTGAGCGCCAGCATCACGTTTTCAAGTGCGGAGTGGTCGGGAAACAGGTTGAAATGCTGGAACACCATGCCGATACGCCTGCGAAGCTGGTCGGGCTTCATTGCAAGCGTGCTGTCGCCATCCAGCAGGACGTCGCCACTCTTGATTTCGACCAGACGGTTCAGGCAGCGAAGCAAGGTCGATTTGCCGGAACCCGAAGGACCGATAACGCAGGTCACGCTGCCGGGGGGAACGGTGAGGTTGACGCCTTTCAACACGACAAAATCGCCATAAGCCATATCGAGATCGCGCACCTCGAGACTGCCGCCATCAAAGTGCGTGCTGCTTGCGGTCTCACTGGCGCTGTCCAATTCGCTGACCTCCTGCAAACCGCTTGTCGCAGCTGAAGGTCGTTTTTTGCCGGTACGCAGGCGCACGTCGATATAGTTGACCGTGTGGGTGAGCGGCACTGTGATTATCAGATAAAACGCGCCGGCCAGAAGCAGCGGCGACAGGTTTCCGGTAACCACGGCTTGATCCTGACCGACACGAAAAATCTCGCGCTCGGAGGCCAGGAGGCCGAGAAAATAGACAAGACTGGAATCTTTCACATTGCCGATGAACTGATTGACCAGGGCCGGCAGAACCCTGCGGACACCCTGCGGGATCACGATAAGACGCATGCCCTGGCGATAGCTCATGCTCAGCGCCCGGCAGGCTTCCATCTGTCCCTGCTCGACGCTTTGAATGCCGGAGCGAAAGATCTCGCCGATATAGGCGCCGGCGATCAGGCTGAGCGCCAGAATGCCCAATGGATAGGGCGATGGGCCGAAAATCTCGCGTCCGATGCGGGCAAAGCCCTGGCCGATCAGCAGGATGGTGACGATGGCCGGCAGGCCGCGGAAGATGTCGGTGTAAATGCGGGCGGGAATGCGCAGCCAGTGCGAGCGTGAAATGCCCATCACGGCAAGCACCATGCCCAGGATGACGCCCAGCACCGTGGAGGCCGCGGCCAGAATGAGGGTGTTCTTCAACCCGACTGTTATCATTATCGGCAGCACTTCGGCCATGGCATGCCAGTCGAGAAAACTGCGCCGCATGTTTTCAAGCCATTCCATCAGGCGGTTCCTTTTGCGGAGGAAAATGGGTCAGGTCCGGCGGATAACGCCGCCGGACCGTTGTTGCCGTCAGGGCTTGGGCAGGTATTCGGCCGGCATCGGCGAGCCGGGGAACCACTTTTCATAAAGTGTCTTCCATGTGCCATCCTGCATGGCGGCGTGCAGGCCTTCGTTCAGAGCTTCAAGCAACGCGGCGTTGCCCTTGCGAACCACAAAGCCCGCGGGTGCATCGAAGCTCGGGATATTGACCGTGACCTTCAGGTCCGGATAGCGGGTCGTGTAATCCTTGGCGGCTTCGTAATCGAGAAAATGCGCATCAACCGTGCCGTTATTCAGACCAGCGACTGCGGAATTGTTGTCGGGAAATTTCACAAGATCAGTACCGGTGAAATTCTTCTGGGCGTAGATTTCCTGAAGCGTACCCTGCACGACGCCAAGGCGCTTGCCCTTCAGCCCCTCCGCGTCAGTAATATCGACCTCGGGAGTGAGGATGGAAAGGTAGCCTGCAAGATAGCCATCGGAGAAATCAACGGTCTCCTTGCGTTTGTCCGTGGTGCCGATGGCGGCGACGGCCACATCGAAGCGACCGTTTGCAACCGACGGCATGAGCGCCGAAAAGTCCTGACCGGTGAAAATCACCTGATCCTTCGCAAAGCCCATCCGCTCGGCGACATTCGTGAAAAGTTCGATATCGAAGCCCGAAAATTCGCCGCTGGCGGTTGAGAATGCGTACGGCTTGGCATCACCCATCGTTCCCACGCTGATCGTGGAAGGGTCTATCAGATCATAGGGATTGTCTTCGGCCATAGCCGAACCGGCAAGACCGAGGGCGATAAACGCCGCTGCTGCGCCCAGCCGCACTGCGGGACGAGCAATTGAATGGAAAAGTTTCATGGGGCTGTTCTCCTTCTCTGGTGGTATTTTCATGACTTTCTTCAGGGCGCAAAAGCTCACTTGTCGGAGAAGATCAACTCTGCCGACCAGATTGCAACGTCTTGAATAATGATTTCACTTTCTTTAAGAGACCGGTCTCTTAAAGATTGAGACCGGTCTCTTTGCTTTTTGACAATTGTTATCTTCTGATTTGCCAGTCGTCAATATCTCTTATAAGGCTAATAATCATGGCCCCAGAACCAAACAGATATTCATCAGTCACCGTCGCCGATGTTGCTCGCAGCGCCGGCGTTTCCAAGGCAACCGCGGCGCGGGTGCTTGGAGGTTATGGCACGGTGAGCGACCGGGTGCGCGACGCCGTCATCGCGGCGGCGAAAAAGCTCGACTATCGGCCCAACGAACTTGCCCGCAGCATGACGACCGGCCGATCAGGCACAATCGGCGTTGTTGTCGGCGATATCGAAAACCCGTTCTTCAGCCAAGCAATGCGCGGCATAACAGATGTGGCCAGACTTGCCGGTTTCACCGTTATCCTGATGAATTCAGGCGAAAACGTTGACGCTGAAAAGGACGCCATTCGCACATTGCTTGCCAAACGGGTGGATGGATTGATCGTTTCTTTGGCGCGTGAAAGCGAAACCGATCATCTGCAGGAGATTTTGCGCTCCGGTCGTCCACTCGCGTTGCTTGACCGTGGCAGCTCGCTTCTCGATGTCGATACGGTGATTTCCAATGATCGGGATACGGCAAGAGACGTGACCAAACGGCTGATCGCGCTGGGTCACCGCCGCATTGCTTATCTGACGGCCTGCGACACAGCAGATCATATGTTTCACGATCCGGCGGACATCCAGACAGGCTCCGTTCGCAGGCGCATCGAAGGCTATCTCGAAGTCTGCCAAGAGACCGAAATTCCTGATGCGGAAAAGTGGGTGCGCGTCGGTGCCATTTCGCCCGAAGCCACAGAGGTCATCGTCACCGAGCTGCTTCAGGCTCCGGTTCGCCCCAGCGCCATCATCGCATCCGACAGCGTGATCGGGCTCGCCGCTTTCAAGGCCAGCCGTGCGCTCGACCTGAAGCTTCCCCGGGATCTGTCGCTCATGTCGTTTCACGACGCTGACTGGACCTCCGTCACCTCGCCGCCCGTCACCGTCGTTCGACAACCCGTCTATCAATTGGGCGAAGCAGCGGCCAAATTGCTGGTGGAGCGACTGTCAGGCGACGAAAAGGGACCGACGCGACGCGTCGTCCTGCCGATGTCACTGATCGAGCGCGACTCGGTCGGCCCAGCCCCGATGTCAACGCGCAACACCTCCGCCGCCATGTAAAAAGAAAAACTTCCAGGAAGCCACGAATCGGCATTGATCAGAATACCAGCCATCTTTTCAACCAAGGTCTTGAAGGGATATGAACTGACGATCCCGTCGTGATGATACTCATCCGCGTAAAAACTCTAATACCCGAACAAGAACTTAGCCCAGTGGGATGACACGGATGGGACCGAAGCCTGAAGGCTGGTTTCGGTTGATCGTCTGAGAGAATTGCCATGTTAAAGCCGGATAATCAGGTCGCTCTATTCAAGCGTCTTAATTCTCGAGAGCATTCGTTTGCTCCACCTTATTGAAAACCAGATATGCGGGAAAACGTCAGAACGTCTGTGCCTGAACGATGACAATGTCCGCGACAAGTTTCCAAACAATCTACCTTGGAGCATAATCCGACCGGAGCGAAGCGAGGATCGACAAGATTATGCGGCTAAAACAAACAGATAGAGCACCGATCTGATCCAGTCAGATCGGCGCTCCAGCCCATGAGGGAACTGACCGAATAAGGCACTTTCGGTGTGGGTTGCGATTCTAGCGGTAGATTGCCGTCTGCGGCTGTTCGCCCGAGCGCACGGAACCGCGATACATGCCTTCGGAGTTGAAGGGCAGCGTGATGTTGCCGTCGCGGTCGATGGCGATCACGCCGCCGGAGCCGTCATTTTCCTTGAGGTCGACCATCACCACGTGGCGAGCCGCCTGTTCGAGGCTTTCGCCGGCATGACGCATGCGGGCGGCGATCTCGGATGCTGCCGTCCAGCGCATGAAGATTTCGCCATGGCCAGTACCGGAAACGGCGCAGGTCGCGTTGTCGGCAAAAGTGCCGGCGCCGATC
>PBKC01000088.1 GCA_002721365.1 Rhodospirillaceae bacterium | reverse complement strand
GAGGTTTTGGTGGGCGCACAAGGACTCGAACCTTGGACCCGCTGATTAAGAGTCAGCTGCTCTACCAACTGAGCTATGCGCCCTCCCATGAGGGACGCCTCATATAGCAAAGGGTTCCCGCTTTGTCGACACTGCGTGGGCGGTTTTTGTGCAGCGCGGAGAGAGAGGTGCGGGCAGTCCGCCCTCGTCGTCACCCCGGCCTTGAGCCGGGGTCCACGTCACCGCACGGACCTCGGAAAGCCTGAGCTCTCCACCCCGATGGCCCCCGGCTCAAGGCCGGGGTGACGAGGGGGAGGAAGTGCGACCGCTCGTTGCCGCCGGCTGCGGCGGAGCCAGCGGCACGCCGGCCTGGGCGATGGCATCGGCTTGCCGGGCGGCCATCGTCTCGACGTCGAAGCCTTCGATCAGGGTCTCGAACAGGCGGTGCCAGTTGATCTCCGCCTTCAGGTGCATGAACACCGAGCCCAGGCCGATGGCGGCGCGGTCGACGAAGACGAACTCGCGCGGCGGCCGGACGCCGCCGACGCGGCGGAGTTCCTCGTGCACCTTGCCGGCGACCTCGGCCCCGTAGGCGCCGCTGTCCGAATCCTGGATGCGGCGGTCGCGGTCCTCCAGCAGCGGCGCGTAGACGAACTGCGCCCAGATGTTGAGGACGTCGACCATCTCGTCATTGACGATCTTGAAACCCCAGGATTCGTAGGCGTGGACGGCGAGCGCCCGGTCGTCGGTCTGGATCGCGCGGTAGAGGTCGATCACGCCTTGCACGAATCGGGGCTCGAAGATGCGGATGCAGCCGAAGTCGAGCAGGTTGATCGAACGGTCCTCGCGCACCGTGTAGTTGCCGAGATGCGGATCGCCGTGGATGACGCCGTAATAGTAGAAGGGCACGTACCACGCCCGGAACATGTTGTAGGCGGCGGCGTTCCGTTCCTCGATCGGCGCGTCCTTGAGCGAGAGCAGCGGTGCGCCGTCGAGCCAGGTCATGGTGAGGAGGCGCCGGGTCGAGAGGTCGTCGACGACCTCAGGGATGTGGACGCCCGCTTCCTCGGCCAGCATCAGGCGGTAGAGG
This sequence comes from Rhodospirillaceae bacterium, assembly GCA_002721365.1. Lineage (GTDB taxonomy): Bacteria > Pseudomonadota > Alphaproteobacteria. The sequence continues at coordinate 31,036 of PBKC01000088.1, read as the reverse complement.
CGCATATGCGCGGCCTCGCGGGCGTAGTCGAGTTCCTCGCGCAGGCGGTCGGCGATCTCGCCGTGGATCTCGCCGGGGTCGATGGCGCTGTCGTAGCGGCGGTAGATGGAGAAGATCCAGGAGAGCTGGCGAAGGTCGGCCTCCACCGCCGAGGCCATGTCCGGGTACTGGAGCTTGCAGGCAAGGCGGCGGCCGTCATGGCCGGTGGCGCGGGGGACCTGCCCCAGCGAGGCGGCCCGCGCGGCCTCGCGCTCGAAGCTGGCGAAGCGCTTCTCCCAGACCGGCCCCAGCTCGGTGGTCATGCGGCGCTTGACGAAGGGCCAGCCCATCGACGGCGCATCGGCCTGGAGCTGGCCGAGCTCGCCCGCATATTCGGCCGGCAGCGCGTCGGGGATGGTGGAAAGGATCTGCGCGACCTTCATCAGCGGCCCCTTGAGACCGCCGAGCGCTTCCCGGAGCTCCGCCGCATGCTTGCTGCGGTCGAGGTCCCAGCCGAGATAGCGCTGCCCGGCCAAGCGGGCGGCGAGGCCGCCCATCCGCGTCGAGACGCGGGCGTAACGGCTGAGGCGCCCGCCGAGGCTGTCTTCGTCGGCCATGGTCAGGCGGCCGCCTTTCCTGTTCCGTCATGCCCCGGCTTGGCCGGGGCGTCCACGACTTGGGGCCGGCGCGGGTAAGTCGTGGATGGCCCGGCTGAACCGGGCCATGACGGTATGAGAACGTCATTGCGAGCCGGAGGCGAAGCAATCCAGGCAGGCGGTGGCTGGATTGCCGCGGCGCTGCGCGCCTCGCAATGACGGCTGTCCTTTTCTCGTCGTTCCCGCGCAGGCGGGAACCCAGGGGGCAGGGCGGTTGCTTTGCCGGTGAATGCGCGCACGGCTTCCGGGTTCCCGCCTTCGCGGGAACGACGTGGTTGGGGGTGAGCCGCGGGGCCTCCCCTCACAGCGCCTCTTCGAGTTCGCCGATGAAGCCTTCGATGACGCCGAGGCCCTTCTGCCAGAAGGCGGGGTCGGAGGCATCGAGGCCGAAGGGGGCCAGAAGCTCCTTGTGGCGGAGGGTGCCGCCCGCCTTCAGCATCGCCATGTACTTCTCCTGGAAGCCCTGCTCGGCGTCCTGGTAGACGGCGTAGAGGGCATTCACCAGGCAGTCCCCGAAGGCATACGCATAGACGTAGAACGGCGTGTGCACGAAGTGGGGGATATAGGACCAGTAGACGCCGTAGCCCTCGTTCATGCGGATCGCCGGGCCCAGGCTCTCGGTCTGGGTCTCGACCCACAGCTTCGCGAAATCGTCGGGCGTGAGCTCGCCCTCGCGGCGGGTCTCGTGGACCCGGCGCTCGAATTCGCAGAAGGCGATCTGGCGGACGACCGTGTTCAGCATGTCCTCGACCTTGCTCGCCAGCATCACCCGGCGGCGCTTGGGGTCGGTCTCGGAATCGAGGAGCGCGCGGAAGGTGAGCTGTTCGCCGAACACCGACGCGGTCTCGGCCAGCGTCAGCGGCGTGTGCGACATCAACGGCCCGAGATGACCGGCCAGCACCTGATGGACGCCGTGGCCGAGCTCATGGGCCAGCGTCATCACGTCCCGCACCTTGCCCTGGTAGTTGAGCAGCAGATAGGGATGGGCGCTCGGCACCGTCGGGTGGGCGAAGGCGCCGGACGCCTTGCCCTGGCGGACGGGGGCGTCGATCCAGGCATTCTCGAAGAAGCGCTCGCCGATCGCCGCGAACTCGGGCGAGAAACGGCGATAGGCGTCGAGGACGATCGTCTGCGCCTCCGGCCATGGCACCACCTTGTCGGCGTCCTCGGGCAGCGGCGCGTTGCGGTCCCAGTAGTTCAGCGCCTCGACCCCCATCCAGCGGGCCTTCAGCGCGTAGTAGCGGTGCGAGAGGCGCGGATAGGCACCCTTGACCGCGGCGATCAGCGCGTCGACGACCTCGTCCTCCACATGGTTCGAGAGGTTCCGGAACGAGATCGGCCGCGCGTAGTGGCGCCAGCGGTCGTCGATCTCCTTCTCCTTGACCAGGGTGTTGGTGATCAGCGCCAAGGTCTGGATGTTGTCGCCCAGCACCTTGGAGACGGACTCGGCCGCGGCCTTGCGGGTTTCGGGGTTGCGGTTGGCGAGCAGGTTCAGCGCCTCGGCGCTGGTGAGTTGGCGGTCGCCGACGGGGAAGCGGAGCCGCGCCATGGTCTCGTTGAACAGGCGCTCCCACGCGCCGCCGCCGACGACGTAGCGCTCATGCAGCAGGGTCTCGGCCTCGTCCGAGAGCTGGTGCGGACGGAAGGCGCGGGAGTCGCGGAGCCAGGGGGCGTAGTGGGCGAGGGCGGGGGATTCGAGCTGCTGCTCGAAGCGGGCATCGTCGATGCGGTTGATCTCCAGGGTGACGAACAGGAGTTCCGACGAGATCGTCGTGCAGCGCTCCTGTAGGCCCTGGAAGAAGCGCCCGGTCTCCGGGTCGTTCATCGCCGTGCAGTAGACCAGATAGCCGTAGCTCATGATCCGGCCGAGGCTGTCCTGCAGCGCTTCGTACTTGCCGATCACCTCGGCCAGCGTGTCGCCGGCCAGGGAGTCGAGCCGCCCGGCATAGGCTTCCTTCAGCGCCTTCGCATCCTTTTCCGCCCGGTCGAGATCGGCCGCGAGCTGGGGCGAGGTGCGGCCGGGATAGAGATCGTCCAGATTCCATTCCGGAAGCGTGCCGAGGTCGTCGTTGGCGGCGGCTGTCTGCTGCATCGCTGATATCCCCATTGTCCAGCGGACCGGTCGCGTTCCGTCTCCGAAGCGCGGGCCGGGCATCCCGCTACGATATGGGGTGGCGGCCGAGCCCGGCAAGGCGACTGAAGCGCCGCATCGAACGACCTTCCGGCTGTTCCGTTTCCCCGCCGGTGACGTTATTGAAAGGAGAGTCAGTCGAGCGAGCGCCGCCGGCAGAGCGGGCGCCGCGTCAGGGAGGAGGGGCAATGCAGAAGGACCAGTGGTCCAGCCTGGTAGCGATGTTCTTCGACCAGGCGGACGCCAAGGGCGACCGTCCGTTCCTGTGGGGCAAGAACGAAGGTGTCTATCAGCCGGTCACCTGGCGCGCCGCCGCCGAGGAAGTCCGGCGGATGGCCGGGGCGCTGGTCTCGGCTGGGCTGAACCCCGGCGATCGGGTGATGCTGGTCTCCGAGAATTCACCGCGCTGGGCGATGGCCGATCTCGCGATCATGGCGGCCGGCGGCATCACCGTTCCCGTCTACACCACCAACACCGCCCGCGATCATCTCCACATCCTGACCGACAGCGGCGCGGCCATGGCCTTCGTGTCGACGCCGGCGCTGGCGGGGCCGTTCCTCGAAGCCGCCCTTCAGGTGCCTGCGTTCCGGCTGATGGTCGCCATGTCCCCGATGAACGAGGCGGCGCCGGCTTCGGTCGCCGTGAGCGCGTGGGAGGGAATGCTGGCGGAGGGCGAGGGGGCGGTCTCTCTCCCGGCTCTCCGACCCACCGACACCGCCTGCATCATCTATACTTCCGGTACCGGCGGGGCGCCCAAGGGCGTGGTGCTCAGCCACAAGGCGATCTTCGCCAACTGCCTCGGCGCTCATCACCTGCTGCTGGAGCTGGGCCTCGACGACGAGGTTTTCCTGTCTTTCCTGCCGCTCTCCCATTCCTACGAGCACACCTGCGGGCTGATGTTCCCGATCTCGATCGGTGCCGAGATCTACTACGCGGAGGGGGTGGAGACTCTGAGCGGCGACATGCTGTTGGCCAAGCCGACGATCATGACCGCTGTCCCGCGCCTCTACGAGGTCATGCGCCAGAAGATCCTGGTCGGTCTGCGCCGGGCGGGCGGGCTGAAGCGCGGGATGTTCGAGCAGGCGGTGGCGCTGGGCCGCAAGGCCTATGAAGACCCGGCCAGCCTGACTCTGTCCGAGAAGGCGCGGAATGCGGTGCTGGAAAGGCTGGTCCGCGACAAGGTGAGAGCGCGCTTCGGCGGGCGGCTGAAGGCGCTGGTCTCAGGCGGGGCGCCGCTCAATCCGGAGGTCGGCCTGTTCTTCACCGCCCTCGGCATGCGCCTTCTCCAGGGTTATGGCCAGACCGAGGCCGCCCCGGTGGTGAGCTGCAATCCGCCGTCCGGAATCAGGATTCACACCGTCGGGCCGCCGCTGAAGGATGTCGAGGTGAGGATCGCCGACGACGGAGAGATCCTGGTTCGTGGGGACCTCCTGATGACCGGATACTGGAACGACCCGGAGGCCAGTAGCATCGCGCTGGCCGATGGATGGCTCCACACCGGCGACATCGGGGTGATCGACCCGGACGGGTATCTGGAGATCACTGACCGCAAGAAGGACATCATCGTCAACTCCGGCGGCGACAATATCTCGCCGCAGCGGGTCGAGGCGATGCTGACGCTGGAGCCCGAGATCGGACAGGCGATGGTGTTCGGCGATCGCCGGCCGCATCTCGTCGCCCTGATCGTGCCCGACGAGTCCCTGGTTACCCGGTTCGTCAACGGCCAGCCGGTCAGTCTCGCGAATCTCTGCGATGATCCGGCCTTTCGCGAAGCGGTGAAGGCCGCGGTCGATCGGGCCAACGCCAATCTGTCGGTGATCGAGCGGGTGAAGCGCTTCGCGATCGCAGACGAGCCCTTCACCACCGCCAACGCCCAGATGACGCCGACGCTGAAAATCCGCCGCCACGAAATCCTCAAACGCTACCGCGATACCCTGGAAGACCTGTATTGAATCCCAATCTATAAAGGAGACTCGAGTCTCGCCGAGACAACGTCGGAAAGGGGAGCAGAGAGACGATGATCGTGATGATGACTTTGGCCGCCGGTACCGGTCTGCTGATGCAGGTGGGCGCCGGGTGCTTCTCGCCGACCATCGTTTCCAACGATTCGGAAGCGGTAAGCCTGAAATACGGGCCTTATGAAACCTTCACCGAGGTGCAGGGGAAGGCCAAGACCATGTGCGCCGTCCACGACAAGACCGCGGCGCTGATCATGGAAGAGGAAATCGAGGACGGCTTCCGCGTCGCCCACTTCGCCTGCGTCGCCGAAGCCGCGGGGTAAGGCGGCTCCGTATTCCCTTTGTCATCCTCGTACCCGACACGAGGATCTCTCTCTCTCCGCGGTGCATCCATGACGCCTGTCCCTCCTTGAAGGGATCACGCGCTGTGGATCGCCGGGTCAAGCCCGACGATGACAACGACTTAACGTTCGATCGTCGTTCCCGCGCAGGCGGGAACCCAGGGGCCTTGGCGAAGTTCTCTCCTTCGGGCCGACTGGTCGGCGCTGTGGGGTAAGGCGCAGGTCATTGCTGCGGCGCTGCGCGCCTCGCAATGACGGAGGTCAAAGAGCTTTCATCAGGAGCTCGAGTCCAGGACTGCCGGAAGCAGTTACGTCCACGCTTTGACCGTCTCCGCCACGAAGTCTTCGTAGCTGCGGGGCTGCCGTTTCAGGATCGCCGTGCAGGCCGCGAGATCGTCGGGCGTCGCGATCTGACCCTCTTCCTGCTGCCACTGGTACATGATGCGAAGATCGTGAACGAGCCAGGGCGGCATCATCGCGCTCACTTGTGCCGACCAGGCATCGAGGTCGTTTCCACCGTAACGGATGGTTCGTCCGAGCGCGCGTGACCAGGCCTCCGCCGTCTCTGGCCCGTTCCAGGCCTCGGGACCGACCAGGGGATAGGTCTTTCCGTCATGGCCCGGTTCGGTCAGTGCCGTCACCGAGGCGGCGGCGATGTCGCGGACGTCGATGCGGCTCAGGCCGACATCTCCCAGCGGCTGCGGATAGACGCCGAACTGCAGGATGGCGTCCTTCAGCCAAAGATCGTTCTGAAAGAAGTTGTTGGGCGCGATGACCGTGAACGGGAGTCCCGATCGCTCGATTGCCTCGACGACCGGCAGCTTGGCGCCGAAATGGGGAATATGCGCTCCTGCCGTCAGCTTATGGACCGTCATGTAGACGATGCGTTCGACCTTCGCTGTGCGTGCCGCCTCGACGGCGGCGAGGCCGGCGGTGGTTTCGGCCGCGCCCAGCGGCGTCACCAGGAACAGGGCCGAGACCCCGACGAAAGCCGGACCAAGGGTGTCCGGCCGGTCGAGGTCGCCGACCACGCCTTCGACGCCTTCAGGCAGCGACGCGATCTTGTCGGGAGAGCGCGTCATCACCCGGACAGGCCGTCCGGCGGTCGCGAGATCGCGGGCGACCGTGCTGCCGACCGTGCCGGTCCCACCGATAACGAGAGTGGTCATGGGCCGTTCCTCCTGCCGCGAAGAGGGATTGCGCCGTGGGTCAGTAGGCGTATTCGGTGAAGACCGGGTCGACGCTCTTGTTCCAGCGACCGTAATAGTCGTCCAGCATCTGCTCGGCGGGAGTGCGGCCCGACCGGGCGATCTCCCATAGTGTGCCGAGGAAGCCGGTCTCGTCGTTGCCGGCCCCGTCGAGACGGTGCCGGCTCGCGAGACCGTCATGGGCGATTTCCAGCACTTCGAGGGCGACTTCGCGCAGGGTGGTGTCGCGGAACGGCGTGGTCAGGCCCAGACGCGGCACGCGGCTCCTGAGCTCCTGCTGCTCGGCGATGGTCCAGTTCTTCACCAGGTCCCAGGCGGCATCGAGGGCGCCGGTATCGTAGAGCAGGCCGGCCCACAGGGCGGGCAGAGCGCAGAGCCGTCGCCAGGGGCCGCCGTCCGCGCCGCGGACTTCCAGGAACCGCTTGAGGCGAACTTCCGGGAAGATCGTGGTGAGATGATCGGCCCAGTCCGACAGGGTCGGCAGTTCGCCCGGAAGAGCCGGCAGCTCGCCCGCCATGAAGTCGCGGAACGACTGGCCTGAGGCGTCGATATAGCGCCCGTCCCGGTAGACGAAGTACATCGGCACGTCGAGCGCGAAGTCGACATAGCGCTCGAAGCCCATGCCCGTCTCGAACACGAAAGGCATCATGCCGGTGCGGTCGGGATCGGTATCGGTCCAGATATGGCTGCGATAGCTGAGAAATCCGTTCGGCCGTCCGTCGGTGAACGGGGAATTGGCGAACAAGGCCGTGGCAATCGGCTGGAGGGCGAGCGAGACACGGAACTTCCGCACCATGTCGGCTTCGTCGGCGAAGTCGAGATTGGCCTGGACGGTGCAGGTCCGGAGCATCATGTCGAGGCCGAGATTGCCGACCTTCGGCATATAGGCGAGCATCACGCCGTAGCGGCCCTTGGGCATGACGGGGATATCGCTGCGCAGCCATTTTGGCTGAATGCCGATCCCAAGGAAGCCGACACCCAGCCGCTCGGCCACCGTCCGCACCTGGGCGAGATGGGTGTTCACCTCGTTGCAGGTCTGGTGGATGGTCTCCAGCGGTGCGCCCGACAGTTCGAGCTGGCCCCCCGGCTCCAGGCTGACAGACTGACCGTTCAAGGTCAGGGCGATGACGTTGTCGCCTTCACAGACCGGCTTCCAGCCGAATTCCGTCAGCCCTTCCAGCATCGCGCGGATGCCCTGCGGACCGTCATACGGAAGGGGCTTCAGGCTACCGAGGATGTAGCCGATTTTTTCGTGTTCCGTCCCGATGCGCCAGTCCGAGCGCGGCTTGCAGCCTTGCTCCAGATAGGCGACCAGCGCGGTCTTGTCGGTCGCTGGTGCGGCATCGACCGCGGAAGGTCCGGACATGCATCAACCTCGCCTGATCAGCGGCTCTCCTTAACACAGCGGACTCGACCCGGCCTATGCAAAATCGGCAAGGAGGTTTTCCGCCGAAATGCTCAGCGCCAGTCGCCGCACATCGCCTGCCAGCAGGCTATCGCCGCCACCGCTGCGGTCTCGGCGCGGAGAATGCGAGGACCGAGATGAACCGGGACGACACCGTCCAGGTCGGCGATGCGCCTGCGCTCGCCCTCCGTGAATCCGCCCTCGGGGCCGATCAGGATCGCCCAAGGCCCTGTCCCCGGCTCGACGCCGAACGTCGACGCCATTGGCGCGCCGGTCCGGATCTCGTCGCAGAACATCAGGCGCCGGTCTGCCGACCAGCGGTCGAGCAGCGAGGCGAGGGGGAGCGGCGCACCGACCTCCGGCACCGTCAGCCGCCGGGACTGCTCCGCGGCCTCGATCGCCGTGACATGCATCCGGTCGAGGTTCACGCGGGTGACGTCGGTGTTCTCGGTCAGCACCGGCTGCAGTTTGGCGATGCCGAGCTCGGTTGCCTTCTGGACGATGAAATCGATCGCGTTCCGTTTCACGGGGGCGAACAGCAGCCACAGGTCGCTGTCGGCCTCCTGGGGCCGCGTCTGCCGGAGGATCTGCAGCCGGGCACCGCGCCGGCCGTCCGGGACGACGCTGGCCAGCCACTCGCCGTCTGCGCCGTTGAACAAAGCGACGGTATCGCCCTCGCCGAGCCGCATCACGTTCCGGAGATAGTGTGCCTGCTGGGGTGTCGCTTCGATCGAAGCGCCGTCGCCGAGCGCGGTCTCGACATGGAGGCGAATATCGTCTCGCTCTTGTGCGCGTGTCATTCCCCTAATATTGAGAGCCGAGCGGACGAAAGATAGGTGCCGACGCATGAACGACATCGATCGATCCGCCGGCACGCCGCCGCTTCGCCGGCAGGGAGAGCGATCGCCGGACTGGATCGACCGCTACGTCCCGCAGAAGCTGTGGCCGCGGTTCGTTCGTCTCCGCCCCTATTTCCAGCTTGCCCGGGTGGAAAAGCCGATCGGCTTCCTGCTGCTGATGTGGCCGTGCTGGTGGGGCGTGGCGCTCGCCGAACCCGGTTTCGGCGAATCGTTCCGGCTGCTGTTCCTGTTCGCGGTCGGTTCGTTCGTCATGCGGGCGGCGGGCTGCGCCTATAACGACATCGTCGACCGCGACATCGATGCCCAGGTTGCCCGGACCCGGACCCGTCCGCTGGCGAGTGGCGCTCTGACCGTCAGGCAGGCCGTCCTGTTCATGGTCGGTGCCAGCCTGATCGGGCTGCTGGTGCTGTTGCAGCTGGGACGGCCTGCAATCGTCGTCGGGCTCTCGTCGCTGATCCTGGTTGCGATCTACCCGTTTATGAAGCGGGTGACCTACTGGCCGCAGGCCTTCCTGGGGCTTGCGTTCAACTGGGGACCGCTGGTGGCGTGGGCTGCGTCGACGGGCAGGATAGAGATGCCGGCGCTGATCCTCTATGCGGCCGGCATCGCCTGGACGCTGGGCTACGACACGATCTACGCCCACCAGGACAAGGAGGACGATGTGCTGGTCGGCGTGAAATCCTCCGCCCTGAAGCTGGGGAACAAGACGCGGCCCTGGCTGATCGTGTTCTATCTTCTGGCCGCTTCGGGCCTCTGTGCCGCGGCGCTTGCGGCCGGGCACGCGCCGATGGCGCTTCTGTTGTTGCTCCCTGCTTTCGTCTACGCCGGACGGCTGATCTGGCGTGTCGACCTGGACGACCCGGCGAGCTGTCTCCGCGCTTTCAAGGCCAATAACGGCTTCGCCTTCCTGGTCTTCGCGGCCTTCCTCCTGGCACGCTGAATCGCCTCGAACCTTTCAGACGGGCTGGTTTTCGACCGGCTTACGGGAGAGGATTGGCTCAAAGAAGCCACGTCCGCCATCGAGCCGCGGGCGCTGGAACAAACAGGGAGGACGATCATGGCCCAGACGGTAGGCCGGCGGGATGTCTTGAAAGGTGCGGCGGTAACCGCTGCCGGCGCGGCGGCTTTTCCAGCTCCCGCGATAGCCGAGGGGCGCATGAAGTGGCGGCTGGTAACCTGTTGGCCGAAAAACTTCCCCGGCCTCGGCGTCGGCGCGCAACGGATCGCCGATCGGATCACCACCATGTCCGACGGCAAGCTGGAGGTGAAGCTATACGCCGCGGGCGAACTGGTCCCGGCTTTCGAGGTGTTCGATGCGGTCCGCGAGGGCACGGCCGAGATGGGGCATGACTCGCCTTACTACTGGTCGTCCAAGAACAAGAGCATTCCCTTCTTCGCCTCGGTTCCCGGCGGACTCACCGCGCAGGAGCAGATCGCCTGGATCATGCATGGCGGTGGGCAGGAACTCTGGGACGAGCTTTATGGCGAATTCGGCCTGAAGGCGTTTCCGGCGGGCAATGCCGGCCAGCAGTTCTTCGGCTGGTACCGCGATGAGATCAAATCGCTCCAGGACCTCCAGGGCCTCAAGATTCGCATGGCCGGCTTGCAGGCCGAGGTTCTGAACCGGCTCGGCGCCACCACGGTCAACCTGCCGGGCGGGGAGGTGATGGCCGCCCTGCAATCGGGGGTGATCGACGCTGCCGAATGGGGCGGGTCGTGGATGGACCTCGCCTTCGGCTTCTACAAGGTCGCCAAGTTCTGCTACGGGCCCAACATCCATGAACCCGGCACCGCCAACTCGCTGGTGGTCAACAAGGCGGCCTACGACGCCCTGCCGGCGTCTCTGCAGATGATCATCCAGGAAGCGGCCGTCGCCGAAATGACCAACATGTTGTCCGAGTTCGTGGTCATGAACGGCAGATCGCTCAAATCGCTGGTCGAGGACCATGGGGTGACGATCGGGCGCCTGCCCGACGACATTCAGAAGAAGTGGTTCACGGTGAGTGAGGAGGTGGTCGCGGAGACGGCGGCGGAAGGAGATATCAACCGGCGGATCTACGAAAGCTGGAAGAGCTTCCGGCAGCAGGCCCGCGCTTTGGCGCCCTTATCCGAGCTGGGGTTCATGGAAGGCCGGAGAGGCTGATACCTCTTCCGGCGGCGCCATCAGTTCTCCGGGATCCAGAGGGCCTTGCGCATGCACCATTCGTCGCGGGTATCGCGCTCGCCGACATGGGCGAATCCCTGCGACAGGTAGAAGTTGCGGCCGATGACGTTGTCCTTGTGGACCGTGCAGAAATAGCGAGCCGCGCCGAGCACCAGGAACTGCATCTCGACATGGCTCAGCAGCCTCCGGCCGATGCCGCGCCGCCAGTGCCGGGGATGGACGTAAAGACGGAACAGTTCCGGCCCGCGCCCCCGTTCGCCGAACTGAGCGAAACCGACGATATCGCCATTGGTTTCGGCCACCAGGAAGGTCGACCGTCGACCGGCGACCGCCGCTCGCAGCGCAGACGTCGAATAGGCGCTGTTCAAGAAGCCGGCGATGAAGCCGGGCGCAAAAATATGGCCGTAAGCGGCCCGCCAACTCTCGCTTGCCGCTGCCTGAATGGCAGTGATGTCATCCATTCGCGCCGTGCGGATCCGAACATCGGATAGCGCTTCGGCGTCACGCTCGGCCATATCGATCCTCTCTTGGCTGGCCAAAGGCTATACTGCGGTCCCCGACGCTTCCAGGAAAGAATCGATGGTGGCATTCAATCGGTTCCTCGGCCCGGCGGAGACCCGTGCCGGAGGGGCGGCAGCGCTGGAAGGAATGCTTCCTCGGCCGGCAACGGCCGCGGAACTGATCGCCGTAACGGACGATCGTTATCTCTCGCAGATGAGCCTCAGAATCTTCAGCGCCGGCCTGCGCCACGACATGGTGCAGAAGAAGTGGCCGGCTTTCGAATCGGCCTTTCACGGGTTCGATCCGCGCCGGGTGGCGGCGATGTCGGAGGCGGAGATCGATCGTTGCCTCTCCGACCCGAGTCTGATTCGGCATGGCGGCAAATTGCTGGCGGTCGTGGCGAACGCGCGGGCGGTGAACGCTGTTTCTTCAGATCACGGCAGCTTCGGCCGGTGGATTGCCGAATGGCCCGAACGGGATATCGTCGGTCTATGGGAACGGCTGGTGAAGGACTTCAAGCAGCTCGGCGGGAATTCCGGCCCGTATTTTCTGCGCACGGTGGGGAAGGACACCTTCATCGTGACGGAGGACGTGACCAAGGCGCTGGTTTCCGCCGGCATCGTCACCCGCAAGCCCACCGGCAAGAAGGATTTGCGTACTGTGCAGGATGCCTTCAACGGCTGGATGGAGGAGACGGGCCGGCCGCTGTGCCAGCTCAGCCGGATACTGGCCCTCTCGGTGGGGTGAAGGCGGGGGCTGTCGAACCCGCTTGCGTCGGCTGCGGCCCCCTTATTATTCTTGCCGCCATCGCCGGAAGCGGGCGTAGCTCAATGGTAGAGCAGAAGCTTCCCAAGCTTACGACGAGGGTTCGATTCCCTTCGCCCGCTCCAATTCGTTCCGGTGGTGAAGACCGGTCTCGCCCATGTACCGGACCGGCTGGCGGCGCGTTGAGGGGCGCGTGGCTCCAGATCAGCCTGCCCGCAGAAGCGAGTGCTTCAGGCACGTGGCGATTCAGTAACGCTGTTGTCGGACTCCAAAGAAGGGCCGCTCAGCAAGCTTTCTCAGAAACATTCCAAATCTTGTGGTATCAATACTGACCGCATGCAGGATAGCGGTGCTATGGTGCCTGTAGTGGAAACGGGGCGGCGCCCCGCCAGTTTGTCGGAGAAGTCTGTGTGAACGAGCAGCCGCTCGAGATGTTGGACAGCGCCCAGGCAATATCGCTGTTCATGAACGAGACTGAACTGGTCGATGACATTTCGGCGATCGAGCGGTCGTTCGAGTCGACACTGCGGACCATCGGCGTCGAGCATTACCTATACTTGTACCTTCACGTTCCCTTCACGCATTCCGAGCCCCCGGCCGTTGTTTCCAATTTGAGCGAGAAGTGGATTCAGCGCTATATCGGCGACGGTCTCTATCTCTACGATCCTGTTTTGCAGGTCGCTTTGCGTGACGTCGTTCCCCTGGACTGGAGCGATCTGCAGCGCAGGCACAACCTCTCGGCGTCCGAACTTCAGGTGCTGGAGGAGAGTGAACGCCACGGCTATGCCGGCGGGCTGGCGGTGCCGGTGATGGGGCCGGGGCCGTGTCGAGCGATCCTCAACCTGCCGCGGACGAACGGGAGCGCGCACCAGAAGGTCAGCGGCGCTCAGATGAATTCATGCCATCTTCTGGCGTTGCACTTCCACAGTCGCGTGCGGCCGCTGCTATCCAAAGGCGACGACTCGACGGAAGACTTCAAGATCACGCGGCGGGAGTTGGAATGTGTGCTGTGGGCGGCGCGTGGCAAGACGTCGTGGGAAACCGCCGTCATCCTCAATATCTCGGAAGCGACGGTGAACTTCCATCTCACCAACGCCATGAAGAAGCTGCGCGTGTTCAGCCGTGCACATGCCATCGCCAAGGCTGTGGGGCTCGGGCTGATCTACGTGTGATTGCGGGGAGCGCTCGCCATGGCAGTGCTTCGTAACGGAGCCAAGCGCTCCAGTTTCGTTCCTCCGCTTTCCCGCACCATGGGAATCAAGGCGGTAGTGCGGATGTTCCGCCGCCTGGCGGAGCGCAGCATCCGCTATTCGGAAGCCAACCTTACGCCCATCTCCTTCATCGGGATCGTCGGTTTTCCGCTCTACTATTTCGTCTGGGTTTACCTGACGCCGGGTCAGTACGAGAACCTCGGCCTGCGTATGTTCGGTGCCTCGCTATGGTTGCTGATTCTGCTCCGGAATCGGTGGCCGGAATGGAGTCGCGAGTACCTGCCTTTTTTCTATTATTTTTCAGTTCTTTATTCTATGCCGTTCTTCTTCACTTTCATGATGCTGAAGAACGACTCGATTCCGGTGTGGCAGATGTCCAATCTCGCCGCCTTGTTTCTTCTCATCCTTCTCGTCGATTGGCTGAATCTGATCATCATGTTCCTGGTCGGATCGGCCCTCGGCTGGATTGCCTATGCGGCGACGACCGAGGCCTGGGGCGGCGGTCAGGTCTACGTCGAACAGCTCGCCATCTACTTCTTCGCGCTGGTCGCGGGCAGCGTGATGAATTACCGGACGGCCGTGATCAACAAGGAGAAGATGCAGGCGACCCTGGCGATCAGCGGCAACATCGCCCATGAGATGCGGACGCCGCTCTTAGGGATCCGGACCGGTGCCGGCGGTCTCAAGAACTACCTTCCGGCGTTGGTCGAGGCCTATGACATGGCCAAGGCGGAGGGCCTTCCCGTGAAGCCCATCCGGTCAGCCCACGTCGATGCCCTGCATTCGGTCTTGCAGCGGATTCAGTCCGAGACGGACTACGCCAACACGATCATCGACATGCTGCTGATGAATGCCGGGCGTACAGTGATCGATACGTCGCGCTTTCAGGTCCATTCGACGGCGCGGGCGGTGCAGCAGGCCGTCGACCGTTACCCCTTCCAGTCCGAACGGGAACGGGATATCATCCAGCTAGATCAGAGCAATGACTTTGACTTCCGGGGCAATGATGTCCTGCTGGTTCATGTCATATTCAATCTGATCAAGAACTCCTTGTTTTACGTGGCTCGCGGAGGGGGAAGCGTTATTCGTATCCGCCTGCGGCGTGGCGAAGGGTTCAATGAGCTTTCGTTCTTTGATGATGGTGCCGGAATTCCGCGTGAAATCCTTCCGTTTATTTTCGAGCGATTTTATACGTCAAATAAAGACGGTGGCGGTACCGGTATGGGGTTGTCATTCTGCAAGCTTGTTATGGAAAGCTTTGGAGGATCGATCTCGGTGCGCTCGCAACTCGGCTCGTATACCGAGTTTCTGCTGATTTTCCCTACGGTGGAATAAGTTGAGCCAGTATAAAGTCTTCCCTTACTTCTATCCGACGACAATTTTTTTCGTCGACGATAACAGCAGCTTTCTGGAGAATCTCAGTCTTCAGATCGATCCCGGCACCGCCTACCAGCTGTTCGATTCGGCCGGTGCCGCGCTGCGCGAGATCAACGCGGTGGGACGATCGTTGCCGCTTTATCGCCGCTGCCTCTCGCCCTACCGGGACTATCCGGAAACGGCGATCATCTATCCCGGTCAGCAGGCATTCATTCTCGATCTCGCGAAGATCAGCGGCGAGATTTACAACGCTCAGCGCTTCTCTGAGATCTCCGTCGTCGTCGTTGATTACGACATGCCGGAAATGAACGGTCTGGAGCTCTGCGCGCAGATCGAGAGCCCCTACATCCGGAAGATCCTGTTGACGGGGAAGGCGGACGAGAAGACCGCGGTGGAGGCGTTCAACAAGAACGTCATCGATCGCTTCATCATGAAGAGCGAGGTCGACGCCGCCGAGAAGATCAACTCGATGATCGCGGAACTGCAGAACGATTATTTCGCCGATGTCGGCGAGTCGATCATCAAGTGCTTCGCGGTGAGCTGTCCTCGTTTCCTGACCGACGAAAAGTTCGCCGCGTTCTTCGACGGACTGCGCAAGGAATACGGGATCGAAGAGTACTACTTCACGACGCGGCCCAACGGATTCATCGGCCTTTCGGTCGAGGGGGATGTCTACCTTCTCATCGTCATGGCCGAAGAGGATTACCAGGTGCACTGGGAGATCGTGCGCGATCAGGACGGCCCCCGAGACCTCATGCAGCTGCTGGAGAAGCGGGAGGTGGTTCCGTATTTCTGGCAGTCGGGGGGCTTCTTCACCGAAGGGGCGGAAGATTGGCGATCGCATCTCCTGCCGGCGTCGACGTTCCGTGGTCAGGTCGACTATCGTTATGCCGTGATCAAGAGCCCGCCGTCAGTCAAGGCAGGGGAGGGGCGCATCCTCTCCTATCGTAAGTACCTGGAGCTGCTCGATGCGGCGGAGGCCGATATGCGGCATGCGCCGAGCCTGTAAAATGCCGCCGAACGTCACAATCTTGGCAAAGCGTTAGTAATCGGGCGCTAAAACAGATGGCGCCGGGCGGTATCGCCCGGCGCTCTACAGTTTCAAGCCCTACAACGAGTTCCCGAAGTCGACCGTGCCTCCCTACACCGACAGCCGACCGAGATCCTTACGCCGCTTCAAGTTCCCGCGACCGGCTGGTGCGGGCACTCTTGCGGGCGTTGGGCCACTTGTCGGCCTCGACCAGATCGCGGATGTCCTCGCAGACCGAGAGGACATGATCGAGATCGTCGCGGGACAAGGCGCAGTTGACGGTCAGGCGGACCATCGAACGGTTCTTGGGCGTCGCGGGGGCGCAGAACACCGCTCCGAACACACCGCGGGCTTCCAGAGCATCGCGCAGGACGACAGTGCGTGCTTCGGGACCCGCTTCCAGCGGAATGATCTGGGACGTGGCGTCACCCAGATGATAGCCCAGCATCGTCAGCCCCTCGCGCAGGTACTCGGCATTGCGATGCAGCTTCGTTCGGCGCCAGGCTTCCTGGCGGATGACGGTCAGCGTCGCCTCGAAGCCCGCGATTTCGTGGGGCAGCAGCACCGAGCTGAAGATCGCCGGCAGCGCTTTGTAGCGGAAGTACTCGATGTTCCGGGCCGAACCGGCGACGAGACCGCCACGCCCGGCGAACGCCTTGGCGAGGCTTGCCGTGCGGAAATGAACGCGGTCCTGCAAGCCCAGCGCGGCGACGAGGCCTTCGCCATTGGTTCCGTGGGTGCCGAGAGAATGCGATTCGTCGACGATCAGGACGCAGCCCAGCCGATTGGCGAGATCGACGACCTCGATCAGCGGGCAGACGGTGCCGACGGTGCTGTAGACCGAGTCGACGACCACCACGCCGGCGCCATGGGTGAGGATCTGCTTCTCCAGATGCTCGACGTCGTTGTGGCGAAAAGCGTGAGCGGGTGCGCCGGCGCTGTTGGCGCCCTCCCACAACGAGGCGTGGGCACGCATGTCGATGTAGACGGGGACGTCCTTGTCGGCGATCGCCTGAATCAGGCCGACATTGGCGTTGTAGCCCGACTGGCTGATCGCGCAGTCCTCGCTGTCGATCAGCGAAGCGAACTTGTGCTCCAGCGAACGCTGGGAGTCATGGTCGTCAAGAAAGACGCCGGACATCAGGATGCCGTTGCCGTGGTCGACCAAGGCTTCGGCCTGGGCGGCCATGACGTTAGGGTGGTTGGCCAGTGACAGGTAGTCGTTGCTCCGCAGTTGGATCGCATCGGCAGTCATGCTGCGTCCGCACACCACGGAACGGCGTTCCTCTTCCCGGAAATAGCGGTCGACCCGATTCGCCAGAAAGTCGGGATCGGCCGCAAGTGGGAGGCCGGGCGAGGCTTGGGGAGTAGCAAGGGCTTGACGCATTTTGTTCGTTCTCCAATCTCAATACGGACGTCCGCCTGGTCCATTCACTAAGGTTCCGCACTGCAGCAAAAGGGCCGCAAGGGGTTCCTCTCGCCTATCAGGATAATGTTGGGCTGGGGCAAGCCCCATGAGTCAGTTGCCGACCTATAAGAACTTATAGGCAGGCAGAGAGCCGGTTTGCGAGCGACTCCCCGAAGTGCTTTCGTGTGCCATCCTGTAATCCGTCTGTAATTGTGGGCATCCTCGCGCCGTTCTACTTCGCACGCAGTGCGATTGGTCACGAGGGGCGCGGATATATCCCTGCGATCAGCTATGTTGCGGCGCAGCGTAATTTGGACCCGCAACAATTTTGACATCGATCACGGCGCGCAGCGGGGTTGGCTTCGTCACTGTTTTCTGTCGTCTTGCCCTGGGGAGTGGCGGGGGCCGTTCCTATCTGTTGGCCAGGGACTGGGACAGCCATTGCAGGGAGACGAAGCGGATGCCGGATAAGGTGGTCAAATCCGATACGGAATGGCGGGAAGCACTGACGCCCGAGCAATTTCAGATTTGCCGGTGTTCCGGCACTGAGCGGGCGTTCACGGGACGCTATTGGAATACGAAGACGCCGGGCGTCTATGCCTGCGCCTGTTGTGGCGAGGATCTGTTTTCTTCACAGACGAAATACGATTCCGGCACGGGCTGGCCGAGTTTCTGGAAGCCGATCGACGACGAACGGGTCGTGGTCAAGACCGACCATAGCCATGGCATGATCCGGTCGGAGGTGCTGTGCGCCCGTTGCGATGCCCATTTGGGGCATGTGTTCGATGATGGGCCACCGCCGACCGGCCTCCGCTACTGCCTGAACTCGGCTTCGTTGGAGCTCAAGCCGGAATCCTGACGGGTCGGCTATTCCGCCGGTGCGGGGTCCGGCTGTCGCAGCTCGACCCGTGCCGAGCGGATGATGTGGACGGCGCCCTGCAGGGCCAGGCCGCCGATGACCGCGGCGACGGCGATATCGGGCCAGGGCGTGCCCGTTCCGGCGACACCGAGCGCTGCCGCCATCACGGCGACGTTGGCGAGCACGTCGTTCCGCGAACACACCCAGACCGAGCGCATGTTCGCGTCTCCATGCCGGTATACCCACAGGAGGCCCAGGACGGAGGCGTTGGCCAGGAAGGCCAGCAGACCGATCGCACCGATCGTTCCGGCGTGGGGGAGGGTGCCTTCCACGGCGTGCCACAAGGTCGAGGCCATGACCCAGACGCCGAATGCCCCCATGGTGGCTCCCTTGGCGAGGGCGGCGCGTGCCCTGTACCGAAGGGCCATGCCGGCGACGAACAGACTGACGCCGTAGTTGCCGGCGTCGGCGAGAAAGTCGAGCGCATCGGCTCGCAGGGCGGAGGAGCCGGCGATGGCGCTCGCGACAATCTCTACGACGAACATGGCGGCATTGATTCCGAGTGCTGCCCATAGAACGCGGCGATAGCGGCGGTCGCCGGGATCCGGGGGCGCGCAGTCTTGGTCTCCGCAGCAATGACCGGCCATCGGTCTTACTCGGCAGGTTCCGCCTGGGCAGGAGACCGACGCGGCGCGCGGCGGCGGATTCGCGCCAGCGTCTCCAGCAGGAGGACAAGGAGCGGCGGCAGGAAGACGATCGTCACCAATGTCGCGAACAGGAGGCCGAACAGCACGATGGCGCCGACGCCGCGATAAAGCTCCGTTCCCGCGCCTGGAATGAACACCAGCGGTGCGATCCCGAACACGGTCGTCGTCATCGACATCATCATCGGCCTCAAACGCAGCGACACCGCATCCTGGACGGCGCGGCGCGGGTCCAGCCCCTCTCGGACGTTTCGCATCGTCTGGTCGACGATCAGGATCGGGTTGTTCACCACCGTTCCCAGAAGGATCAGGAAGCCCAGCATGGTGATCATGTCGAACGGCTGCTGGATCGCGCTGAGGCCGAACGCGGGTAACTGAGCGCCCACCAGATTGAGCAGCCACAAGCCGACGATGCCGCCGGCGATCCCCAGCGGGACCGTCGTCATGATGATCAGCGGATAGCCCCAATGGGTGAAGATCGCCACCAGCAGCAGATAGGAGAGGATCAGGGCGACCATGAAGTTCCCAAGCAGGGCCGAACGCGTCGCTTCCAGCTCGTCGCTGGCGCCGGAAATATCGAGCGAAACCGCCGGCGGGATCTCTCCCGCGTCGCGCAGATAGCCGACGACGTCCTGCTGCACCATGGCGACCGAGCTCTCCAGCGGTACGCTGGGCGGAGCGATGATCTGCAGGGTGACCGTCCGCTCGCCATCGACCCGGCGGATGCTGTCGGTATCGACCTGTTCGACGAGATCGGCGACGGCGCTGAGCGGCACCACCGACCCTTGCGGGGTGTAGAGCGGCAGATCGTTCAGGTTGCCCAGCGTCTGCGCCAGCCCATGCGAGCTGTAGAGGAAAATGTCGACGCGGTCGCCGTCCAGCAGGAACTCGTCGACATAGGCGCCGTCCGTCAGTGCGGAGACCGCGAAGCCCAGTTCCGCGGCGGTGAAGCCCAGCTCGGCCGCACGCTTCCAGTCGGGGCGGATCTCGATCAGCGGCTGGGCGAGGGTGAGGGAGGATGGCTCGGAATTGATCTGCGGGTTCCCGAACACGGTCTCGGCGCGGCGATAGGCAGCCAGGGCGACGTCGTAGATCTCACGAAGGTCGGGTCCTGCTATGTCCAGGTTGACGCTGCGCGTTCCCCCGTCGTTCCCCGAAATGATCGACCCGCGGGAGGAGAAGGCGCGCATGCCCGGCACCTCGGTGAAGCGGGCGTCCAGGGCCTCCATCAGCGAATCGATCTGTCTTGGGTCGACGGTCTCCGAGACGATGAAGATGCGCTGCGGACTGACGAACATCAGCAGCCAGTCGATCGCCGGGACATCGGACTTGCCCTCGGCGAACAGCGCGGGATCGTTGCCTATATAGGGCAGCAGATCGGCATGCAGTTCGTCCGCGATGGCGTTCATTTCGGTGAGGTTGTAGCCGGGTGGCGGAATCATGACCGAGAAGGTCTTGGCTTCCTCGCCCTCGGGCAGGTATTCGGCCTTGGGGGTGAGGCCGATGATGATCAGGGCGGTCGCTGCGAGGATGCCTCCGACCGCCGCGACCTGTCGCAAGGGCGTTGCGACCAGCCAGCCGACACCCTTCAGCACCCCGCCGCGGAAGCCGCCTGACTGGTCGAGGCCGCGATCGTCGTTGTCCGATCCCATCGACACCCGGGCCGAGGCCGCCGGGATGACCGTCACCGCCACCAGCATCGACGCGATGATCGATGCGGAAATGGCGATCGCGATGTCGGAGAAAAGCTGGCCGGCCTCTTCCTGGATGAACAGCACCGGCGCGAAGACCAGTACCGTCGTCAAGGTCGAGGCGAGGACCGCCGTCCACACCCGGCCCATGCCGGCGATCGCGGCATCGAGCGCTTTCAGCCCGTGCCGCCGCTCGCGCTCGATGCTCTCCAGAACGACGATACTGTTGTCGAGGGTCATGCCGATGGCGAAGGCGATGCCGGCCAGCGAGATGACGTTGATCGTCCGCCCTGCGGCCAGGAGGCCGATGAAGGCGGCGATGGTGCAGATCGGAATGCCGACCACTCCCACCAGTGTCGCCGGCAGCGAACGCAGGAACAGGAACATGACCGTCGTCGCCAGCACCGCGCCGATGGCCAGGTTTTTCCAGACGTTGACGATCGACGCCTTCACGTAACGCACGTCGTCGCTGGTCAGCTCCATCTGCATGCCACGGGGCTGCAGCACCTCGCTGTTGATGTCGGCGACGACCTTCATCATCGCCTCGCGGATCAGGATAACGTTCGACCCGGTCTCGCGCTGGACGGACAGGAAGATCGCCGGCTTGCCGTTGACGTAGGTGTGGGCGCTGATCTCGGCGTGGTCCAGCCGCACCTCGGCCACGTCGCGCAGCCGGACGATGGCGTCGCCGCGCCGGTCTATGATCAGGTCTTCGAGATCATCGATTTCCTCGAACCGGCCGGCGGTGCGCAGCAGATAGCGGCGCTTGCCGCTGTCGATATCGCCCGCCGAGACGTCGCGGTTGCGGGTGCGGACGGCGTCGCGAACCTCGGTCAGGCTGACATTGGTGGCAGCGAGCCGCACCGGATCGACCTCGATCTGGATCTGGCGCGGGGCGCCGCTGCGGATCGACACCTGCGACACGCCCGGCACGCGCTCCATACGGGTCCGCACGTTGTCGTCGACGAAATCCCGCATCATGTCCATGTCGAGACCGGGTGGCGCCGAGGCCAGCGGCTCGATTCGGAAGTACATGAAGGCGTTTTGGGAGAACGAGGTCGCGTAAAGTCGCGGTTCCTCGGTGTTCTCGGGATAGTCGGGGACTTGGCTCAGGGCGTTGTTCACGCGAATCAGCGCGTCGTTGATGTCGACCCCGAACGGGAACTCCAACTCGATCACGGCTTCGCCGGTCTCGGCGGAGGCGATCATCCGGTGCAGGTTGGGAATCGTGCGGAGATAGTCCTCCTGCTCGATCAATATCTCCTTCTCGACGTCCTGCGGTGTCGCGCCGGGCCATTGCGTGACGACGGTGATGGTGCGGACTTCGAGATCGGGGATCATCTGCACCGGAACCCTGAAGGCGGCGACGATGCCAAGGACGCAGATGATCAGGACCGCGACGGCAAGCTGAGTGCCGTGCCTGATGATTCCCTGGAGCATCAGCCGCTCGTGCCTCCGACAGCGCCTTCGGTGCGATCTTCCACCGGCCGTACCTGCTGACCGTCCCGCAGCAGTTCGTTGCCGCGGACGACGACCGATGTGTCCGGTTCCAGGCCGCTGATGACCTCCACGGTCTCGGAGAGCGTTCGGCCGAGCGTCACCGTACGCTCCCGGGCGACGGCGCCGGCGTCGCCTTGCTCGACGACCCACACCGTCGTGCTGCCGTCCGGGTGGCGGAGCACGGCATCGCGTGGCAGCTCCAGCGCTTTGCGGTCTCCCGGCAGGGAAAAAGCAGCTTCGCCCGACATGCCGGCGATGAGCGGGCGATCGCTCGTCTCGAGGGTCACCCGGACGAGAAAGGTCCGGGCGTCGGTATCCGACAAGGGAACGGTTGCCGCGACCCGTCCGGCAAGGGGCTCGCTGGGCTCGGCATCCAGCCGCACGCGGACAGGCGAATCGAGGGCGATGATCCCGAAATATTCCTGCGGCACCTGGACATCGAGCCGCAGCCGGTCGGTGGCGACGAAGGTGAGGACGGGGGTCCCCGTCTGCACCCATTCGCCGACTTCGGTGAGCTTGCGGGTGACGACGCCGTCGAACGGTGCCAGCACCTTGTGTCGCGTGACGGACTCGACCTGCTGGCGAAGTTCGGCCTGAAGGCGAGCGACGACCGCGGACTCGATCTCCACCTGGGCTTCACGGGCCCTGAGCGTCGTCTGCGGAATGTTCTGGCCCAGAGCGTAAGCTTCGTCGCGGACGCGCTCGGCTTCCTCCAGCCGCTTGCGTGCCTCCGCGAGAACGGCGCTCGCCCGCTGGCGTTCCAACTCGGCCATCGTAGCGTCGAGCTCGACCAGGACGTCGCCTTCCTCAGCGGCGTCGCCGGCATCCACTTCGACCTGCTTGACCAGACCGCTCACCCGCGGTGACAGGTCGGCTTGGCGTGCCGCCGTCAAAGACCCGGTGAAACGGAGCGGCGTGCCGCCGTTCATCGGCAGCGGCGCCACGATCCTTACCGGCGTGGCGTCCTGGGCGGCCGCACCCGGAAGGTGCCCCAGGACCAGCATCGCCGCCGCGATCGCCAGTCGGAAACGTGCCATGCGTGGCGTCATTTTTCCCCTCGTCGTCACCGGCACCGGCATTCCGGTTGCCGCACTGGCCGTCCTGACGGGCGACCGGTCGTAGCCTGTTGGTCCTGAGAACGGGAACGAGTGTCTCCCGATCATCCGTCAGGGGCCATCCGATGTAAATGCGATGTCGGCATGGTTCATCAATGTCCGCTGCAACCGTTTCCTCGGTGCCAATCGTTCCAGCCTTCGGATGGGTAACGGAGTGAAATCGCATTCATGACCGCACAGTCTCCCGACAAAGAACTTGTTCTCGAAGGGCTGCTCGGCATCCCTTTCTTTGACGGAAATCGTATCGACGTCCTCAAGAACGGCGTTGAAATCTTTCCAGCGATGCTTGACGCCATTCGCGAGGCGCGCGAGAGCATCGAGTTCCTGACATTCGTCTATTGGCAGGGCGACATCGCCGTCCGCTTTGCCGAAGCGCTCGCCGACCGCGCGCGGGCCGGCGTGGCGGTCCGGGTGTTGCTCGACAGCTTCGGCGCCCGGCCGATGCGCGACACGTTGATTGAAACCATGACCGAGGCCGGCGTGGACGTACGCTGGTTCCGTCCTCTGGAAACGTGGCGTGTCTGGACGATCGACAACCGCACCCATCGCAAGATCCTCATCGTCGACGGGCGGGTGGGGTTCACGGGCGGTGTAGGGATCGCCTCGGAATGGGAGGGCGATGCACGCGACGTGACGGAATGGCGCGACAGCCATTTCCGGATCACCGGCCCCGCTGTCCACGGTCTCCGCGGAGCCTTTCTCGGCAATTGGGCGGAATCGGGCGGCGAGATGCGCTCGCTCGCCGATCATGTGCCGCGTCTCGAACGGGCCGGCGAGGCGCGTCTTCAGATCGTTCGCTCGACAGCTTCGATCGCCTGGAGCGACGTCACCACGCTGTTCGACCTGATGAGCGAGATCGCCAGGAAGCAGCTTCGCATCGCCACCGCCTATTTCGTCCCCGACGACGACATGGTGCAGCATCTCGTCGACGCGGCCGGGCGCGGTGTGACGGTGCAGATCATGCTGCCCGGGGCACATTCCGACCAGCGGGTGTCCCAGCTCGCCGGCGAGGCGGAATACAGGGCGTTGCTGGAGGGCGGGGTCGACATCCGCAGCTACGAGAAGACGATGCTGCACACCAAGATCGTCACCGTGGACGGTGAGCTTGCCTGTATCGGCTCCCCCAACGCCAACGAACGTTCTATGCGGCAGGACGACGAGGTGGCGGTCGTCGTGTCTCATCCGGAAACGGTCGCGGTCCTCGACCGTCATTTCGACGAAGACTTGGCGCACTGCCAGGACATCGATCTGGACGCCTGGAAGGACCGTGGTATCGGACAGCGCCTGCTCGAGACCGCCATGCAGCCTTTTCGCCGTGAATTCTAAGGCCGTCCTTTCGGTCCTTCATTCGGAATTAAGGTCTTTCCCGGATCATTCCTCTGCGAAGGCCGATGGTCGGCCGACTGAGACGTCCTTATCCGGGGCAATCGATGAAAAGGTTTCCGAGTTTTTGTGCGGCCATTGTGGCCGGTTTGGCGGCAGCGGGCGGCGTCGGTTCGGCATCGGCCGCGCCAGTGTTCTATGCGCCGGGCGATGATGCGCACTCCCCGTTCTCCACGCCGTTCGACGGCCGCCAGATCCTGGTCAGCAATCGGCCGGGCGCCGCGGCGACCGATACGGTCGGCGTCTACAAGTCGCTGGGCGACATCGCCACCGACCCCTACATGAACGACGTCGCGGCCAATGGAAAGAACGGCAAGCGTTACTTCCCGGCCGCCAACGTTTCTCAGGGCGATCCCAACCTGCTGCCGACCGAGCTCGACTACACGGCGGACGCCCCGGACTTCTCCGGTGCGTCGCTGGCGCTGCAACAGGCGGCGAGCGAGCTTCTCGGCAATGCCATCCCGACCGGCAACGGATGGTCGACGCTTACCAGCGACATCCCCAACGGACCGGCGGTCAATACCGAGCTCGCGGTCGTCTACGCCTTCGACATCAATGTCGACCTGTGGACCGACGTTGAACTGCGCCTCGGCTTCGACAACGGCATGTTCGTTTGGCTGGACGGCGACTTCATCTTCGGCTCGACCCAGCCGGGTGGGTCGGGGATGTGGGAATGGGGTGCGGCGCTCGACGACCTCGCGGGCGGCACGCACTATCTGCAGTTCATCATGGCCGACCATGGCGTCCAGGGTTCCTACGAGATCGAGCTTCGGGGAACGCCGGTGCCGAATGCCGTGCCTGAGCCGGCGAGCCTCGCCTTGCTCGGGGCCGGTGTCCTCGGCCTGGGCGCTATGCGGAACCGCAGCCGGGCGGTCTGACCGCTCCACGACCGGGCACGGTGATGAACGGCGGCTTCGGCCGCCGTTTTCGCGTTGGGGGACTGCAACATCGGCCATGCCTTCTCTGTTCCTGGATCGAGATCCGAAGGAGCGGGGGCCGATTCACGCCTCACGCCTCACGCTTCTTCCGTTTCGGCGTGAGGCGGCCGCGCTCCAGCGAGAGCCCGGGAGGGAGATCGATCGTGAAAACCGCCGTTCCACTGTCGGCTGCCGTCTTGGCGGCGCTCGCCCTCGCCGGATGCGGCGAGGAAGCGAACCTGCCGGTCGCCGCCGGCATGGGCCCCGACCCATCCCTGCCGCCGCCGAACGAGACCCTGATCCCGACCGTCAACATCGCTCCGGCCGACCGTTGGCCCGCCGGGACCAAGCCGCAGCCTGCCGAAGGACTGGCGGTGGCTGCTTTCGCCGAAGGCCTGTCCCACCCCCGCTGGCTCTATGGTCTTCCCAACGGCGACGTGCTGGTGGCGGAAACCAACGCCCCGCCCAAGCCCGAGGACGGGGGCGGAATCCGGGGCTGGATCATGGGCAAGGTCATGGAGCGCGCCGGCGCCGCCGTCCCGAGCGCGAACCGCATCACCCTGCTTCGCGACGCCGATGGCGACGGGGTGGTCGAGACTCGCTCGGTCTTCCTCGACGGATTGAACTCGCCCTTTGGCATGGTGCTGGTCGGGAACGACTTCTACGTCGCCAACACCGACGCCGTGGTCCGCTTCCCCTATGAGGAAGGGCAGACCGAGATCAAGGCCGAGGGCGAGACCGTCACCGCCCTTCCGGCCGGTCCCATCAATCATCACTGGACCAAGAACCTGGTCGCGAGCCCCGACGGCGCAATGCTCTACGCCAGCATCGGCTCGAACAGCAACGTGGCCGAGAACGGTATGGCTGCGGAGGAGGGGCGGGCGGCCATCTGGGAGATCGACCCGGAGACCGGCGAACACCGGGTCTATGCCTCCGGCGTCCGCAACCCGGTCGGCATGGACTTCCAGCCCGAGACGGGCGCCCTGTGGGTCTCAGTCAATGAGCGGGACGAGCTCGGCAGCGATCTCGTCCCCGACTACATGACGTCGGTGCAGGACGGCGGCTTCTACGGTTGGCCCTACAGCTATTACGGCGCGCATGTGGACGAGCGCGTCGAGCCGCAACGGCCCGAGCTGGTCGAAAGCGCGATCGTGCCGGACTACGCGCTGGGGCCGCATACCGCGTCGCTCGGGCTGACCTTCGCCGAGGGCAACGAGTTGCCGGCACGCTTCTCTGCAGGCGTGTTCGTCGGGCAGCATGGCTCGTGGAACCGCGACCCCCATAGCGGCTACAAGGTCATCTTCGTGCCGTTCGAGGGCGGCATGCCGGCGGGCGAGCCGCTGGATGTCCTGACCGGGTTCCTCAGCGAGGAGGGCGACGCCTATGGCCGGCCGGTCGGCGTGGCGATTGACTCGACCGGCGCCCTGCTGGTCGCGGACGATGTCGGTAATCGGGTGTGGCGGGTGACCGCCGCCGACTGAGACCCGATCGCCGGCCCTGCGGGGCCCGATACCGCCCGGCAGGGAAATTTGTAACAGAGCGTGTCAGCGGCGGTTCGTGTCACAGACCGTAACAATCGGTCGTTTGACCGAGTCCGGGGCGGGCAGCACCTTCGAAGCAGGGCCCGGCAGTCCTCGAGGGCGTGCCGGGTGATAACCAGCTTCGGGAGGTTTCACCATGCCGAACCGTCTTCTGAAATCTGTTGCCGCCCTTGCCGCGGCCGCCGGCATTCTCGTCGGCGCCACCACGTCCGCCTATGCCGACCGTGGCGGCTGGAAGGATGGCCCCAGGGATCATCGCCACGACAGCGGCCGTTACGATCGCGACCGTCACGACGACAGACGGGGGCATGATCGCGATCACCGCAAGAGATGGGACCACCGCGAGTACCGCCATGACGACAGGCGCGTCGTCGTCCCCAACGGGCACTGGCGCCGTGGCAACGGACGGGTCGTGGTACTGCGGCCGGTGGTGAAGCCCCACCGCCATCGCCATCCGGGCTATGGCTGGTACCGGACCGACGACGATGCCTACAAGTGGCTTTCCTTCGCGGCGATCACCCTGAAGCTGCTCGATACGCTGGATGACGCCGCACAACGCGCTCATGAGAACGCCCAGATCGCCGCCGCTCAGGCACGGGTCGGCGACACGATCCGGTGGAACGAGCGGGGCGCTTCAGGGGCGGTTACCGTGCTCCGCGACGGCTGGTCGAGCACCGGCCGCTACTGCCGCGAATTCCAGCAGACGGTGACGATCGGCGGCCGGACCGAGCAGGCTTTCGGTACCGCCTGCCAGCAGCCGGACGGGGCGTGGGAGATCGTCTCGACCGACGACTGAGGGCCGCCGGCTACTGTCCGAAGGTTCGCGGGTCGTAGTCGTTGTAGACCGGGGGCTTGATGAACTTGCTCAAGGCTTCCGCCATGATCTGGCGCATGGCGGGTTCGTCGAGCCCCTCCGCGCGACCTTTGTCGAAGCAGGTCTCGACCGCCATTCGGTCGACCCACTCGACCGGGTAGGAAACGTGCATCGCCGATTCGAGCGCCATCCGCGCGCAATAGGCGAAGTCGCGGCTTTCGTCCCACAGCCTTGTCCGCTCCCCGGCCTGGACCGGTTCGGCAACAGGGAGCAGGGCGAAGAAACCCCCCATCATCGTCATTGCGAGCCGATGGCGAAGCAACCCGGTACCGGTCGTTTGGATTGCCGCGTCGCTACGCACCTCACAATGACGCTCGGTTTCCGTCCTCATAGCGGCCCTTCGCGGTAGAGCTTCACCATCGCGGTGATGTCCTCCTCCGCCATGCCGCGTTGGGCCATCAGGCGGAACATCTGCGTGGCGGTGGAGGTGAGCGGCATGGTCGCGGCGACCTCGCGGGCGGCGTCGAGGACCGAGTCGAGGTCCTTCAGCATCGTGTGCATGTAGGATTCGAGGAAGAAATCCCCCTTCGCCATTTTCGGCATGAATTGCTGCAGCGGCAGGGAGTCCGCGCGTCCGCCCGCCAGCGCCTCCGGGATACGTGCCGCGTCGATGCCCGAGCGCTGGGCGAGACTCGTCACTTCCGCCAGGACGACGATGGCGCAGCCAACGATCGCCTGGTTGATCAGCTTGGTCGCTTGGCCCGCGCCGTTGGGTCCCATCAGGGTGAAGCGCTTGGCGAGGTGGTCGACCACCGGCTTCACCGCATCGAAATCGGCTTGTTCGCCGCCGGCCATAACGGTCAGCGTTCCGTTCTCGGACCCGACCACGCCGCCCGAAACCGGGGCATCGATCCAGGCCATCCCGGTCTCGTCCTTAAGGCGCTTCGCCATTTCCTGCGTCGCCTCGGGCTTGATCGAGGACATGTCGACCAGGATCTTGCCCTTGCCGGCCCCCGCCGCGACCCCGTCGGGGCCGAAGACGACCTTGGTTACCGCGTCGGTGTCGGAGACGCATAGGAAGATGATGTCGCATGCCCGCGCGAGATCGGCCGCCGTATCGGCGCGCTTGGCGCCGGCCGCAACCACCGGCTCGACCTTGCTCGCCGTCCGTCCCCAGACAGTCACTTCATAGCCGGCCTCGACCAGCCGTTTGGCCATGGGCGTTCCCATGAACCCGAGCCCGATATAGCCGATCTTTTCCGCCGGCATGTGCTACCTCCCCATTGTCGCGACGATTTCGGGACAAACTACATCGGACGATCGCCTCGTGCACCCGCTGCGACAGGCCGTGCTTGGCGGGCCTCCCAGGGACTTCAGAGTTCGAAACGGTGAGCGGCGACCACCTCTTCGTCCCACTCCAATCCGATGCCGGGCGTGTCGAGGATGTGCAGGTGGCTTTCCCTGATCTCATACGGCTTCTGGAGAACGGGATCGGCCCAGCTCTGCCATTCCAGCCAGTGGGCCGTCTCGGTCACGCGCATGACGTGAGCCCCGACCTCCGGATAGAGATGTGTGGACATGGGTACTCCGCAGGCACCGGCAATTGCTGCCGCCCGCATCCACCCGGTCACGCCGCCGATGCGCATGAAGTCCGGCATCACCAGATCGCACGCCTTCATCTGAAGGGCGAGGTGGAGGTCGCGGGGGCCGTAGAAGTTCTCGCCGATCTGAATGGGGGTCTTCAGTTGCGCAGCAAGGCGCGCAAAGCCTTCGAGATTGTCGTAGACGACGGGCTCCTCGATCCAGTCGAGGCCGAGGTCGTCGATCAGGTCGCAGCGCCGCATGGCCTCGGCCATGTCGAGCCCCTGATTGAAATCGATCATCAGATGCATGTCGTCGCCGACCGCTTTGCGCACGGCCTCGACCGTCCGGATATCGTCCTCCGGACGGTCCCGGCCCATGCGGAGCTTGAGGCCGGAGAACCCGCCCTCATCGCGCAGTTCGACGGCTTCCTCCGCCAGCTCTTCTGGTCGGCGGAGCCACAGTCCGTTGCTGTTGTAAGCCTTGACCGGACCGACCGTCCCTCCGAGCAGGCAGCACAGCGGCATCCCTGCGGCTCTTGCCACGGCATCCCACACCGCCATGTCCAGGCCGGCGACCGCGATCATGGACAGTCCGCCGTAGCCGACGAAGTGCAGAGACTTCTGCGCCGCACCGAACAGCTCGTATGGCGCCAGCTTCCGGCCTTTCAGAAGGGTGCTCAGATCGCGCAGCGCCGGAACCAGGTACCGCATCGATTTTACGACATACGGCTCGAGGTAGCTTCGCCCCGTGACGCCCTCTTCGGTGTGAAGGTCGATCAGGATGAGCGGCCACTCCTCGATGGTCGCGATGCGGGCGACCACTGGACGCTGGAGTTTGAGGACGACCGGCCGGGCTTCGATCTCCCTGATGGTAAGCGGCTCGAACTGGGGCGCCGTCATGTGGATCATCCTCCGTGGGCGTGTCCCGGCATTCTAGGCACGCGGGGTCTGCCGATGGATGTGTATCAGGCGGAAACTCTATTATCTCTGCTGATGTAGCGAACCCATATTATTCATCATCGGCATGGGTTCTCGGCTCGAACCGGCGGAAGACGTTTCGCGCCAGGCTGTCGGCAGGAGCCCGCATCCAGGGGACGTCTGCGGGAACCCGCGCGATCGGAACGGAAGTGGTGCCCCCGGCAGGACTTGAACCCGCAACCTATCGCTTACAAGGCGATTGCTCTACCAGTTGAGCTACAGGGGCTTGAGGTGGCGGTGCGGGCGGTTCGTCCGCGCATACCGTGGCTCAGACGATAGCGGGGCTGGTCGCCGGCGACAAGATCAGGGGCGGCGGAAGAATTCGTAAAGGGCGACCGCTGCCGCGTTGGAGACGTTGAGGCTGCCGACCGCGCCCTGCATCGGCAGGCGGGCGAGAACGTCGCAGCGTTCGGCGGTGAGGCGGCGGAGGCCGCTGCCTTCCGCGCCGAGGACGAGCGCGATGCGGGGACCCATGTCGACGTCGCTCAGGACCGTGTCCGCTTCCGCCGCCAGTCCGACGGACCAATAGCCATGCGCCTTCATCTGGTCGAGCGCGTGGGCGATGTTGGCGACCCGCGCCACCGGCACGCGCTCCAGCGCGCCCGAGGCCGCCTTGGCCATGGCCGCGCTTTCAGGCGGGGCATGGCGATCCTGCATGACCAGCGCCGCCGCGCCGAAGGCTTCGGCCGAGCGCAGGATCGCGCCGACGTTCTGCGGGTCGGTGACCTGATCGAGGACCAGGATCAGCGACCGGCCCTCGCCTTCGACGATCTTGTCGAGCGCGGCGTTGGGCAGTCTCCGGACCAGCAGGGCGACGCCCTGGTGAACGGCGCCCGGCGGCAGCAGAGCCTCCAGCTCCTGGCGCGGCTTCTCCTCAATCCCGAAGGCATCGGTCGTCCAGTCGACGCCGAGATGCTGACGGAGTGCGTCGAGTCCGTTTTCCGATACCACCAGCCG
>PBKC01000087.1 GCA_002721365.1 Rhodospirillaceae bacterium | reverse complement strand
CGTTGGCGGCGTCGGCGATGGACAGCATCCGCCGCTCGATCTCGGTGCGGGCGGCGGCCTGTTGCTGCGGCGTGATCAGGCCGCGTTCGAGATCGACGTCGAGCTCGTGGAGCTGATCCCGATAGACCTGCATGTCGTAGGCCTCACGGGTCGGCCCACCCGCGGACGCGCGAAGCAGAGGCCTCACCAGCAGTCCCAGCACGACCGCGGTCATGACGCCGACGATAACCCAGAGAAGGAAACTCACGAATCGTCCAGCAGCAGCTTGTCGAGACGGCGCCGTTCCTCAGCGGAGAGCGTGGCGACTTCGGGATCGGTGCGCCGGCGTCGATGGTAGAAATAAACCGCTGCGGCCCCCAGAAGGAAGATCACCACCGGACCAAGCCACAAGGCATAGGTACTTACCTTGAACGGCGGTTTCAGCAGGACGAAGTCGCCGTAGCGATCGACGATATACTGCTTCGCCTCGGCATCGGTGTCGCCGGCGGCGATCCGCTCACGGACGAGCACGCGGAGGTCGCGGGCGAGGTCAGCGTTCGAATCGAAGATCGACTGGTTCTGGCAGACGACGCAGCGAAGCTCGCGCGCGAGCTCCCGCGCCCGGGCTTCCTGGGCCGGGTCGTCCATAGGATCGTCAGCGGTGAAGGCGAAGGCCGGTGCCGCTGACAGGATCAGCAGAAAAGCGAGACAGAGACGCTTCATGGCTTCTTCAGGCGTTCGAGCAGCGGCAGGATCACCTTCTCCACGTCTTTCGCCATCAACGGCCCCACATGGCGGTGCCGGACGATACCGTCGGCGTCGATGACATAGGTCTCGGGCACGCCGTAAACCCCGAAGTTGATACCGACCCGGCCATCGAGATCCGACCCCACGGCGGTGAAGGGGTTGCCCAGTTCATCCAGCCATTTGCGACCGTCGTCGATCTTGTCCTTGTAGTCGATGCCATAGATCGGCGCGACGCCGGATTTCGCGAGATCAAGCAGGATCGGATGCTCGGCCCGGCACGGAACGCACCAGGAGGCAAAAAAATTAACCAGGGCCGGCTCGCCTTTGACCGAGGTGCTGCTCACGGGGGCGCGGCCTTCCTCCACCGGAGGCAGGTCGAAGGCCGGCATCGGCTGGCCGACCAGCGCCGACGGGAGTTCCGACGGGTCTTTGCCCGATACCAGCTGCCAGCCGAAGGCGACGGCGAGCGCCACGAACACTGCCACCGGCAGGATGAAGATCAACCGCATGAAATGAGCCTCGGGTCAGGCGCGCTGGGGCTGAGCTCCGGCCGCCGCCTGGGCCGCCCGAGACCGTGACGGCGCCCCCACGCGGTGCCGCCGGTCGCTCAACGACACGACGCCGCCGAAGGCCATGACGATGGCGCCGATCCACAGCCAGGGCACCAAGGGATTGTGGTAGATGCGCGTGCTCCACCCGCCGCCCTCGGCGCGGTCGCCGATCACCGCGTAAAGGTCGGCGAACCAGGTGGTGTGGATCGCGGCCTCGGTGGTCGGCATGCGCTGCACCGGATAAAAGCGCTTTTCCGGAAAGAGCTCGGCAACGAAGTCGCCGTCTCGGGTCACGGTGAAATGACCGCGATCCAGTGTATAGTTGGGCCCCTCGCCGGGCTTCACATCCTTGAAGGTAAAGGTATAGCCCGCGACATCGACAGAGTCGCCCGGCTGCATCGTCTGGATGCTCTCGGTCTTCCAGGCGGAGGCGGCGGTGACGCCGGCCACCATGATGGCGACGCCGGCATGGGCGATGCTCATCCCGTAGGCCGAGCGCGGCACGCCGAGGGCGCGGCGGAAGCTGGCGGCCAGAGGAATGCGGAACAGCCTGATGCATTCGGCGTACTCGATCAGCACGCCAACGAACAGCCATGCGGCGATGCCGATGCCGATGGGCGCCATGATCGGGCCGTCGCCAAATTCGATCCAGGCGACGATGGCAGCGATGATGCTAGCGGCGAAGGCGAACTTCAGGGTTCGCAGCACCGCCGGAATGTCGCCCCGCTTCCAAGCGATGAGAGGGCTGGCCGCGGCCAGCAGCAGCAGCGGAATCATCAGCGGAACGAAGACCGCCTGGAAGTAAGGCGGGCCCACTGAAACCTTGCCGGCATCGAGCGCGTCGAGGAACAGCGGGTAGAGGGTTCCGAGAAGAACTGTCGCGGCGGCAGCGGCGAACAGCAGGTTGTTGAGAATCAGGCTGCCTTCACGCGAAACCGGCGCGAACACGCCGCCGGCGCGGAGAGATGGTGCACGGATCGCGTAAAGAATCAGAGACCCACCGACCACCACGGCCATGAAACCGAGGATAAAGATGCCGCGCGCCGGGTCGCTGGCAAAGGAATGGACCGAGGTCAGCACGCCCGAGCGCACCAGGAAGGTTCCGAGCAGGCTGAGCGAGAAGGCGATGATGGCGAGCAGGATGGTCCAGCTTTTGAGCGCGTCACGCTTCTCGGAGACGATGGCCGAGTGGAGGAGGGCCGTACCGGCCAGCCAGGGCATGAAGGACGCGTTCTCAACCGGGTCCCAGAACCACCATCCGCCCCAGCCGAGTTCGTAGTAGGCCCACCAGCTTCCCATAGCGATGCCGACGGTGAGGAAGCTCCACGCCGCCAAAGTCCACGGGCGAACCCAGCGCGCCCAGGCCGCGTCCACCCGGCCTTCGATCAGGGCAGCGATGGCGAAGGCGAAAGCCACCGAGAAGCCGACATAGCCCAGATAGAGGAACGGCGGGTGGAAGGCGAGGCCGGGGTCCTGAAGCAGCGGATTGAGGTCATTGCCGTCGATCGGCGCCGGGAAGAGCCGCTGGAAGGGGTTCGAAGTCAGCAGCGTAAAGGTGAGGAAGCCGACGCCGATCATCCCCTGAATGGAGATCACCCTGGCGCGGAGGGCGGGCGGCAGGTTGCCGCCGAAGACCGAAACCGCCATGCCGAAGGTCGCGAGGATCATGATCCACAGCAGCATCGAGCCTTCGTGGTTTCCCCAGACGCCGCTGATCTTGTAGAGGAGCGGCTTCGCGGAATGGGAATTCTCGGCCACGTTCAGTACCGAGAAATCGGACGTCACGTAAGCGTGGGTGAGGGCGATGAAAGCGATTAGCACGAGTCCGAACTGGCCGAGCGCCGCCGGCCGGGCAACGGCCATCCAGGCAGCGTCGCCGCGCTGGGCTCCGATCATCGGCAGGGCCGACTGGACGATCGCCACACCGAGCGCGAGAACCAGGGCGTAGTGGCCGATCTCGACGATCATTGCGCCTTTCCTTCCTCCCACCGACCGGACTTCTTGAGCGCCTCGGCGACTTCCGGCGGCATGTAATTTTCGTCGTGCTTCGCGAGCACGTTACTGGCGATGAACGTACCGTCCGTGTCCAGGCTGCCCTCGACGACCACACCCTGTCCCTCACGGAAGAGGTCCGGGAGAATTCCCTTGTAGGACACGGGTAGGGAGGCCGCGAGGTCGGTGACGCGGAAGTCGGTCGTGAGCCCGTCGCCGCGCTTGACGACGCTTTCTTCCTCGACGAGGCCGCCGATGCGCATGCGCTTGTCGGCCGGCATTTCCCGCGCCTGCACATCGCTCGGGCTGTAGAAGAAAACCAGATTGTCTTCGAAAGCGGTCAAGGCCAGGGCCGCGGCCGATCCGAGGACGGCCATTCCCGCAAGGACGATGTAGAGACGTCTGCGCTTACGTGTCATGTCCGGAATTCGCGTTCATGGGCTCGGTGAGCGGCGGCTCGGGCATTTGAGTCCCTCGCGACCGCGCGGCGCGGCGATCTTCCCGGCTCTGCTCCGCGGCGCGAAGCTCCGCCTCGCGGGCACGATAGGCGCGATAGGTGGTGATCACCAGGGCGATCATCACGATCGCCGCCACCGCATAGGCTGGCCACACATAGAGGGCGTAGCCCCCCATAGCCAGAAAGTTGGAAGCGTCGCCCATCGACCTCGCACTTTCGCCGGACCCTCATATAGGCGAAGGATCGGGCCTCGTCCAGGATACCCAGACCCGCAAAATCTCCGGGCGTCGCGGTCAGCGCGCACGGAGGACGGTGTAAAGGTCGCCGTCGCTCCGTCCGGTCGCGGCTCCCTGGTGGATCAGGTCCGCCAGACGGGTGGCAACGTCGACAGTGTAGTGCTGCTGATCCCAGTAGTTCGCATCGCGGTCCGTGATCTCGGACTCGCGCATGAAATCGAGGATGGTGACTGCCGGCACTTCGGCTGTGATGTCGACGACCGCATCCTTACACGCTTCACGGACAGAGCCTTGTCTCCCCAGGGGCCAGTCGCTGGTGCCCCGGTGATAGGGAACGAAGAATAGAACCTTGAGGGTCTTTGCCGGTGCGGCGGCCAGGACCGCCACCAGATGGGCGAGGTCGGGAAAGGTCCAGGCCGAAACTTCCTCAGGTGGAATGTCGACCTTGTCGGCGGGATCGGGTGGCGGCGGCGGCTCGCTCGTCCCGTAGAGGTTCTCGCGGGCATGGGCGAGGTCGTATTCGGACGGGTCGGGGAGGAAGTTCTCGTAGCCGCGCGCGTCGAACTTCGGTGCTTTCAGGCCGAGCACCATCCACAGGGCGCGCCCGGCGTCCTCAAGTGCCTTGCCGTTCAGGAGATGCGCGTAGTCGTTCCACGGATTGTCGTCGTAAAGCCAGGGCGGGAACGGGCGGAAGGTGAGGCGCGGGCTTTCGGTGGCGGGCATGCACCAGACGTCGTCGATACCGAGGATGACGGTTCGGGCATCGGGGTGCGCGGCGAGGAACAGCTCCATCAGCCGCCGTTGCTCCCATGCCGTCGCCGAATTCATCGCCAGATTGGCGAAGCGTGCGCCGAACAGCGGGTCGAGTTCGCGCGGGTCGAGCAGGCGCGCGGTCGACGTTCCGAACACGGCGCTGTCGAACGCGGAATCCCGGGCAAGCGCCGGATAGGCGAAACGCTGATTGCTGGTCGCGGGCAGCCGGTCAAGGGGAAGCGAGAGCGGCAGGCTGTCGTACGGGTCCACCAGCGCGACGAACAGGTACATCGTGGCCACCAGTCCCGCCGCCACGCCCAGGAATATCGAGGGAAACCGATGCCAGTTTCGCATCCGGTCAGAACTGAAAATAAATGAACTCGGCGCTGCCGGGACCGCCGAGAACGACGGCCACGGCGGCGAGGGTGGCGCCCAGGGCGGCGGCCGGGAGAGGTGCGGGGAGCAGGCGGTGCTCGATCAGACGCTGGCTCGGCGGTGCCGCGAGTACGACAAGGAGGGCGAGCGGCAGGCGCCACAGGGCGTCCGAATCGATGTCGGCGACACGGCCGACGGCAAGGTCGAGCCCGTTTCCGCCCAGAGCCGGCCAAAGGACGTTCCAACCTTCCCCGAACCCTTCGGCACGGAACAGGACGAAGGCGAGAACCGCGACCATGAAGGTCATCAACCATCCGAGGAGGGCGGGCAGTCGGAAACCGAGGCGTCGCCATTGCTGGTTGACCGCGAGGGCAGTGCCATGGATCGCGCCCCAGGCGACGAAGGTCCAGGCGGCGCCGTGCCACAGCCCGCCGAGGAGCATCGTCGCCGTCACCGCCAGTATCCGCCGTCCCTGCCCGTAACGGTTCCCGCCGAGCGGAATGTAGAGATAGTCCCGCAGGAAGCGGGACAGGGTCATGTGCCAG
Source organism: Rhodospirillaceae bacterium (assembly GCA_002721365.1). Lineage (GTDB taxonomy): Bacteria > Pseudomonadota > Alphaproteobacteria. The sequence goes on along the minus strand of PBKC01000087.1, from coordinate 16,494 downwards.
CGGCGCCAAAAATCGATGATCGAGGCGGCCTTATAGGGCGAAGCGAAGTTAAGCGGCAGGGCGAAGCCGAAGATCAGGCCCAAGCCGATCGCCATGTCGGAATAGGCCGAGAAGTCGAAATAGATCTGCATGGCGAAGGCGAGCGCGGCGGTCCAGGCTTCGACGAAGCCGATCGGTTCGGTGCCGGCGGCGGCGAACAGCGGGTCGGCGATCAGGGCGAGGCCGTCGGCGATCGCCACCTTCTTCACCAGCCCGATGACGAACAGGGCCAAGCCCTTGGACAGCCGCTCGTCGAGGCCGGGGCGGCAGGGATCGGCGGCGAACTGGCCGATGATCTCGTCATGGCGGACGATCGGCCCGGCGATGAGCTGGGGAAAGAATGTCACGTAGAGGGCGTAGTCGCGAAAGCTGTAGATCGGCGCGCGGCCCGAGCCCCGGTCGACGAGGTAGGAGATCTGCTGGAAGGTGAAGAAGCTGATGCCGAGGGGGAGGACGATGTTGAACGGCTCGGCATGAAGACCGGTGAGCGGTGCGACCGATCCCAGCAGGAAGTCGAGATACTTGAAGAGGCCGAGCAGACCGAGGTTGAGGTCGACGCCGAGGAGCACCGCCCGGTCGGCACGGCCGCTGATCAGATGGGACAGCAGCCAGTTGACGATCACCGACCCGGCCAGAAGCGGCAGGAACCGCCAGTCCCAATAGGCATAGAAGAACAGCGATGCGGCGATCAGTAGCCACCGCCTGAGGTCCCGCCGGTTCGCCGCGTGGTAGTAGAGCAGTGCCACGATCGGCAGGAACAGAAGGATGAAGGCTTGCGAGTTGAAGAGCATCTGGGGGTGGTGATTGCCTAAGGGGTGGCATCGGCGACGAGGACGCACCAATATCGCAGCCGGCGGCGGCAGAGAATACGCCCCGCACCTGAAAGCGCTCGTCGACCCCGGATCGCGGCATGGTCACCACCGAGATCGGTTTCTATCACCTGCAGAAATGGCCCCTTGACCGGGCTCTGCCGCGCCTACTGACGCAGATCCAGGAGCGGGGCATGAGGGCCGTTGTTCTGGCCGGGTCGGAGGAGCGTGTCGAGGCGCTGAACTCCCTGCTGTGGACGTTCGCTACGGACTCGTTCCTGCCGCATGGCAGTGGGCGCGATGGCAACGGTCACCGCCAGCCGGTCTACCTGACGACCGTGGAAGAGAACCCCAACGGGGCCACGGTGCTGGTCCTCACCGACGGAATGGATTCAAGCCGGATCGGTGAGTTCGAGCGCTGCTTCGACATGTTCGACGGCAACGATCCGGATGCGGTTACGGCTGCGCGCGCGCGCTGGAAGGCGCGGAAAGAGGCTGGCTACACCCTCACCTACTGGCAGCAAACCGACGGCGGCAAGTGGGAGAAGAAGGGATAGGTCCGAGGTCGCCGTCGATCGGCATTGAAAGGGAGGCTGCCAGCCCTAGCCTTTATCGGAATCCGAGCGAGGTGCGGACATGCTGGACAGGCGCAGGTTCATGGGGCTGGGCACCGCGGCGGCGGCGGGAAGCTGTGTCTTCCCGGCTCTGGCAGCCCGGACCGAAGGGGATGACGGCGGCGGGCCGAGGGTCAGGCGTTATGTGACGTTGGGCCGGACGGGGCTCGAAGTCTCGGACGTCTCGTTCGGCTCGGCCAGCAGTTCCGATCCCGATCTGGTCCGCTACGCCTATGACCGCGGCGTCACCCTGTTCGATACCGCCGAAAGCTATCGCGGCGGCGATGCCGAGGAGGCGATCGGCGAGGGGTTGAAGGGCAACCGCGACAAGGTCGTCCTCACCTCCAAGACCAAGGCGTGGGCGGGAGAGACCCGCCGCGAGATGATGGAGGCGCTGGAGGCGAGCCTGAAGCGCCTGCGGACAGACCATATCGACATCTACTTCAACCATGCGGTGAACGACGTCGAGCGGATGCAGAACCCCGAATGGTGGGCGTTCACCGAGCAGGCGAAAGAGCAGGGGAAGATCCGCTTCCGCGGCATGTCGGGGCATGGCAGCCGGCTGGTCGAATGCCTGGACTACGCCATCGCCGAGGACTTGGTCGACGTGATCCTGGTGGCCTACAACTTCGGGCAGGACCCCAACTTCTATGCCGCGCTCCGGGACGTGATCAGCTTTCCGGCGCATCAGCCGGAGCTGCCGCGGCCGCTTGCCGCGGCGAAAGAGAAGAACGTCGGCGTGCTCGCCATGAAGACGCTGATGGGCGCGCGGCGGAACGACATGAAACCCCATGAGCGCGACGGCGGGACCTTCGCCCAGGCGGCGCTACGCTGGGTGCTGTCGGGCGGCGACGTGCATGCGGCGCTGATCTCGATGACCAGCCGGGAAAACATCGACGAATATCTCGGCGGGTCCGGCGGCTTGGCGATGCTGCCGGGAGACCTCGGCCTGCTCGCCCGCTACGCCTATCTGCAGCATGCGCGCTATTGCCGGCACGGCTGCGACGGCTGCGTCGACGCCTGCCCCGAGGGCGTGGAGATCGCCGAGGTGCTGCGGACGCGGATGTATGCCGTCGACTACGAGAACCCGGTCCTGGCGCGGGAGGACTATGCGCGGCTCGGTGGCGGGGCCTCGGCCTGCCTGACTTGCGCGCATCAGGCCTGCATGAACGCCTGCACCTACGGCCTGCCGATTGCGGACCTGACCCGCGACGCGGCGGTTCGGTTGGGATGATGGCGATAGTCGGAGCCTCCTCCGCCCAGCAGGGGGGAGGAGGCCAGGCGGTGATCCGCTTCCTCGCGCATTTCCTGATCGTCATCGCGGCGTGGACGCTGGTGATCAAATTCGCCTTCCCCATAGCCTTCGCGATCGCCGAGGGGGTGCCGATCACCACCTACATCCTGTGGGACTTCTGGTGGGTGGCGCATCTGTGGCTGGCGTGGTGGCTGCTCGACTGGCGGCGTTATACGGTGCCTCTGGCGGTGGTCGTCTCGGTCGCCGAGATCGCCATCATCGTCGTCAAGTTCTGGCTGTTCCTGTCGGCGCCGGAGTGGACGATCTGGACCACGAACTGGTTCATCAACAAGCTGTTCGTGCTCGCCTGCTTCCTGATGCTGCTGCCGACGGTGATGGGGGTGAGGGGCCGACAGGCCGCTTCGACGCCGTCCTATGCGAGCTCGTCCTCGGCGGCTTCCAGCGCTTCCTGAGCTTCCATCCATTCCTCCTCGGCGGCGGCGATGGCGCGGGCGAGGTCGGCTTGCTTCTTGTTAAGTTCGGTCACGGCTTCCGGCGGGCCGTCATAAAGCTTGGGATCGGCCAGGCGCGCAGTCACCGCGTCGCGGTCCTTCGATAGGGCTTCGAGTCGCTTCTCGGCATCGCGGACGGCGCGTTTGAGCGGCGCCACCTCGGCGCGGCTGGCGGCCGCGGCCCGGCGGACATCCTTCTTCGACTGGCGCGGCTCCGCCTTGGCTTTCTCCCTGTCCTCGCGTTCCTCGCCGCGCTGGCGGGCGAGGAGGCGGCGATAGTCGTCCATGTCGCCGTCGAAGGTGCGGCAGCCGCCGTCGGCGACGAGCCACAGGCGGTCGGCGCAAAGTTCGACGAGATGACTGTCATGGGTGACGAGGATCACCGCCCCTTCGAACTCGTTGATCGCCGTCACCAGCGCTTCGCGCGAGTCGACGTCGAGATGGTTGGTGGGCTCGTCGAGGAGCAAGAGATGCGGCGCCTTGCGGCTGATCAGCGCGAAGACGAGGCGGGCGCGTTCGCCTCCCGACAGCTTGCCGGCCTCCTGCTCGGCCTTGGGGCCGGAAAGGCCGAAGCGGCCGAGCTGGGCGCGGCGGACGGTCTCGGTCGCATCCGGCATCACGTCGGTGACGTGGTCGAGGGCCGTGCGGGCAGGGTTCACCTGCTCGAAGGCGTCCTGGGCATAGTAGCCGACGTCGAGCTTGGCCGAGCGGTGCTGGCTGCCCGATTGCAGTTTCAGCCGGCCCGATAGCAGGCGGAGCAGCGTCGACTTGCCGTTGCCGTTGGCGCCGAGCAGGGCGATGCGGTCGTCCATGTCGATGCGGAGGTCGAGATGGCGAAGGATCGGCTGATCGGGCTGGTAGCCGACCGCGCCCTTCTCGATCCGGACCAGCGGTGGCGGCATCGGCTCGGGCTGCGGGAAGGCGAACGAGATGGTCGGGTCCTCGACCACCGCGCTCACCGGCTCCATCCTCGCCAGCGCCTTGAGGCGACTCTGCGCCTGTCGCGCCTTGGAGGCCTTGTAGCGGAAGCGGTCGACGAAGGCCTGCATATGGCGGCGCTGTGCCTCCTGCCGGGCATGGGTCGCCGCCTGGAGCGCGAGCTTCTCGCGGCGGGCGCGCTCGAAGGCGTCGTAGCCGCCGGCGTAGAGAGCGAGCTTGCCGTGGTCGAGGTGAAGGGTATGGGTGACGGCCTTGTTCAGGAGGTCGCGGTCGTGGCTCGCGATCAGCAGCGTCCCCGGATAGGTCGCGAGATAACCTTCGAGCCACATCGTCGCTTCGAGGTCGAGATGGTTGCTGGGCTCGTCGAGCAGCAGCAGGTCGGGGGCGGCGAACAGGGCGGCGGCCAGGGCGATGCGCATCCGCCAGCCGCCGGAGAAGCTGCCGCAGGGGCGGTTCTGCGCGGTCTCGTCGAAGCCGAGGCCTGAAAGAATCCGGGCGGCGCGGGCGGGCGCGGCGTGGGCGTCGATATCGGCGAGGCGGGTGTGGATCTCGGCGATGCGGGTGGGGTCGACCGCGGTTTCGGCTTCGTCCAGCAGGCGGCTGCGTTCGACGTCGGCGTCGAGGACGGTGTCGATGACGCTCCGGTCTCCGCCTGGCGCGGTCTGGGAAACGAGGCCGACGCGCATGCCTGGGCGAATGTTGATCGCGCCGGCGTCGGGGTGAAGCTCGCCCGCGATCAGACGGAGCAGGGTCGACTTGCCGGTGCCGTTGCGGCCGACCAAGCCGGCTCGACGGCGGTCGGGCAGGGCGGCCGTCGCTGTGTCGAACAGAACGCGGCCTTCGATCCGAAAGGTCAGGTCATTGATATGCAGCATTGCCGCGGGTAGATAGCATGCCCTGTTGCGGTGCAGAAGGAGGGGCCGTCGATTGCCGCCCTGGCCGGTTGCCTGCCGCCGACGGAGCCTATATAAGGCCCCCGCCTTTCCAGCAGCCGAGTAGAGACAATGGCCACAGAGCGAACGCTATCGATCATCAAGCCGGACGCGACGCGCCGCAACCTGACGGGACGTATCAACGCCAAGTTCGAGGAGTCGGGGCTCCGGATCGTCGCGCAGCGGCGCGTTCGTCTGACCCTTGACCAGGCGAAGGCGTTCTACGCCGTTCACAGCGAGCGTTCGTTCTTCGGTGACCTGTGCAACTTCATGACATCGGGCCCAGTCGTGGTCCAGGTTCTCGAAGGCGAGAACGCGGTCCTGCGCAACCGCGAGGTCATGGGCGCGACCAATCCCGCCAACGCCGATGCCGGCACCATCCGGAAGGAGTTCGGCGAGTCGGTGGAAGCGAACTCGGTGCACGGCTCGGACAGCCCTGAGAACGCGGCCAAGGAGATCGCGTTCTTCTTCAGCGAGATCGACATCGTCGGCTGAGCCGACCGTTCCTCGGATCAGAGTCGCCTCGGGCCGGTTCGGCCTGGGGCGATCGTTCTTCAGTCCGCCGCCGAGAGCCGTGGATTGAATAGCGTCGACACCGGTGCTTCGGCACCGTCTATACGCACCACCTCACCGACGACGCGGGCACTGCCGTCCGCCACCAGACGAAGCGCCAGCGGGTAGCAGCGATGCTCCGCCGCGAGCACCCGGGCGGCGAGAGCGTCTTCGGTGTCGCCGGAATGAACCGGCACGGCTGCCTGAACGATAATCGGGCCCGCATCCATTTCCGGTCGGACGAAGTGAACCGTGCAGCCGGAGAAGCGGACGCCGGCTTCCAGCACGCGTCGGTGCACGTCGAGGCCCTTGAAGGCCGGCAGCAGCGACGGGTGGATGTTGATCAGCCGGTCCCGCCACTGCCGGGTGAACCCGTCGCTGAGCAGGCGCATGAACCCGGCCAGGCAAACGCATTCGACGCCGTGCTGCTCCAGTTCCTGCTGGATCGCGGCTTCGAAAGCTTCGCGGTCGCCATAGGCTTTGCGGTCCAGCCCGACGGCGGCGATGCCGGTTGCGCGCGCCCGGTCGAGACCGGCGGCATCGGGCCGGCTGGCGATCACGACGGAAATTTCCGCGGGATAGGCGGGATCGGCTGCGGCGTCGATCAGCGCCTGCATGTTCGATCCCCGCCCGGAGATCAGAACCGCCGTCTTCAGTCGCGCCATGCCGCCTGCATATTGTCGATGACCGAGGCCGGGGCACCGGCGTCCCGCGCCACGATCTCACCGATCCGGTAGACGCTTTCGCCGGCCTCGATCGGGCCGGTGGCAACGCGGTCGGCATCCGCCGCCGAGACCACCGCCATCATGCCGATGCCGCAGTTGAACGTCCGCGCCATTTCCTCGACGGAGACGCCGACGTCGCGGGCCAGCCAGCGGAATACCGGCGGCAGAGGCCAGGCGTGCGCGTCGAACCGCACGGCGGTGCCTTCGGGAAGCACGCGGGGCGGGTTCTCGATCAGGCCGCCCCCTGTGATATGAGCCAACGCCTTGATGCCGCCTTCCCGAATCGCACCGAGACAGGACCGGACGTAGATGCGGGTCGGCGCCAGAAGTGCGTCGCCCAGGGCTCGCTGCTCGTCGAACGGGGCACGGGCAGCATAGTCGTGGCCGCGCGATTCGATGATTCTGCGAACCAGCGAAAATCCGTTCGAATGGAGGCCGCTGGACGCCATGCCGAGCACCACGTCGCCGGGGGCGACGCCAGCGCCGCTCAGGCGTTCCGTGCGTTCCACCGCGCCGACCACGAAGCCTGCGAGGTCGTAGTGGCCGCGGGCGTAGAGGCCCGGAAGCTCCGCCGTTTCGCCGCCGATGAGGGCGCAGCCGGCGTCCCGACAACCTTCGGCGACGCCCTGGATGACTTCCTTCGCTACCGACTCTTCCAATCGGCCGGTGGCGAAATAGTCGAGGAAGAACAGGGGTTCGGCGCCTTCGACGACGACGTCGTTGACGCACATGGCCACGAGGTCGATGCCGATGCCGCGATGGCGGCCCGCTTCCCGCGCGACCAGAAGCTTGGTACCGACGCCGTCGGTCGACGCGACCAGCACCGGGTCCTTGTATCCAGTCTGGGCGAGGTCGAAGGCCGCGCCGAACCCGCCGAGCTGCGCGGTTGTTCCCGTACGGGCCGTCGAGGCGGCGAGCGGCCCTATTGCTTCGACCAGCGACGCGCCGGCATCAATGTCGACCCCGGCGTCCTTGTAGGTGTAGCCGTGGGTGTTCCGATCGCTCATATTGACTCGCCGATCCGGACCATTCGCCGTTTGCTTAAGGGGTGATCAACGTGGCGAAAATACTGTATCGGGGTTGCATTGCAATATCGCTCGCCCTGGCGACGATGACAGCGATGGCCCTGGAATCGGCGTCCTCATGGGCGGCGGCGCTTCCCCGGACCTACAGCGTCGATGACGTTGCGGTCGATGAGACGGCCGACAGCGCCGAGTCGGCGCGGCAGATCGCGCTGGCGGAAGGGCAGCGTAAGGCGCTGCGGCAGCTTTTCGAGCGCCTGACCTTCGCCGAGGACTACGACCGTCTGCCGCCCGCCGACGATTCGGCGGTGACCTATCTGGTGCGGAGCTTCCAGGTGAAGGAGGAACGGGTGTCGCCGACCCGTTATCGCGCCAAGCTCGCGGTGGACTTTAACGCGTCGGCCGTCCGCAACATGCTGGAAGAGGCCGGCATTCCCTTCGTCGCACAAGTGCCGGAATCGGTGCTGGTCCTGCCGGTGTACCGGGACGCCGCGGGTATCCGGCTGTGGGAGGATCCCAATCCCTGGCGGCAGGCATGGTCGTCGCGTTCCATCCCCGACGGGCTGGTTCCGTTCCAGGTGCCGCTCGGCGACCTCGAGGACCTGCTCGCGATCGATGCCCAGAAGGCCGCGTCCATGGACGAAGCGGCGTTGAAGGCGATCGGCGATCGGTACGGCACGCCCAACGTTCTGGTGGCGATCGTCGAGGCCGATCAGTCGATGCCGAGCCCCGATCAACCGGCGACGGTGAGCGTCGATATGAAGGCAACCGGCGATCTGGTGCTGATCGGCGAACTGGCCCTTCCCGGTATTCGCGGCGAGTCGGTGGATGCGGCGATGGCCGACGCGGCCGATGCCGTTGTGGTCGACGTGCGCGAGGAATGGAAGAACGCCAGCCTGCTGATCGGGACCGAGCAGACGGTCCTGACGGCGGACGCCGAGATCTCTGGCCTCGACGATTACCTCGCTCTCCGTCAGCAGGTCGTCGGCGTTCCTCTGGTGCGGCAGGTGGCGGTCGAGGCCCTGACCGTTTCGACGGCGCGGCTGGCGATCAGCCATGTCGGTACGGCCGATCAACTGGCGGCGGCGATGTCGCGTCAGGATCTGCAGCTCAACGGGCTGGGCGGTGTCTATTTCCTGCGCAGGGCGCCGGCAGTCGACGAAGCGCCCGCCCCGATGTGGGAGATGACAGGACCGGACGAGGCGCCGACCACGAACGAAGATCCGTTGGGCGTACCGGTTCAGTCTCAAGAGTGAACCTGCCCAACGCCATTAGCCTGGGGCGCTTCATGAGCGTCCCGGTGGCGGTGTTGTTGATCCTGTTCGACCGCTATCAGGAAGCCTTATGGTTGTTCGTGGTCGCGGCGTTGTCGGATGCGGTCGACGGGTTCATCGCCAAGCAGTTCGATATGGCGACGACGCTGGGCGCCTATTTGGATCCGATCGCGGACAAGTCCCTGCTGGTCGGCGTCTACATTGCGCTCGCTCATGAGGGCGCTCTGCCGGTGTGGTTGGTGATCCTGGTGTGCTTCCGTGACCTTTCGATCGTTGGCGGTGTACTGCTGCTTCATGCGCTGACCGCGACCAAACATATCGTCGAGCCGATGATCCTCAGCAAGATCAACACCTTGGCACAACTTGTCCTGGCCGGCCTGACCCTGGCGGCGCTGGCTTATGGGTGGGATGACCGGGGCGCGGCGACATTGATGGTGTACGCGGTTGCGGCGACGACCGTCGGTTCGGGCTTCGCCTATCTCGTCCGCATGCTGCAACGGGGCGACCTGGAAGGAGTGCCGTGAGCAGGTCGAGCTATACGCATCAAAACCTGGTCTTCTGGGGGCTGGTCCTGGCGGCGCTCATCGGCGTGTTGATGCTGCTGAGCGAGATTCTGCTGCCGTTCGTCGCCGGGATGGTGCTGGCCTACTTCCTGGACCCGGTTGCGGACCGGTGCGAGGACCTGGGCATGCCGCGCGCCCTGGCGACGACGGTCACCATGGCGGCCGCGCTGCTGATCTTCGTCGCGGTGTTCGTGCTGATCTTCCCGCTGCTGCAGGAACAGGCGGTGACACTGTTCGACGCACTGCCGCGCATCTACAACGAGCTGCGGACCACTCTGGAAGAAGTCGCGCCGCGGCTGATAGAGAAGGCAGGAACGACCGCGCAGGCGGGCGAGACGCTTCCTGCCTGGGCGCTGAACGTGATCGGCAGGATCTGGCGGTCGGGGATGGCGCTGTTCAACTTCCTGTCGCTCCTGTTCGTGACCCCGGTGGTCGCGTGGTATCTGCTGCGCGACTGGGACCGGATCGTGGCCAAGGTCGACCAGTGGCTACCCCGTCCCTATGCGGAGGAAATCCGCGGCCAGATGTCGGAAATCGACAAGCGGCTGGCCGGTTTCGTGCGCGGCCAGGCGATCGTCTGCATTCTCCTCGCCGCGTTTTACGGCACGGGCTTGACCGCTCTCGGCCTCGACTACGGTCTTGTGGTCGGGGTCGTGGCCGGGGTGATCTCCTTCATTCCCTATGTCGGTTCGGTCACCGGCTTCGTCCTGTCGATGGCGCTGGCTCTGGTGCAGTTCGACAACCCCTGGTGGATCGGAGCGGTGGCGCTGGTTTTCATCATCGGCCAGGCGATCGAGGGCAATTTCCTGACGCCCAAATTCGTCGGCGGACGTGTCGGCCTGCACGCGGTCTGGGTGATCCTGGCTCTGTTCGCAGGCGGCGCTCTGTTCGGCTTCGTGGGCATCCTGGTCGCGGTGCCGGTGGCGGCCGTGATCGGCGTGCTGGTGCGCTACCTGCTGCAGCGCTATCTGGAAAGCCGGTATTACACCGGTTCGGTGCCGTCCGAAGAACCCGAGCCGTGATGGCCGGAGACTTGAACGGGCGCCAGCTTGTCCTCGACCTCGGCCACCGGACGGCGCTCGGCCGCGAGGACTTCATGGTCGGGTCGAGCAACCGGTCGGCGGTGGACTGGCTCGACCGCTGGCCGGACTGGCCGGGGCGGGGCCTCGTCCTCTACGGGGCGGCGGGAAGCGGCAAGAGTCATCTCGCCTCGGTCTGGCAGGCGGTGAGCGGCGCCGGGCTGCTCACGGCCGGGGATGAGACGGTGCTGCGGCAAGCTACAGCCGCGCATCGACCGGGAGAGTGCTTCGTCGTCGAGGACGTCGCGTTGCCATTCGACGAGCGGGCGCTGCTTCACCTCTACAACGCCGTTACGGCCGATGGCGGCTTCCTGCTCCTGACCGCGCGCGTCGCCCCGTCGGCGATGGCGCTCGGCTTGCCGGATCTGGCATCCCGCCTGCGGGGACTGCCGTCCGCCGCGCTCAGCGACCCCGACGACGACCTGCTGGCCGTGGTGCTGATGAAGCAGCTCGCCGACCGTCAGTTGGTTGTGCCGGTGGAGGTGGTCGCGTATCTGGTTCAGCGGATGGAGCGGTCGTTCGATACCGCCCGGCGGCTCGCCGCGGCGCTGGACCATGCGTCGCTGGTCGAACAGAAAAAAATCGACAAAGTCCTGGCCGGCAAGGTGCTGGCCCGGCTCGAAACAGGTTAAGGAGGGAGAACCGATGGATCTGGGAATCAAAGGCCGCAAGGCGATCGTCTGTGCATCGAGCAAAGGGCTCGGCAAGGCCTGCGCGATGTCGCTGGCGCGGGAGGGCGTCGAGGTAACGATCAATGCCCGCTCTGCCGACACGCTGGAAGCGACGGCGAAGGAAATCCGTGACGCCACGGGCGTCAAGGTGACGCCGGTTGCCGTCGACGTGACCACGGCCGAGGGACAGAAGGCGCTGCTCGATGCCTGCCCGAACCCGGATATCCTGGTGAACAACGCCGGCGGGCCGCCCCCCGGCGATTTTCGCGATTGGAGCCGCGACGACTGGATCGCAGCGGTGATCGCCAACATGCTGACCCCGATCGAGCTGATCAAGGCGACGGTCGACGGCATGATCGCGCAGAAATTCGGGCGCATCGTCAACATCACCTCCAGCTCGACCAAGATGCCGATCGAAGTGTTGGGCCTGTCGAACGGCGCGCGGACCGGTCTCGCGGGTTTCGTGGCCGGCATTTCGCGCAAGACCGTTCGCGACAACGTGACGATCAACAACCTGCTGCCGGGGCCGTTCGACCCCGACCGGCTGCGCGGCAACATCAAGATCGCGGCCGAGAAGGCCGGCAGGCCGCTGGACGAGGTCGTGGCCGAGCGCGCCAAGGGGAACCCGGCGGGCCGCTTCGGCGATCCCGCCGAGTTCGGCGACGCCTGCGCCTTTCTGTGCAGCGCCCAGATGGGCTACGTCACCGGCCAGCACTTCCTGATGGACGGCGGTGCCTTCCCCGGGACGTTCTGAAGAAACGTCGGGCGAACGGTGTTCGCTAACCCCGTTCGCCCGGCGAAGACCAACAATAAGGCTTCGTTCCCAATAGTCGGCATACCGTAACGGTTGTTTGACTCCTCGTTGCCCGCCTTTGTTGCTTGCCACTTCAGTTGTGCGACCAATGGGGTAGTATCAACTGGAAATGGTACGGCACCGAACATCCGTGCGCGACAAGGTTCGCGTCGCTCTCAACGATCCCATGTCACCGATGGGCCAATTCGTAGCGGGGCTCCTTCTCGTCTGCGTGTACCTCTCCATTTTACTGCTTGTGCTGGAGATTCGGAGCCCTGAGATTTTTGCCGCGCATGAGCGTGCTTTCGGGATGCTGGAAGCAGGCATCCTCACAATTTTTGCAGTCGAGTTGATCGCTCGCTTGGTCGTCGACATTCGGTATTTTTTGACCTGGTACGGTGCTGTCGACGTTGTCGCCATACTGCCCAGCTTGATTGAGTTCGCTCTGGGCGCGCTCATAAACTTGTCGGCGCTTCGCGTACTACGACTCTTTCGATTCGCAAGGGCTCTAAAGTTCCTCCGTTCGGGGGGCGCACTCGGCGGGATCAACGGGCGCCTTGCGCCGGCCTTAGCACTGACTCTCGGCCTCAAAGGCGTAGTGGTTGCGTTTGAGGTGAAACCCTGGTGGCCCGCCGTGGGGGACCTGAGCCTCGTGATTGGGGTTTCCGGATTTGCGCTGGCGATCTTATTGGGTACGAAGCTGCGCGTGGTCACGGGTCGTCTCTACGCCGTAGAGGATGCCCTCTGTCGAGTCGTTGGGGCGCTTCGAGACATGCGGTGGGCAGGGGCAGCAACCCAGGACATTCGGAGTTGGGGGGTCTCCCTGGAGCAAGCGCTGAAAGATCCCACTCCGCCGAACATTGCTGGTATTCGGTGTCGCACATCCAAGCTGGAGCAGTCTTTGGAGAAGGAAAAGATCGGGGGTCCTAACACAGCGGGTTTCCATCGCGATGTTGAATATATATTACACCGCTCCCTCTCCAGGACTCCCCAACTTTATGAACGATATCTGAGATATATAACGGTATGCTATTCAGGTGTAGTCATCTTTTCAGTGCCTGGCCTTACTGGGTTCGTCGCCTCGATACTCCTGGTTTATGTGTTGGGTGGGATGTATCTTTTGATCGAAGACATGGATCAGCCGTTGGATTTTTCAGCAAGTTCGCTCGTTTCAGTCGACCTTAGCCCAATCGAAACTTTCAACCGGACCGAAGGTTCGCTTGAAGAACTACCGACCTCGATAGAGGGAGTTGTCGGTTGCGCCGGGGAAACGGCAGGCGTTCGGTAAACTGGGGGGACGCGGTCTCCGCTTTCTCCCATTCGCCGAATTGTCTCTTGTCGGTAACATCCGCCGACCCTAGGGTCTCGGTGGTGCGACCACATCGGTGTCGTTGTCCGAGCGAGGCGATATGACGAGGGCGGCAGCGCGGCGGAAAGGGCCTGACATTTCCCAGTCTCCGGAGCGCTTCATCAACCGCGAAGTCTCGTGGCTGGCTTTCAACCAGCGTGTGCTCGACGAAGCGTTCAACACCCTGCATCCGGTTTTGGAGCGGCTGCGCTTCCTGTCGATCTCGGCCAGCAACCTGGACGAGTTCTACATGGTGCGTGTCGCCGGTCTGAAGGCCCAGGTGGCCGGGGGCGTGACGGAGCGGAGCCTGGACGGCCGCACGCCCGCCGAGCAACTTGTGGCGGTCAATCAGGAGGCCAACGTGCTGATGGCCAACCAGCAGGAGTGCTGGCGAACCCTCCTGGACGCGCTGAAGGCGAACGGAATCGAGGTGGTCGACGCTGCCGGCCTGACCGAGGACGAGCGCGTATGGCTCAAGCGCCATTTCGACGATCTCGTCTATCCGGTGCTGACGCCGCTGGCCATCGACCCGGCCCACCCGTTCCCGTTCATCCCCAATCTCGGCTTCGCGATGGCGCTGCATCTTCGGCGGCGCTCCGACCAGCAGACCCTGCGGGCGCTGCTGCCGCTGACTCACCACGCGCGGCGATTCATCCGGCTGCCGGGGGCGGACATCCGATTCATCCGGCTGGAGAACCTCGTCGAGATGTTCATTGACCGGCTGTTCCCCGGTTATGAGGTCGACGGGCACGGGCTGTTCCGGGTGATCCGTGACAGCGAGATCGAGTTCGAAGAAGAAGCGGAGGATCTGGTCCTCCATTTCGAATCGGCGATCAAGCGCCGGCGGCGCGGCAATGTGGTGCGGCTGAAGATCGACACCGGCATGCCGCCGGAACTGCAGCGCATGGTCGTGCGGGAGCTGCATGCGGCCGAGGATGACGTGACGATGGTCGACGGGCTGATCGGTCTCGCCAGTGTCGCCCAGATCATCAATTGCGGCCGGCCGGAGCTCACCTTCCCGCTCTACACGCCGCGCTTTCCCGAACGTATCCGCGAGTTCGGCAACGATTGCTTCGCGGCGATCCGCCACAAGGACATCCTGGTCCATCACCCCTATGAGAGCTTCGACGTCGTCATCCAGTTCCTCCGGCAGGTGGCCGCCGATCCCAATGTTCTGGCGATCAAGCAGACGCTCTATCGCACGAGCGGCGACTCGCCGATCGTCGATGCCCTGATCGCGGCAGCCGAGGCGGGGAAATCGGTGACGGCACTGGTCGAGCTCAAGGCCCGGTTCGACGAGGAGACCAATATCAAACTGTCGCGCGACCTGGAGCGGGCCGGGGTCCAGGTGGTCTACGGGTTCGTACGGCTGAAGACCCATGCCAAGGTCTCGCTGGTGGTTCGCAGCGAGGAGGGACGGCTTAGAAGCTACGTCCACTTCGGCACCGGCAACTATCACCCGGTGACCGCCAAGATCTATACCGACCTCGCCTTCTTCACCTGCGACCCGGCACTGGCCCGCGATGCGATCCAGGTCTTCAACTTCACCACCGGTTATGCGGTGCCGGAACGGTTCGAGAAGCTGGCGATGGCGCCGATCGGTCTCAGGAGTACCGTCCTCAAGCTGATCGAGGCGGAAATCGACAACGCCAAGAAGGGGCTGCCGGCCGGCATCTGGGTCAAGCTGAATTCCCTCGTCGATCCCCAGGCCATCGATGCGCTCTACCGTGCATCGCAGGCCGGTGTGCAGATCGATCTGGTGGTGCGCGGGATCTGCTGCCTTCGACCGGGCGTTCCCGGATTGTCCGAAAACATCCGGGTGAAGAGCATCATCGGCCGCTTCCTGGAGCACTCGCGGATTCTCTGCTTTGCCAACGGTCATACGCTGCCGTCGCCGGAGGCCAAGGTGTTCATCGCTTCGGCCGACTGGATGCCCCGGAACTTTGACCGCCGTTGCGAGGTGCTGGTGCCGATCGAGAACCCGACTGTCCATGAACAGGTGCTCGACCAGATCATGGTGGCCAACCTGAACGACGTCGCCCAGAGTTGGATGATGCAGCCCGACGGTCGCTACAAGCGTCAGCCCCTCGACGAAAACGCGTTCAGCGCGCATACCTATTTCATGACCAATCCCAGTTTGTCGGGTCGTGGGCGCGCTCGCGACCGGTCCGGGCCGGCGGCACTACGGGTGGCGCTTTCCCTCGGCCGGCCGCCGGTTCAACCGCCCGAGGAGATCACCGAGCCGCTGTCGGCGGTAGCGAGCGACCTGAGCGCCGCCGGTGGTTTTTCCTGCGACCGAAGCGGTGGGCCTGGAGGCAAGTGCCGAGGAACGCTTCGCCGTCATAGACATCGGGTCGAACTCCATCCGTCTGGTCGTCTACGACCGGTTGAGCCGCGTTCCGACCATCGTCTTCAATGAAAAGGTCCTCTGCGGCCTCGGCCGCGGCCTTACCGAAACCGGCCGCCTGGACGACGCCGCGGTTTCCATGGCGCTCAGCAATCTCGCCCGTTTCGTCACTTTGTCGCGGGAAATGCAGGTCGGCCATCTGGACGTGGTCGCCACCGCGGCGGTGCGCGATGCCACCAACGGCCGCGAATTCGTCGACATGTTCGAACGACGGAGCGGAATCAAGGTTCGGGTCGCGACCGGGGCTGAGGAAGCCGAGCTTGCCGCTGCCGGGGTGCGATCGGGAATTCCCGATGCCAGGGGCGTGATCGGCGATCTGGGCGGGGGCAGCCTGGAACTGGTCCGGGTCGAGCCGGACCGTACGATGGATCATGCGACACTGCCGCTGGGGCCGCTGCGTCTGGCGGCCTGGAACCGGCGCCGTCCGTCGAACAGTGCGAGCCGCGTGGATGCCTACCTGCGGGCTTTGCCCTGGCTGGAAGAAGCGCGTGGCGGCACCCTTTACGCGGTCGGAGGAAGCTGGCGCGCGATCGCTCGGCTGCACATGGCGCACATGCAGTATCCGTTGCGGGTTCTTCACCGCTTCTCCGTTCCTTACGAAGAAGCTCTGGAGATGGCAGGCTTCATCGCCCGCAAGCGCGGCAAGCACTTGGCCGGGCTCGCCAATGTCGGCAAGGAACGGCTGGAGCTGACGCCGCTCGCAGCTTTCGTGATGGAACGGGTGCTGCGGGTCATGCAGCCGGCCGAACTGACCTTTTCGGCGCTCGGCCTAAGGGAAGGAGTGGTGTTTTCGCGACTTAGCGAGGCTGTCCGCAAGCAGGACCCGCTGATCGAGGAATGCCGGGACATAGCCGCCAAGCGCGGCCGCTTCGCCGCGGACGGCGAGAGCCTGGCCATGTGGATGGACCCGCTGTTTCCGGGCGACGGGGCGGATGAGCAGCGCCGCCGCCAAGCGGCTTGTTGGCTCGCGGACATCGCCTG
>PBKC01000086.1 GCA_002721365.1 Rhodospirillaceae bacterium | reverse complement strand
AGCTGGTTCGGCGGCGGCGCGGACTTGATGCCGATGGTCGCCGACGACGCGGACACCGCGGCTTTTCATGCCGCGTTGAAGGCCGCCTGCGACGCCCATGGCACCGACTATTACGAACGGTTCAAGGCATGGTGCGACCGGTACTTCTACCTGCCGCACCGCGACGAGCCACGGGGCGTCGGCGGGATCTTCTACGACAATCTCGACAGCGGCGACTGGGAGGACGACTTCGCCTTCACCCGCGATGTCGGCCTGGCCTTTCTCGACGTCTATCCCCGACTCGTCGAGCGGCACATGAACCGCGACTGGACGGAAGCGGAACGCGAGCATCAGCTCGTCCGCCGCGGTCGCTACGTCGAGTTCAATCTGCTCTACGACCGCGGCACGAAGTTCGGGCTGGAAACCGGCGGCAACACCGAGGCGATCCTGATGTCGATGCCGCCCAGTGTGAAATGGCCGTAAGGCCGGGCGCGCATCGTCAGTAGACGGCGCGAAGCACCCACCCCATCAGCACGACGTCACGGACGAAGATCAGCCCCAGGATCAGGATGACGGGCGAGATGTCGATGCCGCCCAGGTCCGGCATGATCCGGCGGATTGGCGTCAATGCCGGTTCGGTGACCCGGTAGAGGAAAGTGCCGATCATCGAAACGATCTGGTTGTGGGTGTTGACCACACCGAACGCGACCAGCCAGCTCAGAATGGCCGAGATGATGACGAGCCAGATGTAGAGCGAGATTATCGAAGCGATGAACTGCAGCAGTTCGACCATAGGCCGGCCGGCTCCCCCTCATAAGCGGATGGCGTGACGGGGCGCAGAGTAGCCAACCTGCCCGCAGGTTGAAAGCCTCGACCGACCTGTCCCTAATCGGCTTTCCACGACCGCTGCGCGTGCCCCTTGACACCGGCGGGGCCCCCTCGCATCTTCTCCTCGCCGTGGGGCAGTAGCTCAGTTGGGAGAGCGCGACGTTCGCAATGTCGAGGTCAGGGGTTCGATTCCCCTCTGCTCCACCAAATCCCTCGGCGTGATAAGCACTTTGTTAAGTTACTTAACGGTTCTGAGAACTTGCCGTAGTAGCTACGGCGAGTCGTACTCGTGAATCACAAGTACATCTGCACACTCTCTGAGTTGAATAAGTGCTTGCGACAAGGTTGCACAGCGGATGCTGTGAGCACCTAATTCGATCCTGTCTAGAATTTTGAGTGTATTGTTGTCGCTGGTCAGAATTTCAGGCCCGGTCAAATTTGCCATAAAGGCCTCACCTTCCACAATTTCCCCGACTAAAATACGATCTTCTTTGTGTTGTATCAAGCGACGCAGATCACGAATCTGATCGCGCAAAGATGCTTTATATATTGGCAGCGATCTTGGAAGAATATTCCTCGCCTCCGGGAATATTGTTTGCCTTCCCCTGATTGAATTGACATGACATATCGTTCGATGCACATCTCCAATACAATTTTCAAAACAAGATGATGCATAAAGGTGCGCGTGTAAATTTATAAAACGCCGATCTTCATCCATCCATAAATTTTCAGAAACATATTTACCTTGCATATATTCAAATGACGCGTGCTCAATTATCCGAATCATGCTTTCAATCAAACTAAATTTTGTATAGGCTGAAGGCCTCTCTCCCAAAAACAGTCTTCTCATAAACCTATGAGGAAAGATAGGATCTAGAGGAACATCTGGGATATCTATTTTAATTCTCATTTTTTATGACTCCTATTAACTCTTACGAATCCCATATCTATTTGTTAGTGCCCATACTCAAATAAGAATATAGTTTTAGGGGTAAATTTGGGCCAGTTTGGCACGTGAATTCCATGCGCCTTCGTTCCTGATCGCTTAGTCTCTCTCCCGACAACGAACGCCGAGGGGAGGACGACATGGCAACGGACGGGGCAACGAATCCCAACCAGCATCTGATCGGAAAAACCGGTGGCCGGGGCGAGCTGGCGACACCGGCGCTGGTGCTCGATCTCGACCGGCTGGAGGCCAACATCGCCCGGATGGCGGCCCATTGCACAGCCACCGGCCAGAAGCTGAGGCCGCACGCCAAGACCCACAAGTCGGTGACCATCGCCCGCCGCCAGTTGGATGCCGGCGCGGTCGGCATCTGCTGCGCGACGATCCACGAGGCGGAGGCGCTGGCAGCGGGCGGGATCGAGGGCATCCTGATCACCTCGCCGCTGACCACGCCTGCCAAGCTCGACCGGCTGTCGCGGCTCCTGGCCTCGGGCGCCAACGTCATGGTCGCGGTCGACAACGCCGACAATGTCGACGGCGTGGCCGCGGCGGCGGAGCGGGCCGGCCGGACACTCGATGTTCTGGTCGACCTCGATCTCGGCCTTCATCGCACCGGCGCGGCCAATGGCCAGACGGCGGTCGCTGTCGCCCGCCGGGTCGAGGCCGCGCCCGCGCTCCGCTATCGCGGCGTCCAGGCCTATGCCGGCGACATCCAGCACATCCCCGCCTTCATCGACCGCCATCGCGCGGCGATGGAGCGGATCGATATCCTGCACGGCTTCTGCCAAGCGCTGTCGGGCGCCGGGCTCGCGCCGGAAATCGTCAGCGGCGGCGGCACCGGCACCCACGACATCGACCATGAAGGGGGGCTGTTCAACGAGCTTCAGGCCGGCTCGTACGTCTTCATGGACGTCCAGTACGCGATCGAGACCGCCATCGCCCGCGACGGTGGCCAGCCCTTCGCGCCGTCCCTCACCGTCCAGGCCGCGGTGGTGAGCACCGGCCATGAAGGCTTCTGCACCACCGACGCCGGACTCAAGGCCTTCTCCACCGACGGACCGGTGCCCACGATCCTCTCAGGCGCGCCGGAGGGCGCCACTTACCGCTTCATGGGCGATGAGCATGGCCGCGTCACCTTCGCCAAGGCCGGCGAAAGCCTGCCGCTCGGCGCGCGTGTCGAATGCTTCATCCCCCATTGCGACCCGACGGTGAATCTCCACGACGCCTATCATGTCTGCCGCGGCGACACCCTGGTCGACATCTGGCCCGTGGACGGGCGGGGGAGTCTTTGAAGATTCCTCCCGCAACACCGTCATTGCGAGCCGAAGGCGAAGCAATCCAGGGACCGCCGCCTGGCTGGGTTGCCGCGGCGCTACGCGCTTCGCAATGACGAAGATCTTACGGCCAGACCTGGACGTAGGCTGAGCGCGACCGTTCGGAGACACCGCCGAATGCGTCCTCGTAATCGGCCTTCAGCTTGGCGAAGTGGTCGGACTCCATGAAGGCGCGGAAGGTTTCCTCGCTCTCGAACTCGTAGACCGCCATGTACTGGTAGGTATCGTCACCCATGATCGTCTTGTAGCGCCGCGCGCTCACCGCGCCGTGGTATTCGAGAAGCTGGGGCGAATGCTCGCGGCTGTACCATTCGTTGAACGCGTCCTCCTGGTCGGGCGTGATCGAGGCTTTGACGATGAAAAGGGCGGTCGCCATGCGGTCTCCTTGTCTGATCTCGATTGAAGAAGGGGCACCGCGGGATCACCGCGGTGCACGGATTTCTATTGAAGAAGGGGCACCGCGGGATCACCGCGGTGCCCCGGCATGCTACGCCACGAAGTCGGCGACGATCTTGTTGAACTTCTCGTGGCCCTCGATGAACATGAAGAGGTTGCCGCCCTCCTCGGCCTCGAAGATTTCGAGGCGCGAGCCGGGGACCTGCTCGTTGATCCAGACCTGCGACTGCCACGGCACGACGCTGACCCGGCCGCCGACGATCAGGGTCGGGATGTCGAGGCGCGGAATCTCGTCCCGCCAGTCCTGGGTGCTGTGATTGTAGAGCAGCGTCGCCGCATGCTGGCGCGGCATCCGTAGATTGCGCTGGATGATCCACTCCTTCTCCTCGGGGGAGATGTTGGCGGTGACCATGTTGCCGACGAAGCCCTTGGTCACTTCGACACCGTCCGGTCCCGCCAGCGCGTTCGGCACGTCGTAGAGCGCGTTCTTGTCGAAGATGCTGCCGGCGGCGGCGGTCTGCTCCGGCGTCCAGAGCGGGTTGCTGGTGATCATCGGCATCTGGTCGATGAGCAGCAGCTTGGCCAGGCGGTCGGAGCCCCAGAGCTCCCAGTAGCTCCAGATCACCGAGCAGCCCATCGAATGGCCGAGGATGTTTACCTCGTCGAGGTCGAGGGCGGTGATGACGTCCTGCACGTCCTTGGCCAAGCGTGAGATCTTGTAGCCGTGCTCCGGCTTGTCGGACTCGCCGTGGCCGCGCATGTCGAGAGCGATGACGCGGTAGCGATCGCTCAACCCCGTCAGCTGGTACTTGAACTGCTCGGCGGTCTGCGACCAACCCGGGATCATCAGGATCGGCTTCCCCGACCCCGCTTCCAGGTAATAGAGGTTGACGCCGTCATTGGTCGTCACATGGCCGACCTTCCCCGGCAGATCGTCGGCCCAGGCACGCCCGCCGCCGCCGAAGGCGGGGCCGATCGCGGCCGCTGCGGCCAAGGCACCGGCCCCTTTCATCACGTCTCGCCTGCTGGCCTGAATACGACCGTCCGTCTCGGCACGCGCCGGTCGTGCGCCTTCTATGCGCTTTTCCATTGTCTTTTTCCTCCCTTGTGTTCGCACGTGCATTTTTTGAGTCGCCGCGCGATGAAGGAAGAGTAGGACCAGCTTTGAAAGGGTGTAAAGGCGTGCCCCTACGGATTCACTTTTTGTTTCCCTGCAATATTGCAAGTCGTCCAGGGACATGACCTGTGCGCAGGCCGCACAACTTCGCATTTGAGGATTGGCCATCTTGCCCACAACCAAGTATAGAGCGAGTCAAAATCAACAGACTATGCACCTATATTCATTCACCTCATGCTGAATATTCGGTCGTTTGATCTTGGGGATGTCGGTTGACTGCAACCACAGGGCGGCGACGGGGATCAGGGAATGAACCGCTGTTCCCTCAGCCGGCCAAGCAGACCCAAGAGCGCCGTCTCGCTGTCCACATCCTTCCGCCAGCCCGCCTGCCGGGCCCTGGTCATGGACGACATCTGATCGAAGTCCGAGCCGTAGACGAAGTCGGCGAAGCGCCAGTTCGTCAACTGATCGAGCCTGCATGGATGCAGGTCATGGATGGCGACCAGGTCGCGCCACACCGGCTCCTTGTCGGCCATGAAGGCCTCCAGCGACAGGGTCTGGACGGGCCCCGCGGGGATGCCGAAGAATTCCGCCACCCGCGGCCACAGGTTCCGCCAGCGGACGAAGTCGCCATTGGTGAGGTTGAAGGCCTGGTTCGCGCAAGCCGGCTCGGTCGCCGCCCACACCATGCCCTCGGCGAGATGACCGGCGTCGGTGAACTGATAGACGCAGTCGAACGCCCCCGGCTTGCCCGGCCAGCGGAGAGGAAGGCCGAAATGCCGGCTCAGACTGCCCCAGACGCCGAGGGCGGTGAGCTGGTTCATCGGGCTGCCGACCGACAGGCCGAGCAGGCCGTGCGGGCGCACCGCCGACCACGTCCATGCCTTGCCGCGCTGGCGGGCTTCGAGCCAGTCCTGCTGGTCGTAGTAGAAATTGGGCGGCATGTGGCGGGGATCGTCCTCCCGCGCCGGCGTCCTGTAAGGCCCGAGGTGATTGCCGTACCACTTGCTGCCCTGGACGATCTGGACATGCCGGAGAGCGGGTGACGCCCGCTCCAGGACATCGACGAGGTTGGTCAGCATCGCCAGGTTCACGGCCACCTCGGCGCCGCGGTCGGGTGCCGGGGCATAGGCGGCGAAGAAGACGTGCGTGACGTCGCGGAGGGCGCCCAGCTTCGCCCGGCAATCGGCGGGGTCGCCGAGGTCGACGGCGATGAAGCGGGCGCCGCTCGGGAAGTCGGGCTGCCGCCGCGACAGGCCGATCACCCGCCAGTCGGGCAAGGGTTCGAGATGCTCGACGAGAGCCCGGCCGGCGACGCCGAGGGCTCCGGCCACCACTGCGGTGATCGCCATGGCCCTTTTCGCTACGGCCGCCGGCCGTGATAGGCGCCGTCGAGGATGGCGCGGACACCGGCAAGGTCGACGGAACGGGGGTTGTAGTCGGTCGTCTCGACGGTGAGTTCGGCAACCCGGTCGAGGTCGGCTTCGCGGACGCCGAGGCCCTTCAGGCTGGAGGGCGCGCCCATCTCCCGGACGAGGTCGAACAGGGCGCCGGCCGCATCATCGGTCCCGAAGGCGCGGGCGACACGGCCGATGGCGTCAGGGGCCGCGGTCTCATTGAAACGGACGACATGCGGCAGCATCACCGAATTCGCCTCTCCATGGCCGACGCCGAGAGTGCCGCCGAGGACGTGGCAGATGCGGTGGTGGAGCGCGACGCCGACCGCCAGCGCCGCACCGGCGAGATAGGCGCCGTAGAGCGTTTCCGTGCGCGCCTCGATGTTCGATGGCTCCTTCACCGCCCGCGGCAGCCCGTGGGCGAGGGCGCGCGCCGCCTCTTCGGAGGCCAGGGTGATCATCGGGCTGGGCTGGCGGGTGTAGAGGGTCTCGACGCAATGAGCGATCGCGTTCATGCCGCTGGTCGCGGTGACATAGGGGGGAAGGCCGAGCGTCAGCATCGGGTCGTAGATGACGACCTCGGGCAGCAGCTTCATGTCGCGCTTCGCCCGCTTCACCCCGTTTTCGAGCATGCCGAGGATCGGCGTCATCTCGGTCCCGGAATAGGTCGTCGGCAGCATGATCTGATCGATGTCGAATTCGCGCCCGATCGCCTTGCCGAAGCCCAGGGCCGAGCCGCCGCCGATGGCGACGACGCAGTCGGCGTCGACGGCGCGGACCGCCGCATAGGCCTCCTCGGCGATCTCCACGGGTACGTGCGGGATCGAGTCCGACCAGATGCCGGCGGCGTCCACAGCCGCCGCCAGCTCTTCGGCATGGCCACGCCGGCCGGGGGAGGAGACGATCAGCACCCGCCTGGCCTTCAGCCGCTCGATCTCGGCGCCCAGCCTGTCCGCAGCGCCGACGCCGAAGACGATGCGGCCCGGCATCGAATCATAGGTGAAGCTGTCGAAAATCATCGTCGCCGTTCCTCCCGCGGGGCGCCGTAACGCGGCACCTTCTCGCCGTTTCCCTCGACGATACCGATTCCCCCGGTACGCGCCTATCCGCTTTTCGGCAGCGGTCCATCGGCTATGCTGGAGAAAACGAGCGAGGGGGACGTGATGCGTGCAACGATCCTGAGAACAGTCGCCGTGCTGGGTGTCGCGACGGGGGGCCTCGCCGCACCCGCCATCGCCGCCGACTACACGATGACCGTCGCCCACATGTATCCGGACGACCTGTCGAACAACGAGGTCGCCCCGTCGATGGCGCGGTTCAAGCAACTGGTCGAGACCGGCACCGGCGGCGCGGTCGAGGTGGAGGTGTTCGGCGCCGGCGCGCTGGGCTCCGAGGTCGAGACCGCGCAGCAGGCCCAGGCGGGGCGGGTGGTGCAGTCGACGATCATCTCCTCGGGCGCGGCCTCGTCGTTCTATCCCGCCTACCAGATCGTGACGACGCCGTTCCTGTTCCCCAGCTACTCGGTCGCCTGGACCTTCTTCGACACCGCCTGGTTCGCCGACTTCATGCAGGGCATGCGCGAGCAGTCGGGGCTCCACTATCTCGGTACGCTGGACGACGGCGGCGGCTTCGTCGCCATGACCAACAACAAGCGGCTGATCGAGACGGCGGACGACATCAAGGGCCTCCGCATCCGCGTCGAGGAGAACCCCGCCCACATCGCCACCATGCAGGCGCTGGGCGCCTTCCCGACGCCGCTGCCCTGGGGCGAGGTGATCACCGCCCTGCAGACGGGGCTCGCCGACGGCCAGTTCAACGCCCCCGGCGTCAGCGCGAGCTTCCGCCTGTGGGAGGTCAACGACTACACAACCTGGACGGGGCATGTGTACAACACCCTCACCTGGGTGGTGAGCGAGGCATGGTTCTCGACTCTGCCCGAGGAGTACCGGATGGTGATCGTCCGCTCAGCCCGTGAAGCCGTCACCATGTCGCGCGGCATCGCCGTGCAGATGAGCCAGCTCGGTTGGGCCAAGTCCTGCGAGGAGTTCGAGGCCTGCCACGTCATGGCGCCGGAAGAGAAAGCGAAGATGGCCGAGATCGCGCGGCCGGCCTTCCGCAAATGGATCACCGAGGATTTCGGCATCGATCCGGCTGCGGTCGACGCCCTGTGGGCCGAGGTCGAGACGGTCGAGGCCGATCTCGACGCGCAATGGACAGCGAATTACCTGCAGTGACCGCGGGAAGCGGTGTTTCCGTCGCTGGCCGCCATACTGTCCGTCATGGCACGACTTGATCGTGCCATCCACGACTGCCAGCTGCGAATTGGCGGTCGCTGCGCAGTCGTGGATCCCATGGCCGAGCCATGGGATGACGCGGGAACGTCTATCGCATCGCGATGCTCGGCCGGTTGAGTGACGCCGCCGACCGGGTGGTGTTGATCGTCAGCGTCGCCCTGGTCCTCGCTATGCTGGGGGTCTCGATCGCCGGGATCACCCATCAGGCGCTGTTGGGCGAGCCGCTGGTGTGGAGCTACTCGCTGGCGCGGCTGTTCCTGCCGTGGGTGGCGATGCTCAGCATCACGGTGGCGCTGAAGCGGGGCGAGCATGTCGCGCTCACCTTCCTCGTCATCCGGCTGCCGAGCAGTGCCCGCCGGCTGTGCGCCTGGATCGGGGTCGTCGTCCTGGCGCTGTTCGCCGCCGCACTGATCTGGTTCGGAACGACGTTCTTCCTCGGCGCGACCCAGCTCTACATGGTGTCGGGTACCATCCAGGTCTCGACCCGGTGGATGGCGGCGTCGGTTCCCGTCGCCGGGCTGGTGCTGGCGCTGCACGCCCTGGCCGGGCCCCGGCTGATGGCCCTTCAAGGGTCGGGCGCCGAGACATGACCGCCCTCGTCGTCTTCGCGGTCCTGATCCTGGCGGCGGTGCCGATCGCCCTGGTGATGGTCGCCTCGGGCGTCGCCGGCGCCGTCGAGATCGGCGGCTTCGCCTTCATCGAGATCGTCGCCGACCGGTTCTTCTCCGGTATCTCGGGCTTCGTGCTGATCGCCGTTCCCTATTTCATCTTCGCCGCCGAGCTGATGAACCGGGCGGGGCTCACCGACCGGCTGATCGCCTTCGCCAACAGCCTGTTCGGCCGGGTGCCGGGGGCGCTTTCGCATGTGAACGTCACCGTCAGCCTGTTCTTCGCCGGCATCACCGGCGCCGCGGTGACCGACACGGTGGCGCTCGGCAAGACCCTGATCCCGGCGATGAAGCGCGAAGGCTATGACGGGGCGTATGCGGCGGCGGTCACCGCCTGCTCGTCGATCATCGGCCCGATCGTGCCGCCCAGCATCATCATGGTGGTCTATGCCTCGACACTCCGCGACGTCTCGGTGCTCGCCCTGTTCGCGGCCGGGCTGGTGCCGGGGCTGCTGATGACGGCCGCCCTGCTCGGGGTCAGCGGGTGGATTTCATGGCGGCGCGGCTATGCCAGCCATCAGCGCGTCCGCATCGGAACGGTGATCCGCACCGGCCTTACCGCCATCCCGGCGATGCTGATGCCGATGCTGGTCCTCGGCGGAATCCTGAGCGGCATGACCACGGTGACCGAAGCCGCGGCGATCGGTGCCGTCTACACCCTGATCATCGGTGTCGTCGGCTACCGGACGCTGGGCGCGCGTGACGTCGGGCGGGCTCTGGTGGCGACGGTCAGCTTCTCCGGGGTGGTCTTCTTCCTGCTCGGCGCCTCGACGGTGCTCGGCTGGTACGTCACCCGGTCAGGGATCGCCCGCGAGGCGGCGGAGATGATCGCGGCGGTGAGCACCGACCCGACGATCCAGATCCTCGCCGTCGTCGCGCTGATGCTGGTGCTGGGCATGTTCCTCGACGTGCTGCCGGCGGTGGTGGTGGCAGCGCCGGTGCTGGCGCCGGCGATGACGGCGTTGGGCTTCGACCCGGTCCATTTCGCCATCGTCATGCTGCTGGCGTTGAACGTCGGCAACATCACCCCGCCCGTGGGCATGACGGCGATGACGGCGGCACGGATAGCCGGCGTCCCTTATGAATCGGTCTTACGACAATCGCTGCCGTTCTTCCTGAGCCATATCACCGTGATCGTGCTGGCGGCGCTGATCCCGACGCTCAGCTTGTGGTTCCCGCGCCTGATCGGCGCTGCCGACTGAAGGCGTGACGGAAGAGCGCGAAGGGCCGCCGGTCGATCGCTTTTCCCATCGCTGACGCGGGCACCTTGCGCCCTGCCTGCACAGTCCGCCGCCGGGCCAGGGTCTCGGGAAGCGCCCGTAAGGCGTCGCGCTTGGCCCGCAGCACCTCCCGAAGCTGGCCACGAAGGCCGAAGCGAACGATCAAAGCGAGGTTCAGCAGGATGTGCGCGGGCAGATAGCGCCACAGCAGCCAGCCCGGCATGTCGGCCAGGAATACGCGCACCAGGTTGCGCTGGCCGTGATAGACGGCGAAGTCGCTTTCCCCGCCGCCGCTGCTGGCGCCGCCGACATGGCGGACGATAGCGGCATCGACGTGCCGCGCGACATGACCGGCGAGACGCAGGCGGAAGGCGAGGTCGACGTCTTCCAGATAGCAGAACAGCCTTTCGTCGAAGCCGCCCAGCGCCAGGAACAGGTCGCGCCGGTAGAGGGCGGCGGCGGCACAGGCCCCGAACACTTCGGCGTCCGGACGTGGCCGTAGGGGCAGGCCATGGTCGCGACGATAAGCCGCGCCGCTCGCCGTGTAGACGTCGCCCGTACCGTCGAGGAGACCCGGGTCACCGGCATCGATCATCCGGCTGCCGAACGCCGCCGCTTCAGGGTGGGCCTCGGCGGCGGCGAGCAGTTGCGCCAGCCAGTCGAGCTCAGGAAAGGCGTCGGGATTAAGGAGCGCCAGATAGCGTCCCTTCGCCCGCCGGGCGGCAACGTTGTTCGCCGAGGCGAAACCCGTATTGCGGACCAGACGGATCGTCCTGAAGTCCTCGCAGGGTGCCCCGACCGCGAGCGCCGCCTCGATCGAGCCGTCGGTCGAAGCGTTGTCGATCAGGATCGTCTCGAAATCGCGGAAGGTCTGAGCCTTCAAGCCGGCAATCGTCTCCGCCAGATGCCGGCCGGCATTGTAATTGACGACGACGACCGTGATGGCCGGCGCGGCATCCTCTATCCCGACGGCGTCAGCCACCCTTGGCGAGGAAGGCCATCGCCGCGTCGACGCCGCCCGGACGGTGGGGAACGCCGCATCGCGCCAGTGCCATCTCGACCCCGCCCAGCGCGCCGATCAGCATCAACGCGTTGAGATCGCCCATATGCGCGATCCGGAAGGCACGGCCGGAGAAACGGCCGAGGCTGCTGCCGAGGACAAGGTCGAAGTCCGATAGGGCACGCGCGCGAAACGCCTCGGAATCGTGACCGTCCGGCATCAGCACGGTGGTGACCGAGGCGCTGTATTCCGCCGGGTCCAGGCAGGCGACCGCGAGGCCCCAGGCTTCGACCGCGCAGCGTGTCGCCGCGGCAAGCCGGCTGTGGCGGGCGAAAACCGCGTCCAGCCCCTCTTCCTGAAGCAGACGGAGCGCCTCACGCAGGCCGAGGAACAGGTGGACGGCGGCGGTGTAGGGGAAGTGCGTGCTGCCGTCGTCCCGGACCATCCGCCGCCAGTCCCAATAGTGGCGCTGCAGCCGGTCGTCGCGGCGGGCGATTTCGAGGGCGCGCGGCCCGATAACGTTGAAGCCGAGACCGGGCGGCAGCATCAGGCCCTTCTGCGAGCCGCCGACACCGACGTCGATCCCCCAGTCGTCATGCCGGTAGGGCATCGAGCCGGCCGACGAGATCGTGTCGATCATCAGCAGCGCCGGATGGCGGGCATCGTCGAGGATCGGCCGCAGCCGCTCGATGCGGCTGGTGACGCCGGTCGCGGTCTCGTTATGGACCACGCAGACCGCTTTGATCCGGTGCTCGCGGTCGGCATGCAGACGCTCGGCGACCCTGTCGAGATCGGCGCCGTGCCGCCAGTCGCCGGGCAGATAGTCGACGTTCAGGCCGAGCTTCTGGGCGAGCTGCCGCCAGAGATCGGAGAACAGACCCGTCTCCGTCATCAGCACCGTGTCGCCCGGAGCCAGCGTATTGACCATCGCCGCTTCCCAGGCGCCCTGGCCCGAGGAGGTCATGACCGCAACCGTATGGCGGGTGCCGTAGACGGCCTTCAGCCCCTCGGCCGCCTCCGCAACGACCGCGTTGAACGCGTCGCCCCGGAAATCCATCGTGACGTGATCCATGGCCCTGAGCACGCGCTCGGGCAGGTTGGTCGGGCCGGGGGCATGGAAGAACTGGCGGCCGGGTCGGTATGACATCGTCTCTCGCGTCTCGGTTGGGACGCGGGAGTATGGCCGAACTCGCCGCTGGAGGCGATAGCGCCCGGCGCGTCAGGCGCGCTTGGACTCGGGCACGGATACCGAAAGCTGGGGGTCGGGCGGCAAGGAATTTTCGCGCTCGCGTCGCGCATCGGAGAGCGAAGTCACCGCACCGCCCTGGCTCAACTCGCGCTCCGCCGCCTTTTCCTCGAGCCGGACACGGTCCGTCTCGTTGATCAGGTGGAGCATGACCTCGCGGAAGCCCGCCGCGGCCTCCGGCCCGGCCGCCTCGAAGGCGACGGCGATCCGCGAACGCTGGAACTCGGAGAGGTGACGTTCCAAGGCCTCGCCCTGCTCGGTCAGGAACAGCAGCCGTCGGCGCTGATCGCGATTGTCGCGACGCTGCTCGATACAGCTGCGCTCGAGAAGCTCAGTCAGGACGCGAGACAGGCTTTGCTTGGTGATCCGCAGGATGCCCAGAAGCTCGGCGACCGATATGCCGGGGTTGCGGCCGACGAAATAAAGGACGCGGTAATGCGCACGCCCGAATCCGACCGCCGCCAGCCGCCCTTCCGGGTCGGCCGTGAAGTCGCGATAGGCATAGAACAGCAGTTCCATGCCTCGATTGAGACACTCCTCCGCGTCAGCGGCAGGGGTGGTCCGATTGACGGCCGAATTTACGTCAGTCATGTTGACACATATGCGGCCTGGTGATAGGCAACGCAACCTTCAATTTCCCTGCGCGGAGCGCAGTCAACGAGGCTCAGTCATGGCCACCACCCCTTACGACGACAGAGACGGCTTTATCTGGATGGACGGCGAGTTCGTGCCCTGGCGCGATGCCCGCGTCCATGTGCTGACTCATGCACTGCACTACGCCAGCGCCGTCTTCGAGGGTGAGCGGGCCTATGCCGGCCGGATCTTCAAGCTGGAGGAGCACACCGAGCGCCTGTTCCACAGCGCCCAGGTGCTGAACTTCGAGATCCCCTACACCCAGGACCAGGTCAACGACGCCTGCAAGGAAGTGCTTGCGCGCAACGGCATCACCGACGGCTATGTCCGCCCGATCGCCTGGCGCGGCAGCGAGATGATGGGCGTGTCGGCCCAGGCCAACACCATCCACCGCGGCATCGCCGCGTGGGAGTGGCCGGCCTATTTCACGCCGGAAGCGCGCCTTGCCGGCATCCGGCTGACCACCTCGCGCTGGCGCCGGCCTGCGCCTGACACGGCGCCCACCAACAGCAAGGCGGCCGGCCTCTACATGATCTGCACGATCAGCAAACATGCCGCTGAGGCCGCCGGCTACAACGACGCGCTGATGCTGGACTGGCGCGGCCGCGTGGCCGAGACCACCGGCGCCAATTTCTTCCTGGTGAAGGACGGCGTGATCAACACCCCGATCCCGGACTGCTTCCTCGACGGCATTACCCGGCGCACGGTCATGGACCTTGCGCGGCAAGCGGGCTTCGAGGTGGTGGAGCGCGCCATCGTCCCGTCCGAGCTGGCGACCGCCGACGAGATCTTCATTACCGGCACGGCGGCCGAGGTGACCCCGGTCAATACCATCGACGAGATGACCTTCTCGGTGGGACCGATCACCAAGCAGCTGATGGAAGCCTACGACGCCTGTGTGCGGGCGCACGCTTCCGACCAGAGCGCTCAGCGCAAGGTCGGCTGAGAGGTCGGGGCGGACAGACCGCTCCCTCTTTCACGAGAGTTCCCGTTCTTGCCCGGTAACACGCATACGTCGTTACCGGGTTGCGGGTCCCTGGACAATCGTTTTAGCTGTACCCGCGTTCTTCGACGCCGGGAGCTGACATGATCGTCCTCCGTATCCTGGGCATCCTGCTCATCGTCGCCGCTATCGCGGCTCTCGGCGCTCACGTGCTGAACGACCAGGGCTATGCGATCGCCGACGCCTGGGCATCGATCGACCGCAACAGTCTGGTCGGCCTGCAATCCCTGGTCGAAAAATCCCTCGACCCCAATCCGGACGATCCGACGCTCTACTTCGACGTCGTTCTGCCGATCCTGGAATTTCCCTTATGGCCGATCCTGGCCATTCTCGGCTTCATTCTGCTGGTGATCGGCACCGCAACCCGCAAGCGGCGGCGGCTTGGCCGCTAGGGGACTGACCGGCGTCTCTCAGTAGCGGCCGGTCTCGCCGGGAGGGTTGCCGCGCGGCGTCGGATCGCCGCTTTCCAGATAGGACCGATAGTGATCGAGCGCCCAGCGGACGCTGGGGAAGGCGAGGTCTTCCCAGGGGATTTCCGACCAGCCGAACAACCCGACCTCCAGGCTCTCGGGCCCGGCTTCGATGTCCGGTGACATGAGCGGCGCCCGGTAGATCACCTGTACCTGGCTCAAGCGGGGAATGCTGTAGACCGCGAGAACATCCTCGGGCGCGATGCGGGCTCCAGCTTCCTCCCATGCCTCCCGCGCCGCACCGTGCTGGGTGGTTTCCTTGAGTTCCAGATACCCGGCCGGGATCGTCCAGTATCCCCGCCGCGGATCGATCGCCCTGCGGCAAAGCAGAATCCGGCCTTCCCATGCGCAGACAGCTCCGACGACGACCAGCGGATTGCGGTAATGGATGAACCCGCAGTCGGTGCACACCATTCGCAGACGGTTGTCGCCCTCCGGCACCATCTCGACGACCGGTCCCGCAGGTTTCGGGGTCTCGTCCGCCTTATCCTGTTCGCCCGCCATGCCGGCACTATGCGTGCGCCACGAAGGCCCGTCCAGTCGTGGGTCTCCAAGCGGCAACCGATCCATCGGCCGAGTCAACGCTATATTTAATCAAATATAACGTTGGCAAGCGCTCCACCCCGGTATATGGAGACCGGGACGCTCAATCGAACGAGTGATGGGAGCTCCGGAAATGATGGGTAGGACTTTCTTGACGATACGGATGGCGCGCCTCGGCTTGGCGGTGGCGGTCGCCGCCGGACTGTGTTTCGGCGCAAGCGGGCTGGCGGCCGCACGTGACGTGCTGGTCTTCGCGGCGGCGAGCCAGAAGGACGCTCTGGACGCGGTCATCGAAGCCTATGAGGCCGGAGGCGGTGGCGACGTGGATGCGGCCTACGAATCGAGTTCGACCCTGGCCCGGCAGATTGAGCAGGGGGCGCCGGCAGACATCTTCGTCTCGGCCAACCCGAAATGGATGGACTATGTCGAGGAGCGCGGGCTGATCGACAAGGCGACGCGGAAGGATCTCCTCGGTAACTCGCTGGTTCTGATCGTGCCGAAGGACAGCACCGTCGGTACCGTGACGATCGCCCCCGGCTTCGACCTGGCGGGCATGCTGGGCGACAGTCGCATGGCGATGGGCGACCCCGATCACGTCCCCGCCGGAACCTACGGGCGCCAAGCGCTGGAATCCCTGGGCGTCTGGTCCGACATCGAGCCGAAGGTGGCCCGGGCGGACAACGTCCGCGCGGCGCTGGCCCTGGTCTCGCGCGGAGAAACGCCGTTCGGCATCGTCTATGGCTCGGACGCTGTCGCCGACAAGACTGTTCGCGTCGCCGGCACCTTTCCCGACGACAGCCACCCGGCAATCATCTACCCCGTGGCCGTGACGACCGACGCCTCCAACGCGGAAGCCGCTGCGGCTTTCCTGGCTTTCATGGCGACATCGGAAGCGGCAGCCATCTTCGAGCGTTACGGATTCCGCCTGCTGGATTAGCATCGCGGCATGGAGTTCACACCGGTCGAATGGGAGGCATTGCAGCTAAGCCTCAAGGTTTCCTTCTGGAGCGTCGTCTGCAGCCTTCCTCTCGGCATCGCCGCCGCCTGGGTGCTCGCCCGGCTGGAATTTCCCGGCAAGGGAATCCTCAACGGCATCATTCCCCTGCCACTCGTTCTTCCACCCGTGGTCACCGGCTATCTGCTGCTGCTGACCCTGGGCACCAAGGGGCCGGTCGGCGCGTGGCTGCACGATACCTTCGGCATCGTGCTCGCCTTCCGCTGGACCGGCGCGGTGGTGGCAGCGGCGGTGATGGGCTTTCCGCTGATGGTTCGTGCCATCCGCCTGTCGCTCGAATCCGTCGACTGGCGTCTGGAGTCGGCGGCGGCAACCTTGGGTGCCAACCGCTTCTTCGTCTTCGTCACCATCACCCTGCCGCTGATCGTCCCGGGCCTGATCGCCGGTACCATCCTGTCCTTTGCCAAGGGGCTGGGTGAGTTCGGCGCGACGATCACCTTCGTCTCGAACATTCCGGGCGAAACCCGCACCCTGCCGATCGCCATCTACAGCTTTCTCCAGGTGCCGGGCAGCGAAGGCGCGGCAACGCGCCTGACCGTCATCGCCGTGACGGTGTCGATGCTGGCCCTGGTCGCCTCCGAAATCCTCGCCCGCCGCGCCGCACGAAAACTCCACGGTGCTAATGCTTGAAGTCGATGTCGAGCGGCGGTTGGGCGACTTCCATCTCGCTGCGACGTTCCGGTCGGAAGGTGGCCTTACGGTCCTGTTCGGCCGCTCGGGCGCCGGGAAAAGCTCGATCATCAATATGATCGGCGGCCTGCTGCGGCCCGACCGCGGCCGCATCGCCATCGATGGCCGGGTGCTGTTCGATTCGGATGCCCGCATCAACCTTTTGCCGGCAAAGCGGCGGATCGGCTACGTTTTCCAGGAAGGCCGCCTGTTTCCCCATATGTCGGTACGGCAGAACCTGCTTTACGGGCAGTGGTTCACGCCGCATGGAGAACGCTATGCCCGCTTCGACGCACTGGTCGAGATGCTGGGCATCGGCGAGTTGCTTCAGCGCCGGCCGGCGACACTGTCGGGCGGCGAAAAGCAGCGTGTCGCCATCGGCCGCGCGCTCCTCAGCAGCCCGCGGCTTCTGCTGATGGACGAGCCCCTCGCTTCGCTCGACAGCAAACGCAAGGAAGAGATCCTTCCCTATATCGAGCGGCTGCGGGACGAGATCGGCGTGCCGGTGGTCTATGTCAGCCATGCCCTTTCCGAGGTCGTGCGGCTGGCGACGACGATGGTCCTGCTCACGGACGGAACAGTCGTCGCGGCGGGGCCGATCGGCGAGGTAATGGCGCGAACCGATCTTTTCCCCGCCGGAAGCAGTTTCGAAGGCGGCGCGGTTCTCTCGGCGGAAGTCGTCTCCCACGACAAGGACTTCGCCCTGACTACGCTTCGAACCGCCGCCGGAACCATCTATGTGCCGCAAGTCGATCTGCCGGCGGGTCGATCGGTCCGCGTTCACGTTCACGCCCGCGACGTGATGCTGTCCCTCCGGCCCCCTGAAGGGTTCAGCGCCCTCAACACGCTGCCCGGCACGATTACCGAAATCGGCCCGCCCGAAGGTGCCGGCGTCCAGGTGCGCCTGGACTGCCATGGCGACGTGCTGCTGGCACGGCTGACCCGGCGATCGCTCGACGGGCTGGGACTTGCCGTCGGCCGACCGGTCTATGCGGTGATCAAGTCGGTCGCGTTGGACAGGCGCGATCTCGGGTCATCGAGCCCGGCAGCGGCCGCGAGGCTGGAACACCACGACATGTAGGGGTGTGAATCGGCGGAGCGCCGGTCAATGCTGGCTATGACGCCCGACAAAGACCAGAAGAAGCCTCAGCAGAATCAGCGTTCCAACGAACAGGATGATGCTGATCTTGCTTGGAACGAGGGCGAGGAGCCCGAGAAGGTATTCAACGATCGTCTTGTTCCGCCCGCCGGTATCGGCCGCGCCCTTCGTCGCCGCGGAACCATCGAGAATGTCCAGGTTGGACATGTATGCAGACAGATTGTAGTGGGGTGAGGGGTTCGCCAGCGCGGCAGCCGAATCCGGATATCGGTAGACGCTCGCGAGCGCGCGGGCGATGAGCTCGGCTTCGAGTTCCTCCATTTCCTCCGGAGACCGATCCTCGATCTCGAGGCCGGTATCGAGCCCCTCCTCCGAGGCTTCGCGAAGGTCGACCAGCACCTCGTCATCGTCCGACGCCATCAGGTCAAGCAGCCGGTCGATACCCAGCACTTCGCGTACCGAACCGATCAGGGTCTGCAACCGTTCGACCTGCTCTGGCGACATGGCGGTCGCCTCGGGAACCAGGGCATGGACGTCGAGAAGGGGCGCGCCCTGGGAACCGGTGTCGATCTCGCTCCGCAGGGCCTCGTCAGGGGCACAGTCACCCGCGGCGGGGCGCGCCGCCCCGTCACCGAAGCCGCCGGGAACACCAAGCGCGTGTTCGACGTCGTCGAACCGCACCGCCGTCTCCAACGACCCGCAGGCGACACCGTCAAGGACCGTTCCGTCCTTGGGCGCGGCAACCGCATCGCCCGTGCTCGCCGGTCCGACGACAAGCGCCAGGAGAAACACAGCGCGCACAAGAGCCGATGACCCCGGATTCATACGGCATCCACCCTTGGCCCGAGCGAGAGCTTTCGTCCTCCTCGGCAAGAAATCCTCGGCGGCGGAAGCATCAATCGCCCCGTCGTTCAGCAAGATACATTTTCGACTCGATCGTCCGAATCGGTTTAGGTGACTGGAAACACTCTCCGCTCGGAACGAATAGTCCTCCCCGAGTAGTAAACAAAGGGTTTTCTGGAGCCATTTCAAGCAACGTCTTCGGCATGACACACCGCCGCAAAGACATGGCCGGAAACGGCGCACCCCTTGTACAGCCCGGGCGGTTCGCGTACCTAAATGACCGGTCGCGGCAGCCCATACGACGCACCTTCGCAGCTACCCGGACAGACACATAAATGGACGATCCATATAAAGTTCTCGGGGTCGACAAGTCGGCCAGCGCCGAAGACATCCGGAAAGCGTACCGGGCGCTGGCGAAAAAGCTGCACCCCGATCTCAATCCCGGCAATCCGCAGGCGGCCGAGCAGTTCAAGGAGGTTTCGGCTGCCTACGACATCCTGGGCGACGCCGAGAAACGCGGACGCTTCGACCGCGGCGAGATTGACGCGACGGGCGCGGAACGGCCCGAGCGACAGTACTACCGCAGCTACGAAACCGGGGGCGCGGGCCAGAAATACGCGAGCGGTGAAGGGTATGCCGATTTCGGCGATCTCGGCGACATCTTCTCCGATCTCTTCGGTCGCGGCGGAGGAGGCGGCGGCCGAGCAGGCGGTGGCCGGTCGTTCCGGGCGCACGGCCAGGATGTTTCCTACACCATGCGGGTTGGGTTCCTGGAAGCCGCCAACGGCGGTAGCCGGCGGGTTACGATGCCGGACGGCAAGGTCCTCGACGTCAAGATTCCGGCCGGCGTTCGCGATCGCCAGACCCTGCGGCTGAAGGGCGAGGGCGGACCCGGTATCGGCGGCGGCGAAAACGGCGACGCCTATGTGGAGCTTCACATCGACCCGCACCCGTACTTCGAGCGCAAGGACAACAACGTCCACCTGGACCTTCCGGTGACGTTGAAGGAGGCCGTGCTCGGCGGCAAGGTCGAGGTCCCGACCATCGGCGGCCCGGTCACCATGACCGTGCCCAAGGGATCGAACAGCGGAACGACGCTTCGGCTCAAGGGCAAGGGAATCGTCGATCCGCGCTCCGGAACGCGGGGCGACCAGTACGTGACCCTGAAAGTGGTGCTTCCCGACTCCGCCGATCCGAAACTCGCGGCCTTCCTCGAATCGTGGGAACCGCCGGCCGACTATGATCCGCGCCGGCACATGGGTAGCTGACGATGCGAACGATGCCGGATCTCATCGCCTCGATCGACGTCCTCACCGAGACCGAGTTGCTGCGCT
The DNA here is from genome assembly GCA_002721365.1 of Rhodospirillaceae bacterium. Taxonomy (GTDB): domain Bacteria; phylum Pseudomonadota; class Alphaproteobacteria. Next base: position 26,810 of record PBKC01000086.1, on the reverse strand, counting down.
GGGTGGAAATGCGCTGGGTAATGCCGGAGCGGCAGGACTCCCAATACTATTTCAGCGACGTCGATTGCGCCCGGGTCGAGCTCCTGTGCGACATCCGCCACCGCTTGGCGATCGAGGAGAGCGCCGTGCCCGTGATCCTGTCGCTGCTGGATCAGGTCTACGGATTGCGTCGTGAGTTGCGCGTCGTCGCCGAGGCGATCGCCGCGCAACCGGAAGCGACCCGCGCGCCGATCGTGGCGGAGCTGGTCCGCCGCCATCTCGACTGAAGCGGGCCGATCGCGACGCCCCGCCGCCTCCCGCCCATCCATTCGATCGGTCGCCCCCATGGCACTTCACGTCGCTCTCAACCACCGCACCTCCTACACCTATGACAGGCGGGTCCGGCTGGGGCCGCAGGTCATCCGCCTGCGCCCGGCGCCGCATTGCCGGACGCCGATCCTCAGCTACAGCCTGCGCATCACCCCCGCCGATCATTTCCTGAACTGGCAGCAGGACCCGCAAGCCAACTATCAGGCACGGGTCGTGGTGCCGGAGCCCATCACCACCTTCACCGTGGAAGTCGACCTGATTGCCGAGATGACGGTGATCAATCCGTTCGACTTCTTCCTGGAGCCGGCGGCCCAGACGATACCCTTCGCCTACGATCCGGTGCTGGGCAAGGAGCTCGCCCCCTATCTGGAGGCGGAGCCCGTCGGTCCGCTTCTCGCCGCGTGGCTGTCGACGGTCGCTCGTGAAGCCCCGTCGACAATCGATTTTCTGGTCGACCTCAACCGAAGGCTCCAGGGCGACGTCGCCTATGTGATCCGGATGGAGCCGGGGATCCAGCCTTGCGAGCAGACGTTGGCGCTGAAGAGCGGCTCCTGCCGCGACAGCGCCTGGCTCCTGGTCCAGATCTGCCGCAACCTCGGCCTCGCAGCGCGCTTCGTGTCCGGCTACCTGATCCAGCTCGAACCGGACGTGAAGGCCTTGGACGGCCCCCAAGGGGCGACAGAGGATTTCACTGACCTCCATGCATGGACCGAGGTCTATCTTCCCGGGGCCGGCTGGGTGGGCCTCGACCCCACTTCGGGTCTTCTGACCGGCGAAGGTCATATCCCGCTGGCCTGTTCACCCGATCCGCAGAGCGCGGCGCCGATCACCGGCACCGTCGACGAAGCGGAGGTCGGGTTCTCCTTCGCCATGTCGGTCGAGCGGGTCCTGGAAACGCCCCGCGTGACCAAGCCCTACAGCGACGACCAGTGGGCGGAGATCGAAGCGCTGGGCCATGCGATCGACCAGCAGCTCACGGCCGGCGACGTCAGGCTGACCATGGGGGGCGAGCCCACCTTCGTCGGGGTCGACGACGTCGATGCGCCGGAATGGAACACCGATGCGATCGGACCCACGAAGCGGCAGCGCGCGGACGACCTGATCAAACGCCTTCGCCAGCGCTTCGCGCCGGAGGGCGTGCTGCATTACGGACAGGGGAAATGGTATCCGGGTGAAACCTTGCCGCGCTGGGCTTTCGCGCTCTATTGGCGGGGGGACGGCCGGCCGCTTTGGCGCAATACCGATCTGATCGCCCGGGAAAGTCAGGAATACCGGCCGACACTGGACCAGGCCCGGCAGTTCGCCGCCGGCCTGGCCGAACGGCTGGAGGTGAGCCCCAACTTCGTCGCGCCGGCCTATGAGGACCCCTGGCATTTCCTCGCCCGCGAAAGCCTGCTGCCGGAGAATGTGGACCCGCTCGATTCGAAGCTGTCCGACGCCGAGGAACGGACGCGCCTCGCCCGCGTCTTCCAGCGCGGCCTGGATACCCCCGTCGGCTATGCCTTGCCGCTGCAGCGCTGGAACGCCCGCGACGGGCGGAAGTGGATCAGCGAACGCTGGAGCAGCCGGCGCGGCCGCGTCGTGCTGTCGCCGGGGGACTCGCCCCTAGGCTATCGGCTGCCGCTCGGGTCGCTGCCGTGGCTGCCGCCTGCGGCCTATCCCCATGTCTACCCGGCCGATCCGTTCGAGGAGCGCGCTCCGCTGCCGGCGGCATCTCCGCGCCGCCAGCCGTACCTTGCGGGTGCCCGACCGCCGGTGGACGCCCCACGGCCGCAGTTCATGAACGATCAGACGGCGCCGGGCTCGGCCGGCGATTCCACGGCCAACATGACGGTCCGCACCGCCCTCAGCATCGAGCCGCGCGACGGACGTCTCTGCGTGTTCATGCCGCCGCTGGAGACCGCGGACGACTATGTGGAGCTGGTCGCCGCCATCGAAGACACGGCGTCCGAGCTCGGGACCCCCGTCCATATCGAGGGCTACGGTCCGCCGGAGGACCCGCGGCTCAACGTAATCAAGGTGACGCCCGACCCCGGTGTGATCGAGGTGAACATCCACCCGGCGCGAAGCTGGGGCGAGATGGTCGAGCACACGGAAGCGCTTTATGAGGAAGCGCATCTCGCCCGCCTGGGGACCGAGAAATTCATGCTCGATGGCCGCCATTCGGGGACGGGCGGCGGCAACCACGTGGTCGTGGGCGGTCCGACGCCGGGCGACAGTCCGTTCCTGCGTCGTCCGGACCTTCTGCGCAGCCTGATCGCTTATTGGCAGAACCATCCGTCGCTGTCGTTCCTGTTCTCGGGCCTCTTTATCGGGCCGACCAGCCAGGCGCCGCGGATCGACGAAGCCCGCAACGACACGCTCTATGAGCTGGAACTCGCGTTCCGCCAGATTCCGGACCCCGGTGTCGGCGCGTCCCCTCCGCCGTGGCTGGTCGACCGGGTGCTGCGCAACCTGCTGATCGACGTCACCGGCAACACCCACCGGAGCGAGATCTGCATCGACAAGCTGTATTCGCCGGACGGGCCGACGGGCCGTCTGGGGCTGGTCGAGTTCCGGGCGTTCGAAATGCCGCCTCATGCCCAGATGAGCCTCACTCAGCAGCTTCTGCTCCGGGCTCTGATCGCCCGGTTCTGGCGCGAGCCCTATCACGGACCGCTGGTCCGCTGGGGCACCACCCTGCATGACCGCTTCATGCTGCCGCATTTCGTCTGGGCCGATTTCCGAGACGTCATCGCGGAGATGCGCGAGGCGGGCTATCCGTTCGATGATGCCTGGTTCGCCCCGCATTTCGAGTTCCGTTTCCCCGTCTACGGCAAGGTCACCTATCAGGACGTGACCATGGAGCTGCGGCAAGCGCTGGAACCCTGGCATGTCATGGGCGAGGAAGGCGCCATCGGCGGCACGGTCCGTTACGTCGATTCCTCGCTGGAACGAATCGAGGTCCGCATGTCCGGTATGGTCGAGGGCCGCCATGTCGTCACGTGCAACGGACATCGGCTGCCGCTGCGCGCGACGGGGCTGAAGGGCGAGTTCGTGGCCGGCGTCCGCTTCAGGGCGTGGCAACCGGCGGCTTGCCTTCACCCCACGATCGGCGTGCATGCCCCCTTGGTGTTCGAGATCGTCGATTCGTGGAGCCAGCGGTCGATGGGCGGCTGCACCTATCATGTTTCCCATCCCGGCGGCCGTGCTTTCGACACCTTCCCGGTCAATGCCTATGAGGCGGAGAGCAGACGCCGCGCGCGCTTCTACGATTTCGGCCACACGCCCGGCCGTCTCGTCGTGCCGCCGGAGGCGCCGAACCCCGAATTCCCGCTGACTCTCGACCTGCGGCGGACATAGGACGAGCCGTATCCGAACGGGAGTGGCGCGCGGCGCTAACGCACTGATCGGCGATAACTTATCGCGGATCGGGCGGGAGCGACCGAGCCAAGGTTGCTCTAGCGCGGCAGCAGGTTCCGTGATCTAAAATGCGGGCGCGGCGCGGCATCGCATCGAAAGGCTTCGGTAAGGCCTCCGTGCCAGCATGTGTACCTGTTCGTTCCCTTTTGATGGGTGCGCACCGTGACGCCCGCAACACCCTCGTCGAACCTTTCGCTCAGCGCCTTGACCCGTGGGTATACGCCCACGCCGGGGGTCTATGACGAGATGATGGCCGCGGACGGCTCGATCCGTCCGCATTGGCGCCGATTCCTGACCGGGCTGGAGAGCCTCGCCGAAGCCGAACTCACCCGGCGGTGGGACACCGCGCAGCGGCTGATCCATGAAAACGGCATCACGTACAACGTTTACGGCGACCCACGGGGAATGGCGCGCCCGTGGGAACTCGATGCCGTTCCACTCCTGATCTCCCAGGAGGAACGCGACTTTCTCGAAGCGGGCCTCATTCAGCGGGCCACGCTGCTGAACCGTATCCTCGCGGATCTCTATGGGCCTCAGCGGCTGTTGACCGAAGGCAAGCTGCCGGCGGCTCTGGTGCTGGGAAATCCTCAGTTCCTGCGTGCCTGCCATGGGATGGAAGTCCCGGACGGCACCTATCTGCACATCTATGCCGCCGACTTGGCGCGGGCACCGGACGGCCGCTGGTGGGTGCTGAACGATCGGGCTCAAGCGCCCTCCGGGGCGGGATATGCGCTGGAGAACCGAATCATCCTCTCCCGGAGCTTGCCGGAGCTGTTCCGCGACTGCCGGGTGGAGCGTCTGGCCTCGTTCTTCCGGTCATTCCGCGACGCACTGCTGGCCCTGCCCGAGCGCGACGAGCCGCGGGCGGTGCTGCTGACGCCGGGACCGTTCAACGAAACCTATTTCGAGCACGCCTATCTCGCCCGCTATCTGGGTTTCACCCTCGTCGAAGGTGCCGACCTCACGGTTCGCGACGATCATGTGTTCCTGAAGACGCTCGACGGCCTGAAACCGGTCGACCTCATCCTGCGACGCCTCGATTCCGAGTTCTGCGATCCACTGGAGCTCCGAGCCGATTCGCTGGTCGGCGTGGCCGGTCTGGTCCGGGCGGTGAAGGCGGGCAACGTCGTCATCGCCAACGCCCTGGGAAGCGGGCTGGTCGAAAACGAGGCGCTGATGGGTTTCCTGCCCAATCTCTGCCGGGAGATTCTGGGCGAGGATCTGCACATCCCCTGCATCGCCACGTGGTGGTGCGGGCAAGAGGACGCGCGCGCCTATGTCCTCGATAACCTCGATTCGCTGGTGATTAACCCGACGTTCCAGAACCGGTCGATGCTGGCATCGCCGGACGAATCGATGATCGGTGCCGATATGAGCGCCAAGGAGCGTGCGGCGCTCGCCGCACGCATGGCCGTACGCGGCTACGACTATATCGGGCAGGAACTGGTGGCACTGTCGACGGCGCCGGTTTGGCGTGACGGCGGACTGCAGCCTGCGCCCATGGCGCTGCGGATGTATGTCGCCGCCGGACCGAATGGCTATGTCGTCATGCCGGGCGGGCTGACCCGCGTTTCCTCGTCGGACGACGCCCGCGCCGTCTCCATGCAGCGCGGTGACGGCAGCAAGGACACCTGGGTCCTTTCCAGCGGCCCGGTCAGCACCTTCAGCATGCTGAGGTCGGGCGATCAGGCCGTCCAGTTGAGGCGAAGCGGCACCGCCCTGCCGAGCCGGGCCGCCGACAACCTGTTCTGGCTCGGGCGTTATGCCGAACGCGCAGAAGGGACCTTGCGCCTTCTTCGCGGCGTCGCCACGCGTCTGGCGGAAGACGTCATGCCCGGCGACAGCTGGTCGGCGCTCGACCGTATCCTCCGTATGCTGTCGGAGGAAGGAAACGGCGAACACGACGACGCGCCGCATGAGGTCGATGTCGCATCGATGGAGCAGCAGCTCACCCACTGGCTCTACGACCGTCAGGCGTTTTTCAGCCTGCGCAGCAATCTCGACCACCTGCAGCGGACAGCGTCATTGGTGCGCGACCGCCTGTCACTCGATGCTTGGCGGACCCTCAACCGCTTCCAACTCGACCGCGCATGGGAACAGCCCCCGGCGGTGCTCGACGTCGCCGCGACGCTGGAGCTGCTGAACGATTCGCTCCGCACGCTCAGCGCGTTCAGCGGCATGGAAATGGAGAACATGACGCGCAACATGGGCTGGCGCGTTCTCGATCTCGGCCGGCGACTGGAACGTGCCGGGCACACGATCGAGCTGATCCGCATCCTGCTCGCCGAAGGCGATCCCGAGGCCGACGGTCGTTTGGAGCTGATCCTGGAGCTCGCGGACAGCTTCATGACCTACCGTTCGCGCTATTTCTCGACGCCGCAGCTCGCGGCGGTGCTCGATCTGCTGCTGATCGACGAAACCAACCCCCGTTCGGTCGGCTTCCAGATCACCGCCATCGCCGAGCACATCGCGGCTTTGCCGCGCGAGGACGACCAGCCGATCCTGACCGGCCATCGCCGGGTGGTGACCGCCACCCAGGCCGCCCTGCGGCTGGCGGATTTCCGTGCCCTCTGCAAGGCCGACGAGCACGGCCGGCGAACCGATCTCGACGAGCTGCTGTCGCGGCTCGCCGCCGACATGCCGCTCTTGTCGGACTCGATCGCCAGCGCCTATTTCAGTCATGTCGGCAATTCGGATCTGGACGACCTCTACCGACGGGGGCTGTCGCTATGATCTTCACCGTCAGTCATCGCACCGACTACGAGTACGGCCAGCCGGTGGCGATCTCGCATCACGTGCTGCATCTCGCGCCGCGTCGGATGCCGAACCAGCACTGCCACCGCCATGCGGTGATGGTCGTTCCGACGCCGGGGATCAGCCTGAGCGACCGGGACTATTTCGGCAATCCGGTCACCTTCATGACTATCCAGGAGCCCCACGACCAGCTGGAGATCCATGCCCGCAGCGTGATGGAAGTGACGGCGCCGCCACGTCCCGACCCGAAGACGCATGTCGTCCCGTGGGACGCGGTCTACGCCAGAATGGCGGCCGACACGACATCCGAGGGGTTGGAGCGCTTTCAGTTCGCCTTCGATTCACCCCACACGCTGGCGGGACCCGCGGTTGGAGAATACGCACGCGAGTCGTTCCCCGTCGGCCGGCCGTTGGCCGAGGCGGCGGTCGAGCTCACGTCACGGATTTTCCACGACTTCAAGTTCGACGATTCGGCGACCGAGGTCTCGACCCCGGTGGACGAGGTGTTCGCCAACCGCCATGGCGTGTGTCAGGACTTCGCGCATCTGCAGATCGCCTGCCTGAGAAGCCTCGGCCTGTCGGCACGCTATGTCAGCGGCTATCTGATGACCAAGCCTCCGGCAGGCACGGAAAAGCTGATGGGGGTGGACGCCTCGCACGCCTGGGTCTCGGTCTGGATACCCGATTTCGGCTGGCTCGATCTCGATCCCACCAACGACATGATTCCGGGCGAAGAGCATGTCGCCTTCGCCTGGGGCCGCGACTACGGCGACGTCAGCCCGGTGAACGGCGTCATCCTGGGTGGCGGGGCGCATACCATGAAGGTGGGCGTCGACGTCATCCCTGCCGAGTCCCTGGAGCGAGCGGAGGCAAGCTGAACCGCCGCTTCGCATCGGCCATACGGCTGTGTTAGACTTCAACAGGTTAGCCGTAAGTGCCCCTGCGAGGTTCGGAGGCCTATGACGACTGCCGATTTGGCGGGGCTGCTCGCCAAGTACGATCCGGGCGGTTTTTTCTGCGAGATGTTCGGTCACGGCCCGGGTCCGGCGCCTGGCCGCGAGGCATTGGTCGAACGGCTTGACCGCTTCACGATCAGGGATCTGAAACGCCGCGCCCAGTATGCGGAGCGCGAGCTCTACAATCTCGGCATCACCTTCACCGTCTATACGGAGAAGGATCAGATCGACCGCATCCTGCCGTTCGACGTCATTCCGCGTGTGCTGTCCGCGGCCGAGTGGGACGTCGTCGAGCGCGGGGTGGTGCAGCGGGTCGCCGCGCTGAACGCCCTGATCTGGGACGTCTATCACGATCAGAAGATCATCAAGGACGGCGTCATCCCGGCCGAGCTGATCCTTGGCAGCAAGCATTTCCGCCCTGAAATGCAGGGCATCGACGTGCCTTTCCGCAACTATTGCCATGTCTGCGGGATCGATCTGGTCCGGGACGACGAAGGCGTCTTTCGGGTCCTGGAAGACAATGCCCGCGCCCCTTCCGGCGTGTCCTACGTGGTCGAGAACCGGCACCTCATGCAGCGGGCGTTCCCCGACCTCATGCACAGTGCCGCCGTGCGCCCGGTTTCCAACTACGGCCAAAGGCTGGGCGAAGCACTGGCGGAGATGGCGCCGCCCGAGGTGACCGACCCACAGGTCGTCCTGCTGACACCCGGCGTCTACAACTCCGCCTACTTCGAGCACATTTTCCTCGCCCGCGAGATGGGCGTACCGCTGGTCGAAGGCCGCGACCTCGTCGTCGAGGACGACCGGGTGTACATGAAGACGATCGGCGGGCTGTCGCCGGGCCACGTGATCTACCGTCGCATCAACGACGAATTCCTCGACCCGGAAGTGTTTCAACCCGATAGCGTGCTGGGCGCCAAAGGGCTGATGCGCGCCTATCGCAAGGGGAACGTCGCCATCGCCAACGGCGTCGGCACCGGCTTCGCCGACGACAAGGCGGTCTACGCCTATATGCCGCGTGTCATTCAGTATTTCCTGGGCGAGGACGCGATCCTGCCCAACGTCGACACCCATCTTTGCCGGGAAACCGACGGCCTCCGTTACACGCTCGATCATTTGAGCGAACTCGTTGTGAAGCCGGTCGGCGAGTCGGGCGGGTACGGCATCACCATCGGACCGCGTGCGTCCAAGGCGGAACTCAAGGTGTGCCGGGACCGGCTGAAGGCCGATCCCACCAACTACATCAGCCAGCCGATGGTGCGCCTGTCGGTCAGTCCCACCCTGGTGGCACGGGGCGTGGAACCGCGTCATGTCGATCTACGCCCCTTCGCCGTCACCGGCCGGGAAACCTGGGTCCTGCCGGGGGGGCTGTCGCGGGTCGCGCTGAAACGCGGGTCGATGATCGTCAACTCGTCGCAAGGCGGCGGTTCGAAGGATACCTGGGTCCTTGGCTGACCTTCTCGCCCGCCACGCCGAGGCTTTGTTCTGGATGGCGCGCCAGATGGAGCGCGCCGAAAACCTGGCCCGCATCCTCGACGTCAACGAGACCTTCTCGCGCGACGGGCAGGGCAGCCAGAACTGGGAAACCATCGTCAAGCTTTACGCGGACGAAGAGCGTTTCGCCGAGACCGGCCGCGCGCTGAACGCCGAGACCGTCCTGCATTTCTACGTTCTCGATACCGAGAACCCCGGCTCGATCGTCGCCACCATCCGCATGGCACGGGAGAATGCGCGAGCGCTACGCCCCCTGATTTCCACAGAGATGTGGACGCAGCTCAACATGTTCTATTCGGAGCTTCGGGGCCTGACCAAGAACGCGATCGCCGAGCCCAACCTGAACCGGCTCTGCGCCTTTATCAAGGAAGCGTGCCAGACCCACACCGGAATCACCGAGGGGACCTATTACCGTGACTCCGGCTGGTACTTCTATCAGCTCGGCAAGCTGATCGAGCGCGCGGACCAGATGACCCGCCTCGTCGACGTGAAGTACCACCTGCTTCTGCCGTCACCGGATTATGTCGGTTCGCCGCTCGACGTCAGCCAGTGGAACGCCGTCCTGCGCTCGGCCGCGGCGTACCATGCCTTCCGCCGAATCAATCCGAGCGGCATGTCGCCGACACGGGTTTCGAGCTTCCTGCTGTTCAACGGCGACTTTCCGCGCTCCGTCAGTGCCGCCGTCGCAGATGCGACGGCGACGCTGACCAAGCTGCGGTTCAGATTCGGCCTGGCAGTGGGCGAAGAAGCGGTGAAGCGCCTGCAGTTCCTCGACCAGTGGCTGACGCGGGAAACGATCGAAGACGTCGTCGCCCGCGGCCTGCATGAAACCAACGACTGGATTCAGAGCGAGCTGATCGCCGTTACCAGTGCCCTTCACGACGCCTTCTTCAGCCAGCCGCCGGACGGCGCGGAATCCGCTACGCCGACCGCTTGACCGCGGCCGATTCAGTGACCGCATCGGCGATCGCCGCGCAGAAAGCGGCGAGATCGCCTGGATTGCGGCTGGTGATCAGGGTCCCGTCCGTCACCACCGGCTGATCCGTCCACTCCGCCCCGGCATTGACGAGGTCGGTCCGAATGGACGGATAGGAGGTCACGGCCCTGCCCCGAATCACATCAGCCTCGACCAGCATCCAAGGCCCGTGGCAGATCGCGGCGAGAGGTTTGCCCGTTGCTGCGAAATCGGCGACGAATCCGACCGCCTTCGGCTCCAGGCGAAGCTTGTCCGGATTGATCTGGCCGCCCGGTAGCACCAGAACGTCATAGTCGTCCACCGAGGCACCGGCAACGTCGCGGTCGACCGGTACGGTGTCACCCCAATCGGTTTGGTCCCACGACCTGATCTCGCCGGATTTCGGCGAGACAACGTCAACGGCCGCGCCGGCTTCGCGGAACGTTCCGCGGGGCGTCATCAGTTCACTTCGCTCGTACCCGTCGGTGGCCAGAATCGCCACCCGGTATCCGTTCAAGTCCTGCATTTCGGTTTCTCCAGCGAATTGCACGTTCGCTGGAGAAACGGAGACGTGGGCGCCCGGGTTCTCGATCCTATGGGAGTGTGGGGCGACCCTAGACGCGGACGATTTTGCCCGGGTTCATGATGTTGTCGGGATCCAGCGCCATCTTGATCGAACGCATCACCGAGACGCCTTCGCCGAGTTCCGCATTAAGGAAGTCGATCTTCCCATAGCCGACCCCGTGCTCGCCGGTGCAGGTGCCGTCCATAGCCAGAGCCCGCATGACCAAACGGTCGTGAAGGGCCGCGGCTTCATCGATTTCCGCCTGATTGTCCGGATCGACCAGGTAGGCGATGTGGAAGTTCCCGTCACCCACATGGCCGGCGATGGGCGCGATCAGGCTGGACGCATCGATATCGGCCTTGGTCGCGGTGATGCATTCGGCAAGGCGCGAAACCGGCACGCACACATCGGTCACCAGCCCCTTGGAGCCGGGCCGGAGCGCCATCATCGCGTAGTAGACGTCATGGCGTGCCTGCCACAGCTTGGTCCGGTCCTCGGTCTTGGTCGCCCACTGGAAATCACTGCCGCCGAAGTCGCTGGCGATCCCCTGAACCATCTTCGCCTGTTCGACCACGCCCGCCTCGGTCCCGTGGAATTCGAAGAACAGGGTGTGGGCGACGGGATAGTCCGCCTTCTCGAACTTATTGATTCCGTCCATCGAGACATCGTCCAGGAGCTCGATTCGGGCGACCGGGATTCCCGACTGAATGGTGAGGATGGTCGTGTTGACCGCGTCCTCGATGGTCGGAAAGGAACAGACCGCGGCCGACATCGCTTCGGGGATGCCGTAGAGGCGGACCGTGACTTCGGTGATGACGCCGAGCGTCCCCTCGGAGCCCACGAACAGGCGGGTAAGGTCGTAGCCCGCCGCCGACTTGCGGCTGCGCCGAGCCGTCCGGATAATGCGGCCATCCGACAGCACCACGGTGAGCGACAGCACGTTCTCCCGCATCGTCCCATAGCGGACGGCATTGGTGCCGGACGCACGGGTCGAGGCCATTCCGCCAAGGGAAGCGTCAGCGCCGGGATCGACGGGGAAGAACAGGCCTGTATCGCGAAGGTACTCGTTGAGCTGCTTTCGCGTCACACCCGCCTGAACCGTGCAGTCGAGATCCTCTACGTTGACCTCGACGATCTGTTTCATGTTCCCGACGTCGATGCAGATCCCGCCTTCCAGCGCCGCCACATGCCCTTCGAGCGAGGTGCCGGTGCCATAAGGAATCACCGGCACTTTGTGCTTAGCGCACAGCTTGACGATCTCGCTCACTTCCTCGGTGCTCTCGGCGAACACCACCGCATCCGGGCTATAGGGCTTGTGGTAGGACTCATCCTTGCCGTGCTGCTCGCGCACTGCCGCCGAGGTCGACAGGCGGTCACCGACCAGACTGCGCAATGCCTCGATCAACCCGCTCTCGGGTTCGAGGCGGCTCTTGACCAACGGCGCAACATTCATCGGGACTCTCCTGGGCGAGATAGCGGGTTTTCCGCAATCTAAGCGCGCCATGCACAGGGCTCAAGGCGTTCCGGCGGCGGATCCGTTCCCAGCCCGGCGCATGCCGGCTATCATCGCGCGATGACTGGACAAACGACCGTCGACGCTCCCCTCATCCTGCATCGGGAAACCGTCCAACCGGCGTGGATCGACTACAACGGCCACATGAACGTGGCCTACTACCTGCTGGTCTTCGATCATGCCAGCGACGCTCTGGCGGGCTGGCTCGGCATCGACGAAGCCTATACGAAGCGGACGAACCAATCGATTTTCGTGGTCGAGGCCCATGTGACCTACGCCCGTGAGGTGCTTGAAGGCGATCTGCTACGGATCGAGACTCAGATGCTGGGCGCCGACGCCAAGCGGCTGCACCTTTGCCACCGTATGTTCCATGACCACGATGGCTATCTCGCGGCGACCAACGAACTGATGCTGCTCCATGTCGACCTCGGCGCCCGACGCAGCGCACCGATGCCGGACGACGTCCGCGCCCGCCTCGACGCGGCGGTGGCGGCGCATGCCGGCCTTCCGCGCCCGCAGGGGTTGAGCCGGACGATGGGACTTTGATCGCGGATCGGTCGCGCGCCCGAGACTCGGCTTGAACCGCGGGCGGGAGTCCCAAAATGAGAGTCCTCTTACGTGAGGATGGCTTCATGACTACGACCGATCAGGAAATCCCGACCGCCGGCAGCGGAAGCCTCGTTAAGCGCGGCCTCCTGATGGTAGCGTTCGGCTTCGCCGCCTATGTCGCCTTGTGGGGCGTCTTCGTACTCGCCGCGCTGCAACTCGTCTTCATGCTGATCGACCGCCAGCCGAATGCGCAGCTCAAGTCCTTCTCGCGCAACTTGGCCGCTTGGCTGCTCGACATCGTCGCCTTCCTGACGTTCGGCACCGACACGCGTCCGTTTCCGTTCGCACCGTTCCCCGACCGCCGCAGCAGCCCCGCCACCTAGGCGGACGCACCGCTTTCGACCGACCGGGGATTACCCTTACTCTGCCTCCATGACAATGGTGGCAGACGCGTGGCCGGGAATGACGGCAACCCCGTGTTGAGGCCGGCGAGGGCCCGCCTGTGACCGGTCCGTCGCGTCGTCTCTCCTTCGCCACCCTCCGAAGCAAGGCGGCGCAGGCGCTCGCCGGCGAACAGATGTCGCTGACGGTGCTGGCCGTGTTGATCGGCGCTCTCGGCGGTTACGGATCGCTGGCCTTTCGCAAGCTCATCGACGGATTTCAGTTCTTCGTCTACGGGTCGGGCAGCGAGCACGTCCTGGCGATGGCGGGAAACCTTGCGTGGTGGCATCTGCTGCTGGCGCCGGCGGCGGGCGGACTGGTCGTCGGTCTGCTGATTCGTTACCTGCTTCCCGGCGGCCGCCCCCAAGGGGTGCCGGACGTGATGATCGCCTGTCATCTGCGCAGCGGCCGTATCCCGCTGAAAGAGGGCTTATCCGCCGCGTTGACCAGCGCCCTTGCGCTGGGGGCAGGTGCCTCGGTCGGCCGGGAAGGCCCGGTCGTGCATCTCGGCGCCAGCCTTGCGTCTGCGGTGGCGCTGAAGCTCCGGCTCCGCTCTTCGGCAACGCTCACCGTGTTCGGCTGCGGCGTCGCATCCGCTGTCGCCGCCTCGTTCAACGCGCCGATCGCGGGCGTGTTCTTCGCTCTCGAAGTGGTCGTCGGCCATTACGGCCTGGGTGCCTTCGCGCCGGTGGTGATCGCATCGGTTGTCGGCACGGTGATCACGCGCATCCATATCGGCGACTTTCCGGCCTTCCAGATCACCGGTACCGAAATCGCCTCCTTTTCGGAGATCCCGGCCTTCGCCATCCTCGGCATCGTTTCAGCCGGGGTCGCCATCGCCTTCATCAGCGGAACGATGCTGGTGCAGCGCGGATTCGGCCGCATCCCCGTTCCCCAATGGGTCCGGCCGGGGATCGGCGGGCTGCTGGTGGGCGGAATCGCCATCCTGTTTCCCCAGGTGATCGGTGTCGGCTACGAAACGACGGACCTGGCGCTGAAGAACGCATTCCCGGTCGAGCTCGCGCTCACGCTGGCGGCCGCGAAGGCCCTCGCGAGCGCGATAAGCCTGGGCAGCGGCTTCGCGGGTGGCGTCTTCTCGCCGGCCCTTTGCATCGGTGCGCTGGTGGGCAGCGCTTTCGGCGCGGTAGCGGCGGCGGTCTTCCCCGGTGTCGGCGCGATGCAGAATGCCTACGCGCTGGTCGGTATGGGTACAGTCGCGGGCGCGGTGCTCGGCGCCCCGATATCGACCATGCTGATCATCTTCGAACTGACCGGCGACTATAAGCTGACGATCGCGGTGATGGTGGCGGTGTCGCTGTCGTCCCTCATCACGCGGCAGCTCTATGGTCATTCCTTCTTTACCCGGCAACTGGCCCAGCGCGGGATCGCCATCGACGCCGCGCGGGAGGCAGCGCTGCTGAGGAGCGTTCCGGTCACGGAAGTGATGGTCGAGTCCTTCCGGTCGATCCAGGCGGAAGCGCCCTTCAAGCAATTGACCGAGATGTTCCGCGAGGCGGCACAGCCCGAGGTCTATGTCCTGGACCAGGAGGGTGTGGTGATCGGCGAGGTCGAGTTCTCGGATGTCGGTCCGGCCATCTTCCGTCCCGACTCCGACACCCGCTCCCGCGCGGTCGATGCCTCGCGACGGCTCAAGAACGTGATCGCCAGCGATGAAACGTTGGAGAGCGCAATCCAACGCCTCCGCCAAGCCGGCGTCGACCGCTTGCCGGTGGTCGTCGATCGACGCACCCGGGTGATGATCGGTGTCCTGCGCCTGCAGGATGCCGTCCAGACCCATAACCGTCTGCTGATCGCCGCCCGGGCGGAAGAGCATGGCGAGCGTTAGGTGCGGACAACCGGGCACACCGAGGGGAGGCCGCTAGCGCCACGGCGGGCTTCTTGCTAGAAGACGCACGGCGCTCTATCTGCGTCGGACGAACCAACGAGGTTTCGGCATGCGCGAAGCCACGATCGAGCGCAATACCAAGGAAACGCAGATCAAGGTCCGGGTGGGACTGGACGGCACCGGTGTGCGCGAAATCGACACCGGGATCGGCTTTCTCGACCACATGCTGGATCAGCTGTCACGCCACAGCCTGATCGATCTGAGCGTGCAGGCGAAGGGCGACCTTCACATCGACGGCCACCACACCACCGAGGACACCGGTCTCGCGATCGGTACTGCGGTGGCGCAGGCACTGGGCGACCGAAAGGGCATCGTCCGCTACGGCTCGGCTCTGATCCCGATGGATGAGACCCTGACCCGCGTGGCGCTGGACCTGTCGAACCGGCCTTACCTGGTCTGGAAGGTGAATTTCACCCGACCGAAGCTCGGCGACATGGATACCGAACTGTTCCGCGAATGGTTTCAGGCGTTCGCGCAGATGGCCGGCGTTACGCTGCATGTCGAGAACCTATATGGCGAGAACAACCACCACATCGTCGAGTCCTGCTACAAGGGACTGGCGCGGGCGCTGAGACAGGCCATCGCCATCGATCCCCGGGCTGCCGGCGAAGTTCCGTCGACCAAGGGAGTCCTCGGCGGCTCGCTGGCCTGACGCGATGGCGATCTACACCGTGTACATGCAGCCGCCGCCGAAGGCGCCGGCCGACGCTGTCCTGGTCCGGGAAGGCTTCAACTGGTGGGCGTTCCTGCTGGGTGCGCTGTGGCTTCTGGCCAGAGGCGTGTGGTTATGGGCTGTCCTCTATGTCGTCGCCGGCTTCACCGTGCCGCGAATCGGTGCGGCGATCGGTCTCGAAGACTTCACGATCTTCACGCTGATGGCCGCCATGGCGTTCTCCGCCGGGCTGTGGGGCAATGACTGGTATCGATCGAGCCTCGAACGGCGCGGCTGGCGGCAGATCGCCATCGTTCAGGGCGAAGGGCGCGAAGCAGCCGAGCGGCGGTTCTTCGACCGCTGGCCGGCGAGGCATCCCAGCAGCCGGCAAACCGTCGCGACATCATGAAAGCGGTCATCATTGATTACGGATCGGGCAATCTGCGCTCCGCCGCGAAGGCATTCGAGCGCAGCGCAGCCCTGGTTTCACCCGACTTCGACGTCGTCGTTACCGCCGACGCCGACAGCCTGACAAGCGCGTCCCATGTGGTCCTGCCGGGCGTCGGGGCCTTCGCCGACTGCATGGCGGGGCTCGAAGCCGTCCCTGGCATGCATGATGCGTTAGCCGAAGCGGTCCTGGCGCGCGGGCGTCCCTTCCTCGGCATCTGCGTCGGCATGCAGTTGATGGCGACCCGTGGCCTGGAATACGGGGTCCATCCGGGGCTCGACTGGATCGCGGGGGAAGTCGTACCGTTCGACCTGCCGGCGGACAGCGATTTGAAGGTGCCGCATATGGGGTGGAACGATCTGACGGTCGCCGCTAGGTCCCATCCGGTCCTCGCCGGAATCGAGACGGGGCAGCATGCCTATTTCGTCCACAGCTATCACCTCGTCTGCGCCAATCCGGGGGATGTGCTCGCCACGGTCGACTATGGCGGCCCGGTTTCGGCCGTCGTCGGGCGCGACAACATGGTCGGAACCCAGTTCCATCCCGAGAAGAGCCAGGCGGTCGGCCTGCATCTGATCGAGAACTTCCTGCGCTGGCGGCCCTGATGGCGATCGCTGTCGAGCAGGCCGAAGAGCTGCCGGAAAACGACCTCGACGACCTGTGCGAGGCGACCGCCGACGCCATCCGCGAAGGCATCGGCTTCGACTGGGTACGCCCGCCGGAGAAGTTCCGGCTCGCCGCCTATTGGCGGGGCGTCCTGCTGGTGCCGCAGCGGCTCCTGTTTCTCGGCCGCCTCAACGGGACCGTGGTGGGATCGGTGCAGCTGGTGAAGCCGGCTCCCAACAACGAGGCCGGCGCCTTCGCCGCCGAGATCGATACCCATTTCGTCGCTCCATGGGCGCGCGGTCACGGTCTGGCGCGCGCGCTTCTGGAGGCGGCGGAAGAGGCGGCGCGACGCGCCGGGTTCTCGGTCATCCGCCTGGATGTCCGCGATACCCAGGAAGCGGCGATCAATCTCTATGAATCCAACGGCTATGTCCGTTGGGGTACGCTCAGCCGTTATGCATTGGTGAACGGCACGACGATCGCCGGTCACTTCTATTACAAGGACCTCGATCCGCCGCAATGATTCTCTATCCCGCAATCGACCTGAAGGAAGGCCGCTGCGTGCGCCTGTTCCAGGGCGACATGGAACGCGCGACGGTGTTCAACGACAACCCCGCTGAACAGGCCCGCGCGTTCGAGGCGATCGGCTTCGAATGGCTGCACATGGTCGATCTGGACGGCGCGTTTGCCGGCCGGTCGGTCAATACCGAGGCAATCGAAGCCGTGCTCGCCGAAACCGGCCTGTCGGTGCAACTCGGCGGCGGCATCCGCTCGCTCGACCACATTGCGCACTGGCTGGACCGTCGCGTCGCGCGGGTGGTGCTGGGCACGGTGGCGCTGCGCGATCCCGACCTGGTGCGCGAGGCCTGCCGCAACTATCCGGGGCGTATCGCAGTCGGCATAGACGCCCGCCACGGTCAGGTCGCGGTCTCCGGCTGGGCGGAACAGTCGACAGTCGCCGCGCTCGACCTCGCACTCCGGTTCGAGGACGCGGGCGTCGCGGCGATCATCTACACCGACATCTCTCGCGACGGCACCATGGAGGGGCCGAACGTGGAGGCGACCGCCACCTTGGCGGAGGCGCTGACGACCCCGGTCATCGCGTCGGGGGGCGTGAGCAGGATCGAAGACCTGGCCGCGCTGAAAGCGGTCGAGGGCTCGGGGATCGCCGGCGTGATCTCGGGTCGCGCGCTCTATGACGGCAGCCTCGATCCCGCCGAAGCCCGCGCCCTGTTGGCAACAGCATGACATGTTGAAGGCCCGGGTCATTCCCTGCCTGGACGTGACCGGTGGTCGCGTCGTGAAAGGCATCAACTTCGTCGATCTGATCGATGCCGGCGATCCGGTAGAGCAGGCGCGCATCTACGACGCCCAGGGTGCAGACGAGCTTTGCTTCCTCGACATCACCGCTTCCAGCGACGAGCGCGACATCATCTACGACGTCGTCGCCGGAACCGCTGAACAATGCTTCATGCCGCTCACCGTCGGCGGCGGCGTGCGATCGCTGGACGACATCCGCAAGCTGCTCTTGGCCGGTGCCGACAAGGTTTCGATCAACACCGCCGCGGTCAATCGGCCGGCGCTGGTGCGCGAGGCGGCGGAGAAGTTCGGCTCGCAGTGCATCGTCGTCGCGATCGATGCCAAGGCAGCCGGTCCAGACCGTTACGAAGTCTTCACCCATGGCGGGCGCAAGGCGACCGGTCTCGACGCGGTGGCCTGGGCCGAGCGCATGCAGAGCTATGGTGCCGGCGAAATCCTGCTGACCTCCATGGACCGCGACGGTACCAAGAGCGGCTTCGACATCGCGCTGACCCGCGCGGTGTCCGATGCCTTGCGGGTTCCCGTCATCGCCTCGGGCGGCGTCGGGACCTTGGACCACATGGCGGAGGGTATTCGCGACGGTCATGCGAGCGCCGTGCTCGCCGCGTCGATCTTCCACTTCGGGACTCATTCCATCGGCGAGTGCAAGGCCCATATGCGGGCTGTGGGCGTACCCGTGCGCAGGCTGGAAAGCGTCCCGGAAGACGAAGGATCGGGGAAGGAATGATTGGTGCTGAAGCCCGGCCGGACGATGTGATCGACCGGCTTTACAAGGTGATCGAGGGCCGGCGGACGGCCGATCCGGCGCAGTCCTATGTCGCCAAGCGCCTGCAGCAGGGAACCGAGAAGATCGCCCAGAAGGTGGGCGAGGAGGCGGTCGAGACCGCCATCGCCGCCGTCGCCGGCAAGCGCAGCGAGGTGATCGCGGAAAGCGCCGATCTTCTGTTCCACCTGCTGATCCTGTGGGCCGACGCCGGCATCAGCCCCGACGACGTCCGCGCCGAGCTGGCCCGGCGCGAAGGACTGTCGGGCATCGACGAGAAGCTGAAGCGCAAAGCGCCTTAGGAGCCGAAGGACGATGGCTTACGACGCGACCAACATCTTCGCCCGCATCCTGCGCGGCGAGATCCCCTGCAACAAGGTCTACGAGGACGAACACGTCCTCGCTTTCCACGACATCGCCCAGGCGGCGCCGGTCCACGTTCTCGTCATCCCGAAGGGCGAATACGTGTCGATGGACGACTTCACCGCCAATGCGTCGCCCGAGGAGATCACCGCGCTGTTCTCGGCTGCCGGGAAGATCGCCCGCGACCTGGGCGTCGCCGAGACCGGCTACCGGATCATCAGCAATGCCGGCGAGGACGGCCATCAGGAGGTGCCGCACTTCCACGTCCATGTCCTGGGCGGCCGGCCGCTAGGGCCGATGATCAAGCGGGCTTAGCGCCCGGCGTCTAGTCCCCTTCGAACGCGCAGAGCGCGAAGGTTTCGATGCCTTGGCTTTCCAGCTTGGCGCGGCCGCCGAGATCGGGAAGGTCGATGACGAAGCCGCAGCCGACGACCATGCCGCCCGATTTCTCGATCAGCTGCACCGCGGCCTCGGCGGTGCCGCCCGTGGCGATCAGATCGTCGATCACCAGGACTCGCTGATCCGCCGTGACGGCGTCGAGATGCATCTCGACCACGTCGGTGCCGTATTCCAGCGCGTATTCATGGGCGATGGTCTTGTAGGGCAGCTTGCCGCGCTTGCGGATCGGGATGAAGCCAACGCCGAGCGCCCGCGCGACCGGTCCACCGAGGATGAAGCCCCGCGCCTCGATCCCCGCCACGCAGTCGATTCCAGTGTCCGCATAGCGGGCGACCAGGGCGTCGACCGTGCGGGCGAAGCCTGCCGCGTCGCGCAGCAGCGTCGTGATGTCACGGAACATGATCCCCGGCTTGGGATAGTCGGGGATCGTCCGGATCAGGGGAACGATGCCGAGATCGGGCGTATCAGCAGTTTTCGAGTCCGCCACGGCGCAAGACCTCCTGCATGATGACGTTGGCGATGACCATCTGCGAATCTTCGCATTTCTGCATGTCGTGGCTGGGGAAATGGACCGCGATGTCGGCCATCCCCTTCGCCTTGCCGCCGTCATAGCCGCAGAACAGCAAGGAACGGTTGCCGCATGCGCGTGCCGTCTCCAGCGCGCGGAGAATGTTCGGACTGTTCCCCGACCCGGTCAGGCACCAGACGAGATCACCGGGCCTGAGATGGTTTTCGAGCTGATAGGCGAAGATCGAGTCGTAGTCGATGTCGTTGCTGATCGCGGTCACGGTCGGGCCGTTGTCGATCAGGGCGAAGATGCGCGGTCGCACGACGTCGCTGCGCAGGCATTTCAGATAGTCGACGACGATGTGCGACGCGTTGGCGCCGCTGCCGCCATTGCCGCAGACATAGATGGTGGCGCCGCTTTTCATGGTGTCGACCAAGGCCGCGGCCGCGGTTTCCAGGACATCGCTGTCCAGGTTGTCGAAAGCGTCGCGGAGGCCGTCGAGATAGCGATCGAGCGCGGGTCTTACGTTCATGCTGAAGTGATACGTCCTGGCCGGCGCGCGGGACGGTCGATCATCGACACGGAATCGAGTGGTCGGCGGAGCGTGGGACCGGTCCGGGGCGCCTGGATGAAAACCTGTTCGTTGGCTGCCCGCCAGCCGTTACAATAGCTTCATCGGACCGGTCAGGCCACAGGCATCTTGCGGTCCGCCTGCGTCAGAGCCGGTCGGTTGCGGTTATCCATCGCGGCGCCGACCCAAGAAATTCGGGCGTCTGCAGGAATTGGGGGCAATTCCGGCCAGGCGCGCACAGGTCGGAGGATGTGCATGCTTCAGCGAATTGGCTGTTTTCTCGTTCTGCTGTTCGCCCTGACGAGCGCGGCATGGGCGCAGGACCGCGAAGGGGGGGCGGCCGGCGCCGGCGAGGAAGCCACACAAGCCGGCGATCTGACGCTGAAGGAAGGCACCATCGAGTTCTCGAGCGGCAACCGCTACGAGGGCGAGCTCAAGAACGGCAAGATGGATGGCCAGGGCGTCTTCACCTTCGCCAACGGCGACCGCTACGAGGGCCAGTTCAAGGACGGGGCGATCGCCGGGAACGGCACCTTCCTGTTCGCCAATGGCGACCGCTACGAAGGCGAATTCACCGACGGACAGATGGATGGCGAAGGCACGCTGACCTTTGCCAACGGCGACGTCTACACCGGCCATTTCAAGGGCGGGAAGCGCGACGGGCACGGCACTTTCACGTTCGCCAACGGCGACGTCTATGAAGGCGACTTCGTCGACGGACAGCGCCAGGGGAACGGTACTTTCGCCTTCGCCAACGGCGACCGCTACGAAGGGCAGTTCAACGACGGCCGCATGGACGGCGAAGGCACCTTCCTGTTCGCCAACGGCGACCGCTATATCGGCGCTTTCGACCAGGGACGGCGCCAGGGACAGGGCACGCTGGAGTTCGCCAACGGCGACCGCTACCAGGGCGGCTTCGTCGACGGCCGCCGGGAGGGCGAGGGCGTCTACACCTACGCCAACGGCAACCGCTACGAGGGCAGCTTCAAGAACGACAAGCGGGACGGAACCGGCACGTTCACCTTCGCCAACGGCGACGTCTATGAAGGCGATTTCGTCGACGGCCAGATGCAGGGGACGGGTACGTTCACCTATGCCAACGGCGACCGCTACGAAGGCCAGTTCGAGAACGGCGAGCGGTCGGGCCAGGGCGTCTTCGTGACGGCGGACGGTGAACGCTATGAAGGCACCTTCAAGGACGGCCAGATGGACGGCAAGGGCGTCCTGGCCTTCAGTTCCGGCAATCGCTACGAAGGCAATTTCGAGGGCGGCCAGCAGAACGGCCAGGGAACCTTTACCTTCGCCAATGGCGACGTCTATGAAGGCCAGTTCAAGAACGGCCGGATGGAGGGCGAGGGCGTCTTCACCTTCGCCAACGGCGACCGCTACGAAGGCCAGTTCGTCGACGGCGAGCGGGAGGGAACCGGCACCTTCACCTTCGCCAACGGCGACCGCTACGAAGGGCAGTTCACGAACGGCCAGCGGGACGGCAAGGGCGTCTTCACCTTCGCCAGCGGCGACCGCTACGAAGGGCAGTTCGTCGACGGCAAGCGCCAGGGAGAGGGCACGTTCACCTTCGCCAACGGCAACCGCTATGTCGGCCCGTTCGTCGACGGCCAGATGGAAGGCGAGGGCGAGTTCTTCTTCTCCAACGGCGACCACTATCGGGGCATGTTCCAGAACGGACGCCGCAACGGCCAGGGCGTGCTGGAGTTCGCCAACGGCGACAAGTACGAGGGCCAGTTCGCCGACGGCAAGCGCGAAGGCGAAGGAGTCTACGTCTACGCCAATGGGAACCGTTATGAAGGAACGTTCAAGGACGACCGTCGCCACGGCGAAGGGTCGTTCCATTTCGCCAATGGCGACCGTTACGAGGGCGGGTTCCAGAATGGCGACATGCACGGCGAAGGGGTTTTCCACTACGCCAACGGCAATCGCTATGAGGGCGAGTTCGTCGACGGCAAGCGGAAGGGCAAGGGCACCTTCTATTTCGCGAACGGCGACAAGGTGGAAGGAGAATTCTGAACGAGCGCGCTGGAGTGCGCCCCTACGGGCGCAATGACGCCGCCTGGAGCGGATGGAATTGGCGCAGGGCAATGACGACGTCCGCGAGCTGAGGCGACAGCTCGAAGAAACCAACAAGGCGATGTGGTCCCTCTACAAGGACCTCGACGACCGCAATGCCGAACTCGACCGGTTCGCCCTCATCGCCTCTCATGACCTCAAGGAGCCCGCGCGGCGGGTGATGGCCCGCCTCGACCGGCTGGAAGCCGAATGCGGCGACCGCCTCGACGCGGCGGGGAAAGACCATGTCGCCGACATGCGCCAGACCCTGGAGCGCATGACGACGCTGATCGAAGCGCTGCTGAACTTCGCCCGCGTCACCTCCCAGGGCGGCCCGTTCGCCCCCACCGACCTCAACGCCGTCGCCGACGAAGTGGTCGCCGACCTGTCGTCGCGCATCCGGGAGGCGGAAGCGCGCATCGAGTTGGGCGAGCTGCCGACCATCGACGGCGACCCGCTGCAGCTTCATCCGCTGCTCCAGAACCTGATCGGCAACGCGCTGAAATTCAGAAAGGAAAGCCTCCCGCCAGTGATCCGCGTGACCTCGCGCCTGATCGCGGACGATTCATGCGAGATCCGCGTCGCCGACAACGGCATCGGCTTCGACCCGCGCTACGCGCAGCAGGTCCTGCAACCCTTCCGCCGCCGTCACGGCCGCGGCCGCTACGACGGCATCGGCATGGGCCTCGCCATCTGCGACAAGATCGCCACCCGCCACGGCGGCACCATCACCCTCGACGGCGTGCTGGGGGAAGGCACCACCGTCACGGTGGTCCTTCCCCGGAATCACGCGGTGCGTCCGGCCCCTACGGAGGCGTAGGACGCAACCTCCCCGCCCCTAGCGCATCGCGAAGGGGTTGGGGAACTCGGTTTCGGTGTTGATCCAGACGCTCTTGGTCTGGAGGTAGTCCTTGATCATCGCCTGGCCGTTCTCGCGGCCCATCCCTGAGCGCTTGTAGCCGCCGAACGGCGACATGTAGGAGACCGCGCGGTAGGTATTTACCCACACGGTGCCGGCCTGGAGCTTCGCCGCCATGATGTGTGCGCGGTTGAGGCTGGTGGTCCACACGCCGGCGGCGAGGCCGTAGGCGACGTCGTTGCCGATGCGGATCGCCTCTTCCTCGTCCTCGAATGGGATCACCGAGAGGACGGGACCGAAAACCTCCTCCTGGGCGATGCGCATGGCGTTGTTGACGCCGGTGAAGATGGTCGGCTCGACGAACCAGCCGTCGCCGCATTCCGGCCGGGTGGCCGGGCCGCCGCCGAGCGCGAGCTGCGCGCCCTCGTTGCGGGCGACGTCGATGTAGGAGAGCACCTTCTCGAACTGCGGCGGCGTCGTCACCGGGCCGACCTGGGTGTCCATGTCCATCGGATTGCCCATGCGCGCGGTCTTGGCGAAGGCGACCAGCCGCTCGACGAACTGGTCGTGGATCGACTTCTGGACCAGTAGGCGTGAGCCGGCGATGCAGGTCTGGCCGGTGGCGGCGAAGATGCCGGCGACCGCGCCCTTGACCGCGTTGTCGAGATTGGCGTCGTCGAAGACGATGTTGGGCGACTTGCCGCCGAGCTCCAGGCTCACCTTCTTCATGCCCGGTGCGGCCGCCTGATTGACCTTGACGCCGCCGGCCTCGGAGCCCGTGAAGGCCACCTTGCGGACCAGCGGATGCTCGACCAGCGCCTGGCCGATCTCGCCGCCGAAGCCGGTGGCGACGTTGACGACGCCCGGCGGGAAGCCCGCTTCCTCGAACAGCTTCACGAACTCCAGCGCCGAGGTCGAGGTGAACTCCGACGGCTTGATGATGACCGTGTTGCCGGCCGCGAGCGCCGGGGCGATCTTCCAGGTCGCGAGCAGCAGCGGCGAGTTCCAGGCGGTGATCGCCAGCACCACGCCCAAAGGCTCGTGCAGCGTGTAGTTGAACACGCCCGGCTTATCGATCGGGATGACCTCGCCCTCGATCTTGTCGGCGAGGCCGCCGTAGTAATAGTACCACTGCGGGATGTAGCGGAGCTGGCCCGCCATCTCGGCGATCAGCTTGCCGTTGTCCCGCACCTCGTACTCGGCCAGCTGCTCGGCACGCTCGGCGATCAGATCGCCGACCTTACGCAGCAGGGCGCCGCGCTGGCTGGCGTTCAGCTTCGGCCAATCGCCGGTGGTGAAGGCCTTGTGCGCCGCTTCGACGGCGATGTCGGCGTCCTTCTCCCCGCCGCGGGCAACCAACGCCCAGGTCTTGCCGGTGTAGGGGTTCTGGGTCTCGAACCATTCGCCGCTGGCGGCTTCGCGCCACTCGCCGGCGATATACATGGGAAAGCGTTCCATCGTCCTTTTCTCCCTGATCTGTCTGGTCCGGTCAGCGCATCGCAGCCTGTTCGCCGAGCAGCGCGACCCGGAACCGGTTCTTGACGTAAGCCGCATCGCGCGGCGGCAGGATCATCGGTCCCTGATTGTTGGTCACCTTGACCGTCGCGAACAGCGGCCCCTTGAGATCCCCCAGCTTGGCGGCGAGGTCGTCCAGTCCGGCGGAGTCGCTGACCGTCAGGGCGGTCGGAATGCCCGCCGCCGTGGCAAAACCCGCCAAGTCGACCCCGTGGGCGGTGTGAGTCTCCTGCATGCCGGTCTCGCCGTAGCGTTCGTTGTCGATCACGACGACCGCGAGATTGGCCGGCGCCTTGAGGGCGATCGTCGCGAGCGAACCGATCCCCATCAGCATCTCGCCGTCGCCGGTGACGACCAGCACCCGGCGATCCGGCTGCGCCAGCGCGAGGCCGAGCCCCATCGACGCGGCACCGCCCATGCCACCCCAGACATAGAAGTTGAGCGGGTCGTCGCCCACCGAAGCCACGTCCCAGGTCGTGCCACCCAGGCCGCTCACCACCAGCATCTCACCACGGTCGGCAAGCAGCTTGCGGATGACGACCCGGCGATCGAGAGCAGATTCCGTCATCGTCACCCCTCCTATTCTTCCTTGAATGCCTTGGTGCCGATCAGCCGCTGCCCGAGCAGCACGGCGACCGGGGCGCCGGCATCGAACGCGAGCCGGGCACCTGCGAGGACCGTCTCCTTCACGTCCGCCGGCCGGTCGGCCCGCATGACGGTGCAGCCCATCGTCTCCAGCACCGGCGGCGTCGCCCGCCCCATCGGAATCTGCCAGGGATTGAACTCCCCCCATTCGCCGCGCATCGTCACCAGCATCAGCAGAGGAAACGATGCCGCGCGGGTGATGGAGGCAATGGCGTTGATGCAGTTGCCGACGCCGCTGCTCTGCATCAGCATCACGCCACGCTGACCGCCAAGCCAGGCACCGCCGAGAACCGCCATTCCCTCTTCCTCGGTGGTGAGCGACACCATGGTCATGGCGTTGTCTGCACGGCACATTTCCAGAAGCCGCTTATGCCCCGCGTCCGGGACGTAGCAGACCTGACGCACCGCCATGTCGCTGAGAACCCCGTAGATGTCGGCCGGCCAGTCTATGGCGGCCGTGTCTTCGTCCGATTTCGTCAACCTCTCATGCCTCCCTGTTCGACGACGGGATCGCCGTCCCGATTGCCATATTCAGATTATCGTCTCTAACGTGCCGATGCCGGTACGCCGCCGCGAAGCGCTTCGAACTGCGCGCGATAGGAGGACGGATCGACGCGGACGTCGATCAGGGCCGGACCATCCGTGGCCAGCGCTTCGGGCAGCACCTCCTCCAGCGCCGCCGCGCTGTCAGCACGGTAACCCTGACACCCCATGCTCTCGGCCATGGTCTCGAAATCGATTGCGGGATAGCGGACGCCGCGCGTCGGATGGCCCTTCTGCTGCTGCTTCAGGTCGATCATCGACAGCGCCGCATCGTTGAACACCACCACCGTGAGCGGGAGGCGGCTGCGGGCCGCCGTGGCGAGCTCCGGCGCGCACATCATCAGGCCGCCGTCGCCGATGAAGGCTACGGTGCGCCGCGAGGGATCGACCAGGGACGCGGCGATCGCCGCCGGCAAGGCAAATCCCATCGTCGACAAGCCGTTCGAGATCAGCACGTCATGAGGGGCCGAGGCCCGCCAGCGCTGCATCGCCGGCAGCATATGCGCTCCGGCATCGACGGAAAGGCGCGCATCCGCTGGCGCGGCAGCCCGCACGATGTCGACCACGTCCTCGGGCCCCGGTACCGCGTTGCCCGAACCGAGGCGGCGGTCACCCGAACGTTCCGGCGCGCGCCAGGACCGCGCTTCGGCCGACACGGCCAGCGCTTCCAGCGCCGGTGCGACGGCTCCGATCAGCGATACGGCCGGCGT
>PBKC01000085.1 GCA_002721365.1 Rhodospirillaceae bacterium | reverse complement strand
GTCGACAACAACGACCAGCAGGTTGGTATCGAGATCGTGCGGAAGGCCCTTCAGGCGCCGGTCCGTCAGATCGCCGAGAACGCCGGCAAGGACGGTGCGGTGGTCGCGGGCAAGCTGCTCGAGACCAAAGACACCAAGCAAGGCTACGACGCGCAGAACGACGAATACACCGACATGTTCAAGGCGGGCATCATCGATCCGACCAAGGTGGTTCGTACCGCGCTTCAGGACGCCGCATCGGTCGCCGGCCTGCTGATCACCACCGAGGCGATGGTCGCCGACAAGCCCGAGAAGAAGGGCGCCGAAGCCCCCGACATGGGTGACATGGGCGGAATGGGTGGCATGGGCGGAATGGGTGGCATGGGCTTCTAAGAGAGCCTCTTCCATCCAGCCACGCGCTGAAAAGGGAAGGGCCGTGCTCCGCCGAGCACGGCCCTTTCTTCATTCAGGCCATCCCGTAAGACGACCGAATTAGGCCCTTTTATCCCCGATTGACCGCAAACGCCGCGAACGCCTGCTGCGTCGGCATCAGCTCGATGGTGTTGACGTTGAGGTGCGGCGGGCAGGTGGCCACGAAATGGATCACGTTGGCGATATCGTCAGCGGTCATGGGCTGCATATCGGCATAGACGCCGGCGGCCTTGCCCTTGTCGCCCTTGAAGCGGACTTCGGAGAACTCCGTCTCCGCCATGCCCGGTTCGACCGAGGTCACGCGGACGTTCTTGCCCAGCAGATCGGCACGGAGGTTCAGCGAGAACTGGTGCACGAACGCCTTGGTGCCGCCATAGACGTTGCCGCCGGGATACGGGTAGGTGCCGGCGACCGAGCCCAGGTTGATCACGTGACCGCGGTTACGCTCCACCATTCCAGGCAGGATGGCGCGGGTGCAGTAGAGCAGGCCGCGGATATTGGTGTCGATCATCTGCTCCCAGTCCTCCATGGCGACCTCGTAGGCGGGGCCGAGGCCGAGAGCGAGACCGGCATTGTTCAGTAGAACATCGATGGACGCGAATTCGTTCGGCAGGCCGGCAATCGCGGCCTCGACCGCGCCGCGATCACGCACGTCGAGTTCGATCGCATGAACGGGCGACGACAGCTCGTTCTTCAGCGCGTCCAACCGGTCCTTGCGCCGGCCGGTGATGATCACCTTGGCGCCATCCGCCGAAAAGCGGCGTGCGGCGGCGGCACCGAAACCGGCGGTCGCACCAGTGATGAAAACGGTGGTCGATGAAAGATCGGCCATGACGATTCTTCCTCCTCTGCCTTGGATCTGATGATCGCGCTGATGGGGTGGAAGTAACCCGTCGAAGCGGTGCTTGAAAAGGCCGGATTGGCGGAAAAGGCCTTACCGGCGTCCGCCAAGAGCCGAACTACTCGCGCTCCTCGCGCTTCGCACGGTCCCACAGTGCGTCCATTTCCGCGAGATCCGAATCCT
The DNA here is from genome assembly GCA_002721365.1 of Rhodospirillaceae bacterium. Taxonomy (GTDB): domain Bacteria; phylum Pseudomonadota; class Alphaproteobacteria. The sequence goes on along the minus strand of PBKC01000085.1, from coordinate 23,798 downwards.
CCGGCGACCGGCCTTCAGCCGCCAGCAACGCTTCGATCCGGCGGAAACGGCGCTCGAACTTCGCATTGGCGCGTCTCAGCGCATCTTCCGGATCGACACCGGCATGCCGCCCGAGATTGGCGCAGACGAACAGCAGGTCGCCCAGTTCTTCCGCGACCGCATCCTGGCCGCTCTCGTCCGCCATCGCCATACGCAATTCAGTCACTTCCTCGTCGAGCTTGTCGAACACCGGCGCGATCGAGGGCCAGTCGAACCCGACCCGTGCCGCACGCTTCTGTAGCTTCGCGGCGCGGAGGAGGGCGGGGAGCGCCTGGGCGACACCGTCGAGGACCCCAGCACGGTTCTCGTCCGCTGCCCGTTCGGCCGCCTTATGCGCTTCCCAGGCGACTGTCTGCATCTCGGCCGACCTAATGTCGGCTTGCCCGAAGACATGGGGATGGCGGCGGATCATCTTGTCGCAGATGCCGTCGACGACCGCGTCGAAGTCGAAGGCGCCGATCTCGCGCGCCATCTGCGCATAGAAGACGACCTGGAACAGGAGATCGCCGAGCTCGTCCCGGAGAGCCGCCATGTCGCCGGACTCGATCGCGTCGGAAACCTCGTAGGCTTCCTCGATCGTGTAGGGAGCGATGGTGGCGAAAGTCTGTTCCAGATCCCAGGGGCAGCCGTCGTCGGGATCTCTGAGCTTCGCCATGATGGCGAGCAGGCGGTCGACGCCGCCAGGGGAGCTGTCGGCGCTGTCGGTCATCAGCCACCTTCCATAAGTCGCATAATATATATTATGACAAATTATTCGCCGATCTCGATCACCATGCCATCGTAAGCCGGCTCGGCGTTCGACGGCAGTCTCTCCGCCAGTTCGGTGTAATCGAGCTCGTGACTCATATGCGTGAGGATCGCCCGTTTCGGCTGAAAGCGCTCGAGCCACCCCATCGTCGTCGCGAAATCCGCATGGCTCGGATGCGGTCGGTCGCGGATGCAGTCGACGATCCAGAGATCGAGGTTTTCGAGATGTCGCTCACTCTCGGCTGGAAACGCGTTGCAGTCCGTCGAATACGCGAAATCGCCGATCCGGAACCCCTGGGTGACGATCCGCCCGTGGATCTGGTCGAACGGCGCGATTTCGACGTCCCCGACATGGAACGGCCCATCGATCACCCGCTCGGTGAGCTGCGGCTTGTACCACCAGGTGCCGTGTTTGGGCGCGAACACGTAGCCGAATCGTTCTTTGATCTGCGCAAGCGTTTCCGCGCTGCCATAGGCGTCGATCGGCCCGTCACGGTGATAATTCAGCGACCGGACCTCGTCGACCCCGTGCAGATGGTCGGCATGGGCATGGGTATAGAGGATCGCGTCGACGGTCCTGATGCCGGCGTCGAGACACTGCTCGCGAAGATCGGGTCCCGTATCGATCAACAACTTAACGCCCTTGGCTTCGATGAAGATCGAACTGCGTCGGCGGCGGTTGCGCGGATCGTCGGGCCGGCAGGCACCCCATTCGGGGCCGATCAGCGGCACGCCCGTCGAGCTGCCGCAGCCGAGGATCGTTACCCGCATGCCGCGCCGGGCGAAGCCTTGGAGAACAGATCGAAGAAATTGGCCGTGGTCCGCTCGGCAAGCTCGTCGGCCGAAACGCCCTTGAGCTCCGCGATCAGCTTCGCGGTATGAACCACGAAGCTGGGCTCGTTACGCTTGCCGCGATTGGGCACGGGCGCCAGGAACGGCGCGTCGGTTTCGACCAGAAGTCGTTCCAATGGTATGGCCGAAACGATGTCCCGCAGCTCTTCCGACCGCTTGAACGTGACGATACCGGCGACGGAAATATAGAAACCGAGTTCCATCGTTTTTTCAGCAAGATAACGGCTTGTACTGAAACAGTGAATAAGGCCGGGAAAGGCGCCGGCGTCCATTTCCTCGCCGAGAATCTCGATCGTTTCCGGGTCCGCATCACGGGTATGGACGATCAAGGGTAGTGCCGTTTCCCGCGACGCCGCAATGTGGGCGCGGAAGCTTCGCGCCTGCTTCTCGCGCGGGCTATGGTCGTAATAGAAATCGAGCCCGGTCTCACCGATGCCGATGACCTTCGGGTGGTCGGCCGCGGCGATCAGCGGCGCGGGGTCGTCCAGCCCCTCCTCCTCCGCCTGATGCGGATGGACGCCGACCGAGCAGTAGACGTCCGGATAGCGTTCGGCGATCGCCCGGACGCCCGGAAAGGTGCTCATCCGCGTGCTGATGGTCTGCATGACGCCCACCCCGGCACGGCGCGCCCGCGCGACGACCTCGTCGCGGTCCTCGTCGTAGCTGTCGAAGTCGAGATGACAGTGGCTGTCGACCAGCATCACGCGATGGCTTCGTCTTCTTCGGCGAACCGCGGGAAGATGCCGGACGGCGCCGGCAGTGCCGTCCCGGCGACGAGCGCGGTGTCGAATGCGGCGAAGTCACGTGCGTCGTCCGCGATGGCGAGCTGGTCCAGCATGCGCCCTGCCCCGCCCGGGACGAAAGGCTGGGTGAGGAAGGCCAGCCTGCGGATCGTCTCCGCCAGCACCCACAGCACGGTCCCCATGCGGGCGGGATCGGTCTTCTTCAGCGCCCAGGGCGCCTGCCGGTCGACATAGCTGTTCGCCGCCCGGATCACTGTCCAGATCACGTCCAGCGCTTCATGGAAGGTCTGCGTTTCCATCAGCGGCCGGATGCGGCCGAGAAGGTCGCTGGCGGAAGAGAGCATCGTCTTGTCGTCGTCGGTGAGTGCGCCGGGCTCCGGCACCTTGCCGCCGCAGTTGCGGGCGATCATCGACAGCACGCGCTGCGACAGATTGCCGAAATCATTGGCGAGATCGTTGTTGAGCCGGCCGATCAGCGCCTTCCGCGAGAAGTCGCCGTCATTGCCGAACGGCACTTCGCGCATCAGAAAATAGCGCACTTGGTCGAGACCGAAGCTGTCGACCAGGGTGAACGGATCGACGACGTTCCGGAGGCTCTTCGACATCTTCTGCCCCTCGACCGTCCACCAGCCATGGGCGAAGACGCGCCGTGGCGGCTCCAGCCCCGCTGCCATCAGGAAAGCCGGCCAATAGACCGCATGGAAGCGCAGGATGTCCTTGCCGACGACATGGACATTCGCCGGCCAGAAGGTTTGGTACAGCGGATCGTCGGTGTTCGGATAGCCGACCGCGGTGATGTAGTTGGTAAGGGCGTCCAGCCACACATACATCACGTGGTCGGGATCGTTCGGCACCGGCACGCCCCAGCTGAAGCTGGTCCGCGAAACCGACAGGTCGAGCAGGCCGCCCTCGACGAAGCTCATCACCTCGTTCCGTCGGCTCTGCGGCGCGATGAAATCGGGGTTGGCCCGGTAGAAGTCGAGCAGCGGCTGCTGCCACGCCGACAGACGGAAGAAGTAGCTCGGCTCCTCGACCCATTCGACCGGCGCGCCCGAGGGCTCCTTGCCGTCGACGATCTCGCTCTCGGCGTAGAACGCCTCGTCGCGGACCGAATACCAGCCGGCATAAGAACCGAGATAGATATGGCCGCCGTCGATCAGCGCCTGCCAGATCGCCTGGGACGCCTTGATATGGCGGTCCTCGGTGGTGCGGATGAAGTCGTCATGGCTGATGTCGAGCTTCTCGACCAGTTCGCGAAACCGCTGCGAGACCCGGTCGACGAAGGCCCGCGGCGCCTCGCCGGCCGCGGCGGCCGACTTCTCGACCTTCTGGCCGTGCTCGTCGGTGCCGGTGAGAAAGCGGACGTTGCGGCCGTCGAGTCGCATGAAGCGGGCCAGTACGTCACAGGCGATCGTCGTGTACGCATGCCCGATATGGGGCACGTCGTTCACGTAGTAGATCGGCGTCGTCACGTAGAAGCTGGACCCCCGTCCCGCCATTCTCTGCAATTCCTCCAGGTCAGTTCATGAAGCCGCGCGGCTCAAGAGAGCCTACGACCGGGTGGCGCCTTCCAGCGCGGTAAAAGCGTGCAGCACCACCTGCTTGCGATCGAGATTGACGCGCTCGGCGCGTTCGACAAGGCGGCCGATGTTTTCCCATAGCTCCACGGCGCGATCAAGGCGGAGCGGCAGGCGCGGTTTGGCGTCCGCGCCGCCGCCCCCTACCCTGGCGACGGCGTCGCGGGTGAGGATGGTGCGAAGCATGTCCATGGCGGTACGGAACGAGTCCTCCTCACCCCGCCGTGAAAGCCGGTCGGCGAAGGCGTGGACCGCCACGACATCGAGACGCGGCAGATCGCCGACCAGCCCGACAACATCCCGCCAGAGGCCCAATCCGTCCTGATCGGCGAGAGCGATGGCGCGGCCGGGGCTGCCCTCAGCCAGACCGGCGATCGTTTCGGCGGCGGCGCGCTCTATTCCGTCCCGTTTCTCCATCAGAATGTCGGCGACGGCAGTATCGGGAAGCGGCGCCAGCTTGATATGGCGGCAGCGCGACCGGATGGTCGGCGGCAGCCAACCCGGAACATGGGCGATAAGGATCAGGAGGGCGTTCTCCGGCGGCTCCTCCAGCAGCTTGAGAAGGGCGTTGGCGGCATTGCGGTTCATCTCGTCGGCCGCGTCGATGATCGCCACCCGCCGCCCACCCTCGGCCGGCGTCAGGGCGAAGAACGGCCCCAGCGCCCGGACGTCCTGAATGACGATCTCGCGCCTCAACCGCCCCTTGTCGTCCTTGCGGCGCTCGATGGTGCGGAGATCGGCATGGCTCGCCGCCGCGATCCGATGGAAGACGGGGTCGTCGGGGTCGAGATGAAGATTCATAGGCCCCTCGCCCGCTCCGCCACCGCCGAACAGGTCGGGACCGTTCGCGGCGGGGCGGGTCGCGAGAGCATGCCGGGCGAGGCGGTAGGCCAGCGTCGCCTTGCCGACCCCGCGCGGTCCTGAGATCAGCCAGGCCTGACCGGGGCGCCCGGAGGCAAAGGCCTGGGCCAGGCGGCGCTCCACCGCTTCATGGCCGACGAGAGCGGTCGCATGACGGGGGTGATCGACGGGGATCTCTTCCGCTTCAGCCATCGCCGGATTGCTCTTCGAACAGCTTCTCGGCCACGATCCGCGAGACAGCGGCGAAGATCGCGTCGGTATCGCCCGCGCCGGCATCGACGACCGCGCACCGGTCAGGCTCGGCAGCAGCGATTTCCAGGAAACCGGCCCTCAGACGATCATGGAAGGTCCGGTCGAGCGACTCGAAGCGGGTCTCGGTCCCACGCCGCGCGGCGGCCCGGGCCAGCCCCACCGAGGGCGGCAGGTCCAGAATCAACGTCAGATCCGGCCTGGTGTCGCCGACCACCACTGCCGCAATGTCGTCGACCGCCGCACGGCCCAAGCCACGGCCGTACCCTTGATAGGCGATCGTCGAATCGACGAAGCGGTCGCAGACCACCCATTCACCGGCCTCCAAAGCCGGCCGGATCACCTGCCGCAGGTGGTCGTCGCGGGCGGCGAACATCAGAAGGGTTTCGGCCAGCGCGCTCCAGCGTCCGTCCGCTCCCTTGACCACGAGATCGCGAATTGCCTCCGCACCCGGCGTGCCGCCCGGTTCGCGTGTCCGGCGGACGGCGATGCCGCGGGCGGAAAGCCAGTCGACGAGGCGGGCGCTCTGCGGGGTCTTGCCGCTGCCCTCCCCGCCCTCGAAGGTGATGAAGCGTCCTCGGACGCGCCGCGCGGCGGTGTCCTCTCCGGCGCCCGCGCTCACAGGGTCGGCGGACCCCAGACGAGATATTCGAGCGCCGCACCGATCCGGCCGAACATCGAAAGCTGACCGACGCTCTGCCCGGCCGCGAGCGGGATCTCGAACGGCACCACCCCGGGCGCCGCCACCACCAGCTTCGCGATCCGCGTTCCAGCCTCGATCGGCGCCGGGATCGGGCCGTCATAGACGACGCTGACCTTGAGGTTGTCCCGGCTTCGCCGCGGCAAGGTAACGGTCAGGTCGCGGTCGATCACCAGCGGAACGTAACCGGCGTCGCCCAGCCATACCTCGGCCTGCTCCACCGTCTCGCCCTTGTCGAACAGGTGGTAATTGCCGAACTCGCGGAAGCCGTAATTCAGCAGACGCTCGCCCTCTATCGAGCGCTGCTGGGCCGAGTCGAGCCCCGTGACCACCATGATCAGCCGCCGGCCGTCCCGTTCCGCCGTCGCCGTCAGGCCGTAGCCCGCTTCCGCGGTGTGGCCGGTCTTCATCCCGTCCACGCCGAGATCCTTGTAAAGCAGCGGGTTGCGGTTGCCTTGGGTTATCTCATTGTAGGTAAAGGATTTTTCGCTGTAGTACGGAAAATATTTCGGGAAATCGAGGATGATCCGCTTGGTCAAGGTGGCGAGGTCGCGCACCGACATGTACTGCCCGTCAGCCGGCCAGCCGGACGCGTTGACGAAATGGCTGTGGGTAAGCCCGATCTCCTTGGCCTTCCGGGTCATCATCTCGGCGAAGGCGTCCTCGCTACCCGCCAGGGCCTCGGCGACGACGATGCAGGCGTCGTTCCCCGACTGGACGATGATTCCTTGAAGCAGGTTCTCGACGGTGACGCTGTCCCCCACCTCGACGAACATCTTCGATCCGCCCATCCGCCAGGCCTTCTCGCTGACGGTCATGGTGTCGTCGAGCTTGAGGCTGCCTTCCTCCAGCCGCTCGAACACCATGTAGGTCGTCATCAGCTTGCTCATGGACGCCGGCGGCATTTCCTTGTCGGCATTCTTTTCGAGCAGCACCGCACCGGTGTCGAAATCCAGCAGGATCGCCTCGCGGGCGCTGGTCTCGAAGGCGGCCGCGGGCGTCACGCCCGAAGCGAAAGCAAGGATCGCCAGGAGGGCCGGAAGTAGCACCGGCCGGGAGAGCAGTCGGAACAGCGTTCGTCGCATACGGCACCGTATGGGAGTCGGGGGCTCTCCTGTTTCTAGCACCGCCCCTGGGTGCCCGGCAAACCTCGAAGACGCGCACGGTACCCGCTAACCCGACATCCGCCACCGCACGGACTATGCCGGCCGCGCGGCAACGCCTGCATGGTGGGTCGGCCGTCTATTCGGCGACGAGCCGGGCGTTGGTCTGGCCCGAAGCGACGACCGCGCGAAGGATCTTCCCGGCCGCTTCGAAGCCCTGAAACGGTCCGACGCGAACGCGATAGAACGTACCGTCCGTGCGGTTCACCGGCTGAATCGCCACCGGCCCGAGATCGGCGAGCTCGGCCGCGAGACCATCGGCATTGTCGCGGACCGAGAAAGCGCCGGCCTGAACGTAGAGGGTTTCCTCGGCGGCCTTGGCGAACGGCGCCGGCGTTTGCGGTTCGGGATGGTAGGCGGCGGGGGTCGCCTGGATCGGCGCGGCCTGCGCCGTCCGTGTCCGTACTTTGGGCGCGGGACCGGATTGCTCCAACTCCGCCGCCGCAACGGGCGCGATCAGACGAATCGGCGGCCCGACCCGTTCGGCCCGCACAGGAGCCGGCCTGACAGGCGCCGCTGCCGCGACGACATCGCGCTCGGTCGCCTCTGCCAGGACGAGCGCGGCTTCGGCCTTCGGCACCGGTTTCGCCTCCACCATCCGGGTCTCGGGCAGCCGGCCCTGCGGTTCGGCAAGGGTTACCTCGACGCGGGCAAGGCCGGAATGCTCGAAACCCAGGAGCTGGGCCGCACGGCGCGAGACGTCGATGATGCGGTCGCCGACGAACGGTCCGCGGTCGTTGACCCGGAGGACGATCGACCGGCCGTTGTCGAGATTGGTCACGCGGACATTGGTCGGCAGCGGCAGCGTCTTGTGGGCCGCGGTGAGCGCGTTCATGTCGAACGCTTCGCCGTTCGCGGTCGTCTTTCCGTGAAAGGCGTCGCCGTACCATGAGGCGATGCCGACCTCGTCGTATTCGTTGACTTCCTGCGGGTAATACCAGACGCCGTTGATCTGATAGGGCTTGCCGACCTTATAGGTGCCGGCCGGTTTCTCTTCCGGGAAAGCCTGGACGACTTCCTTGGCCGCGTATGTCGCCAGCCGCGTCTCCGCGCATCCGCCGAGCAGCGACGCCCCCACAAGCGTCGCCAGGATTGCCGCATGTCTCACCCGCATCACCCGATGTTCGTCCCACACAAATCAATGCGTAGGACCGAGTATTGCCTGCGATTCGCACAAATGTCACGCGCGGTATTCCTTGCCGTGGCCGAGACTAGAGCAACCTTCGATCAGGTGGAATCACCTGATCGAAGATAAGTTGCTCGGCATCAATAGGTTAGCGCGTTGGACTGCGCCCGTTCGGGCGCACAACGCTCCAGCTTCGATCCGCCCTTATCGCACCCAAAGCGCGTCCGAAAGACGGCCCACGGCGAGGCCGAAATAGGTCGAGCGGTTCCATTTCAGGATGGTGCGGAAGTTGTCGTAGACGACCCAGGCCCGCGTCCCGGCCCCGTCCGGCTGCACGATCGAACCGGGAAGATCGCGGGTCGGCAGGTCGCCACCGTCAGCGCGGCGGACACCCAGCGCCTGCCATTCGCTCAGCCGCTTGGTCGTGTCGTAGCCGATGAGGCCCTGATCGAAATTGGCCGGCAGCCGCACTTCCCGCCCCCAGGTCTGGTCGTCCTGCCAGCCTTCGCGGGCGAGGTAGTTGGCGATCGAGGCGAAGACGTCGCCGGTCGTTCCCCATATGTCGCGGCGTCCGTCGCCGTCATAGTCGACGGCGTAGTTCATGAAGCTCGACGGCATGAACTGGCTTTGCCCCATGGCGCCGGCCCAGGAGCCGATCATCGCCGCGGGCGTGATATGCCCCTGATCGAGGATCTGCAGCGCCTTCAGAAGCTCGCCGCGGAAGAAGCTGCTGCGTCGCCCGTCATAGGCGAGCGTCTCCAGCGAGGCGACCACCGAGAAATTGCCGGTATAGCCACCGTAATTGGTCTCGATTCCCCACAGCGCGACGATGTAGCGCGGCTGAACGCCGAACTTCGCCCCCACCTCTTCGAGTTGCCGGCGATGCTGGGCCAACTGCTTCCGTCCGGCGCTGATGCGGGCGTCCGAGACCACGCGGTCGAGATACTGAGCCGCGGTCATCGTCGATTCCGGCTGCTTGCGGTCGAGCTCGATCACCCGCGGGATCGGCTCGACGCCGGCGAGCGCGGCGTCCAGCGTCGCCTCGCCGATACCAAGCCCCCGCGCCTCGGTGCGCAGGTCGACGAGCCAGGCCTCGAAAGGCTGAGCCGGCTCGGCGCGTACCAGGGTGGGCAGAGCGAGGGCGACAAGCAGAACCGTCGACAGCAGATGCTTCCCGAACACGGCGGATTCCTTCGACAAGGGGACCGCTCCAGCTAGCCACAGCGGCTTCGTCGGCGCAACAGGTGCCGGAATGCGCGATTGGCGGTTGAAGCCCCAAGGGGCGAAGGCTAGATGTACCGCCCTCCGGGTCGCGACACCCGGCAGCGGATGGGTGGCTGAGCGGTTGAAAGCACCGGTCTTGAAAACCGGCGTGGGTTTACGCCCACCGTGGGTTCGAATCCCACCCCATCCGCCACTTTACTTTAATTATCAATTTTTTGTGTCCGTGCGGCGATGCTCGAAGATGTGTCGGAATCGGCGGCGACTCGTTGCACACCGTGCCCGATTTGTGCCGACTTCCGGCTATAGTGGCTGTCGGGGAATTTGAGGAGGACGGTCTGACGTTCAAGTTTGTCTATCGCGGCATTGCAGGGAAACACGGGTAATAAATATATAATGTCCCGGCCTTCCTCTATCTCCCAGCAACCTCTCTAAAGAATACATCCTCGATTTTCTTAAGCAATTTTTCAGCATATACCGCTGTTCCTTCTGGTAAGTCTTTTATATCTCTCCAACTGTCAAATTCCATGAGCATTTCTTTTAGTATGAGCTTCTTATCTAAGTCGCGCCCATGGCGGGCCTTAAGCGCCGTCGCGACCCTTTTAGCGATTAAAGTCGTGCCATCCAGCGGAAGATCCTCAAGCCTGACCGCTACGCCGTAGGCGCGATTGACACAATCAAGAAACCAGTCATCTGGGAAAAGATCCTCTACAGCCGCATCCGTCTTCTTGATCCCCGCCGCGTCTCCCATCTTCAGTACGCGGAAATCGTGGCCCGTCTCCTCAGCATATTCTTTCAGGTCCATCTCCTTGATCTTGGCTTGGGCCGCGTGCCCGGCGTCGTCGGTGTCTAGAAGAACCGCGGCATCCCAGCGCTGGCCAATAGCAAACGCAACATACATCGGTGCTTTTGTAGAAGTTTGAGCAGGCCAAAGGTAGATCTGATCCGACAGACTGGTCTTCCCAGCTTTCGCGAGGACGCCCGAAAGCTTCGTCAGTATCAGAGCGTCGGTGCCACCTTCGACAATCAGCACCTTCCGATTGCCAAGCATTCCCGCTAGGTCCGTCGTCAGGCCAAGCGAGCTTTCTATGACCGCCATTGGCGCGGGTTGTGCACTTACTACGCCGTGAGTGATTGCTACGTGATGGTTCTTGCTCTCCACAATCCGAACGCGCTCGGGATTAGCTTGGTCCACCATTGAAGCAAGATGCGTTGTGTACAGAACGGTATTTGTATTCGCAAGGCTATCGAATATGCGCAGCAAATCGCGTTGGCCGGTATAGTGAAGATGAATTCCTGGCTCTTCTAGCAATATAACACAGTTGGCAAACTCTCCGTTGCTGGCATGAGTAAACTTCCATGCAAAGGAAACATACCACCGAAAGCCCGTTGAGCGTCGGTTTAAACGGACTGGAAAACCAATTATTTCATCTTCAGCGAATATATTGAGCGTCGGTCCATCCACATCGATATCAAACTTGACGTTCTTCTGTGTCCATAGGCGCTGAAACTGTTGCGTTAGATATGCTGATGCAGCACGCTTGTCGAACTGGCGTACAGTCCTACCTTCTGCAGAACCGCCCTTTTCTACAAAATCGTCGATGTCGATTTCGGCAAGATCAAGAACGATTAATATCGTCTGGTCTTCCGAGCTCAGCTGGTGGCGGTTTCCTTTACCCACCTTGTCCAAACGGCCTTTGAGTGCATCTAGTTCAACCTGTGTTCCAGAGAAGTTATAATCTTGGATCAGGACAAATTTCGGTACGTTCTCGTGAATCCACTCAGAGACCCTTTCAGGGTCCAGTCCTATATCAGGCACTTCAATGAAGTTAGCGTCTTCGTCTGCAAGGTAGAACTCCGACTGATAACCATAGCTCTTTTTGGCAAATACGTTGAGAATCTTTGACGTAGATGTAATCGCTTCAAATTCCGAATTATTATCCGCCTCTTTTTCGTCGTCATCCTCATCTACATCAATCCAAGAGGAATCGAACAGTGCTTCAATATCTTCAGAACTCAATGAAAAAATTGCTTGGCATACTGTCTGTCCGTCAGCGTCCTTGCGGCCTTTCCAATCGTCAACAGGCCAGTCCTCTGCGGTGTGATAGGCCGCACCCTGAACGTATGGATTCAGGCAGTAAAGCGCTTCGAATAGGTTACTTTTTCCCGCCTCGTTCGGCCCGACAAAGGCTGTGATATCGGTCGTGTCAATCCAACCCGTATCTATGATGTTCCGGTAATTGCTAATTCTAAACTTCTTGAGGCGCATGTCTTACTCCGGTGCCGACAGACACTTGACACGCTACACGCATGCCGCAATCAGGCCAATCATAAGCTCTGCTCCGAATAGAGTGCCCTGCCCGCCGCAAAGGAGCTTGGCTATGATCCGGCACATCCGACACGTGCGAAACCTTCTTCCAAAGGAAAGACTCCGCTGAAGCCGACCGGAACAGCGACTTCGACGAGGCCACCGATTTGATGTAGGGCCGCATCCCGCGATAGATTGGCTTTCCTGTTTTCTCACGGTCCTTTCGCGGTAGCGCTCGGGCTCGGATGTCTATGCTCCCCCCGATGCACGAGCAGCTTCATCCAGGATGCGACATGGAAAACCGCCATGAGCGCGTACATGACGGCCATGCCACTCAACGGGCTGCCTCCGCTGCCCATGCACATCGCCGACGATGCCTCTCCCTCCGCCCTTGCCGCCAGGACCGACATCACCGCGAAGGTCGGAGCCGCGGCTAGGCCGAGCCAGTCGGCGGCAAGTCGGGCGGCAGGCCCGGCGCCCCTCCGAGGGACGCCGGTAGATCCGCCACCGCGCGGGCTTGCCGCGCTCCGTTCCACGAACCCGCTCACCGCTGCCCGTATTCATCGTGACGACGCCACCAGAAGCCGGTCTCGTTGCGGCCCAGGGGCGCGCGGTCGAGCCACGGGTACATGCCCCAGAGACCGTCCAGCCCGCGGGCGTAGGTCGAATAGGTGTGATAGACGACCCCGTCCTCCAGCACGAAGGCGCTCATGCCCGGCCGTTCGCGCGTGTAGGTGAGGAGGTCGGTGTCGCACGTCGCCGCCATATCGGACGCGATGCCCTCCCCGCCTCCCTGTCCGGCGGGAAGCGCCGCGACGCCCGGCTCGCGGGCGTAGTTGTATTCGATGCCCGCCTGCTGCTGGGCCACGGTGAAGGAGGCGCAGAAGTCGAAGTTGAACGCGCGCCCCTCCGAGGACGCCCAGGGGAAGCGCCAGCCCATGCGGCGCTTGTAGCCCTGGAGCTTGGCGAGCGGTGCCCGCGAGATGGCGGTGAACGCGACATCGTGGTTCTCCAGATGGACGTAGACCCCGTTGAAGCTGTCCGCGATCCCCGAGCAGGACGGGCATCCGGCCGCATAGTCGGGCCCGAACATGAAGTGGTAGACGAGAAGCTGCGAGCGCCCGCCGAAGAGGTCCTGGAGGGAGGCCTCTCCCTCTTCGGTTTCGAACCGGTACGGCTTGTCGATCCGCACCCAGGGGAGTTCTCGGCGCCACTGCGCCAGTTCGTCGCTCCGCCGGGTCAATGCCTTCTCCTCTTCGAGCAGGGCCAGCCGGGCGGCCAACCATTCTTCTCGCGTTCCGATCGCATGTGAGGTCATCTTTCGGCTCCTTGTATCGCTGTTCTCGCGACCCGCTCCCGGACGACGTCACGGGGCCGGTCGCGACGCGACCTTAGGAAGGCGGTTGGAGGAGCGAGAGTTACAACGGTGACGGGATTCCGATGGATTCGCTGATCACGGCCGCGGCGCAGGCTTTGGCGACGGGCGATCTTCTCGGCGCTTTGAACCGTGTCGCCCTTCGCGACGATCCGCCGGCACTGGCGCTCCGCGGCATCGCCATGGCGCAGCTCGGCGACCTCGAGCGGGCGAAGATCCTGCTGAAGCGGGCCGGACGCGGCTTCGGCGCGAAGGAGCCGGTGGCCCGCGCCCGCTGCGTCGTCGCCGAGGCCGAGATCGCCCTGGTCTCGCGCGATCTCGGCTGGCCGGCCGGCCGGCTGGAGGCGGCACAGGCGACGCTCGATGCCCATGGCGACCGTCCGAATGCCGCGCATGCCCGCAATCTCGCAGCCCGGCGCCTGCTTCTGATCGGCCGGCTGGACGACGCGGCGCGCATGCTCGACGGCATCGACGCGCACTTGCTGCCCCCGACGACACGGGCCACCTACGAACTGACGGTCGCCGGCATCGCCATCCGGCGGCTCAGGACCGAGACGGCCCGCACGGCCCTCGCCCGTGCCGGAGCGGCGGCGCGTGAGGCCGGTATTCCGTCGCTGACGGTCGAGGTCGAGGGGATGGCACAAGCTTTGGACACGCCGGCAGCGCGGCTGATCGCGGACGGCGAAGAACGGCCCCTGCTGCTGGACGAGGTCGAGGCCCTTTTCGCGTCCGACGCCCTCGTCGTCGATGCCTGTCGCAACGTCGTTCGCGCCGCCGGGACCGTGATCCCGCTCGCAACCCGCCCGGTCCTGTTCGCGCTGGCCCGCACCCTGGCAGAAGCCTGGCCCGGCGACGTGTCGCGGAGCGCGCTGATCGCGCGCGCGTTCGGGGGCCGGGAGGCCGACGAGTCCCACCGTGCGCGCCTGCGCGTCGAGATCGGGCGTCTTCGCGCGGCACTGACTGGACTGGCGGAGGTCGGCGCGACCGAGCGCGGCTTCGCGCTCAACCCGGTCCGGGCGCAAGGCGTAGCGGTGCTCGCCCCGCCGTTCGACGACCGGAACTGGGCGATGCTCGCGCTTCTGGCCGACGGCGAAACATGGTCGAGCTCAGCCCTGGCGATCGCGCTCGGGGTGAGTGCCCGGACCGTCCAGCGGTCGCTGGAGGCGCTCGCGGCGGCCGGCAGGGTGCGGCCTCTCGGCCGTGGACGGGCGCGTCGCTGGACCATTCCGTCGATGCCCGGATTCCCGACAGCCTTGTTACTCCCAGGTCCTCCGCCCGGCAGCTAGGCTCGTCCCCATGAAAAACGCACATGCACAGATCATCCGTGAATACGGCCCCTTCCCCGAGGCGGCCCAGGTTCACGGGCTCACCTTCGACGGCCGCTACGTCTGGTTCGCCTCGGGCGACAGGCTCAACGCCTTCGATCCCGAAACGAACGCAATCGCCCACTCGATCGCCGTCCCCGCCCATGCAGGAACCGCTTTCGACGGCGCGCATCTCTTCCAGATCGCGGAGAATCGTATCCAGAAGATCGACCCGAAGACCGGCCGGGTGGTCGCCACCATTCCCGCCCCCGGCAATGGAGGTGATTCCGGCCTCGCCTGGGCCGAGGGGATGCTCTGGGTCGGCGAGTACCGGGCTCGGAAGATCCATCAGGTCGATCCGGAGACGGGCGCCATCGTCCGGTCCATCGAATCGAGACGCTTCGTCACCGGCGTGACCTGGGTGGACGGCACGCTGTGGCACGGCAGCTGGGAGTACGACGAAAGCGCACTCAGCCGAATCGATCCCGAGACCGGCGAGGTCCTGGAAACGATCGAAATGCCGGCCGGAAGCGGGGTCTCCGGCCTCGAATCGGACGGTGGCGACCGCTTCTTCTGCGGCGGCGGGAGCACGGGTAAGCTGCGGGTGGTCCGACGGCCACGGTGAGCGCAGGCCCTGCCGATCGGCCATCGACGCATCCTGGACAGCCGCCCGCTGTTATCTAGCGGAGAGCAACAATCGGAAAGGTCAGATCATGCGTATCTCGACATTGACCATGGCTATTTGTCTGGCTCTGCCCGCCGGCTTCGCGGCGGGGTCGGCAAGCGCCGACCCGTCGACCACCGCGGCGCGGACCCAGGCCGCACAGGCCGCACAGAACAAGATCGCCCGCGAACAGAGGGCGGCTCAGGACCAGATCGCCCGTGAGCAGCAGCAGGCCGTCGAACAGATGGAGCGCGAGCAGCAGCAGGCGGTCGAACAGATGAAGCGCGAACAGCAGCAGGCTGTCGAGCAGATGAAGCGCGAGCAGGAGCAAGCCATCGAGCGGGCGCGGCGCGAGCAGGAACAGGCGATCAAGCAGATGGAGAAGGAGCAGCAGAACGCTGTCGAGTAGGCCTGTCAGACCTTTTAGAGCGCTCCACTTTTCGGGGTCATGAACCTCGCGACGAAGGCGGATGGGCCAGCGGCCCTCCGTCTTCGCCTTTGTCTGCAGCAATCAACCCAACCGCTTCCGGAACCAGTGATGCGCGTAGGGTTCGTCGTTGAACGGCGCGACTTCCTCATACCCCTCGCTGCGGTAAAGCGCTTGCGCCTCGGGGAGCGAGCGGTTGGTTTCGAGGCGGAGTATCCCATGACCGGTCCTGCGCGCTTCGCTTTCGAGCGCTCGCAAGATCCTGCGGGCAATGCCGAGGCCGCGGGCTGACGGCGCGGTCCACATCCGTTTGATCTCGGCGGTCCGGTCGTCGATCCGACGCAGCGCGCCGCATCCCATGGGCGCGCCGTCCAGGCTGGCAACGAGGAAAAGGCCCGCCGGCGGAGCGAATTCGGTGCCGGAGGCCGGGTTGGTCCTCGCCGCGTCGAAACCCGTCTCGAAGCGCGTGGCCAGATCCTCGAAATACCGGGCGACGCACCAGCGGGCATCGGCATTGGTCGGCGTTTCAGGCCGGATCTCGACCGCCGCTGCCCGGATCAGCCGTTCCACATCGCCCATTGCCGCCACCAGACGCGCGCGCTGTTCGTCGGCGAGCGGCGCCAGAATCGATTGGGCAAGATCGTCCGACAGGCCATCATAGGCGTCGAACTCCGCCCGTCCCGTTTCGGTCAGGGCAACCCGCCGGCGGCGGGCATCCGCCGCATCCGGCCGGACGGAGGCCAACCCCTGCGCCTCGAGAGAACGCAGCAGCCGGCTGAGATAACCGGAATCGAGGCCCAGCCTGTCACGGAGCGTCCGGATGTCGGCACCGTCGCGGCCGATTTCGAACAGCAGCCGCGCCTCGCCGAGCGGCCGGCCGCGCTGCAGATAGCTGTCCTCAAGCGCGCCGACCCGCCGCGTAACCGTCCGGTTGAAACGACGGACATGCCGTACCTGGTTCAGATCCATTAGCTGACTGTAGTCAGCTAATGGCCGTCGCTCAAGCCTTCAGGCTTGTTCGGACCCCGGCGCGCGGGTCGACCAGATAATGGCGATGAACAGCGCCTTGGACTTGGGCAAAACCAGAAGCGCCAGTACCAGCGACAGCAGCGGCCAGACGGTCATCGACACCCAGTCGGGCCAAGTGACGATCCGCTCGACCGCGAACAGCAGCGGGACGACGATGTGGCCGACGATCAGGATCGTCAGCCAGGGCGCGGCATCGTCCGAACGGATATGGCCGTAGCGCTCGCCGCACTCGCTGCACTCTTCGACCTGCTTCAGATAGGCCGAGAACAGACGCCCTTCCCCGCAGTTCGGGCAGCGTCCGGTCAGCGAACGCATGATGGCGGTCATCAGGGTCGGGCGGGCGATCTGGGCGGCGTACGCCATGCGATGTCCTCGAATACAGGGCTGGCTGGAGGACGGCCGCGCACCGGCCATCCCTTCTCCTCACTCGGTGGCCTGTTTATAGTGGATACAAAGAAAAACCAACCAGGGTGGAAGGACGATATGGCAGCACCTGAGCGCATGGCTGAGGCCTCGGCGGCACGGACGCCGGACCGGTTCGACGCCATCGTCGTCGGCGCCGGCTTCGCGGGGATGTACGGGCTTCACCGGCTGCGGGAGATGGGCCTTTCGGTCCGCGTCTACGAACGCGGCGGCGATGTGGGCGGCACCTGGTACTGGAACCGCTATCCCGGCGCGCGCTGCGACATCGAGAGCCAGGAATACTCCTACTCTTTCTCCTCCGATCTGCAGCAGGACTGGAACTGGTCGGAGCGCTACGGCACCCAGCCCGAGCTTCTCGCCTACGCGAACCACGTCGCCGACCGCTTCGATCTCCGCCGCGACATCCGCTTCGAGACGCGGGTCGCCGCGGCCGAGTACGACGACGCATCGCGCCTCTGGACCGTCACGACAGACACGGGCGAGACGGCAACGGCGCCGATCTTCATCCTCGCCACCGGCAACCTGTCGACGCCGCAGCTTCCGGACATCCCCGGCGTCGGCGATTTCGCCGGGCGGCGCTTCCACACCGGCGACTGGCCGCGCGAGCCCGTCGACTTTACCGGCCGGCGGGTGGGCGTCATCGGCACCGGCTCGACGGCCATTCAGGCGATCCCGGCCATCGCCGAGGAAGCGAAACACCTCTACGTCTTCCAGCGCACGGCGAACTTCAGCGTCCCCGCCCATCACGGGCCGATGACGGACGATTTCCGCGCAGCCGCCAAGGCGGCTTACGACGAGACCCGGCGCCTCGCCCGGACCACGCCGTTCGGCATCGCCCGCTTCCCCGCCCCCACCCGGTCGACTTTCGACGTCTCCGACGAGGAGCGGCAGGAAATCTATGAAAAAGCCTGGGCGATGGGCGGCCAGGCGCTCCTGTTCTCGTTCAACGACCTCCTGATCAGCGAGGCCGCCAACGAGACCGCAGCCGAGTTCGTCCGAAACAAGATCCGCGCGACCGTAAACGACCCCGAGGTGGCCGAGCTGCTCTGCCCGGACGACCATCCGATCGGCACCAAGCGGCTTTGCCTCGACTCTCACTACTTCGAGACCTTCAACCGCAAGAACGTCACCCTGGTCGACGTGCGGACGACGCCGATCACCGAGATCACCGCCTCGGCCGTCGTCGTCGGCGACCGCCCCTACGAAATCGACGATCTGGTGCTGGCCACCGGCTTCGACGCGATGACCGGCGCGGCGCGCGACATCGACATCCGGAACGGCAATGGACTGGGCCTCCGCGACGCCTGGGCGGACGGGCCTCGCACCTATCTCGGCCTGATGGTCGCGGGCTTCCCCAGCCTGTTCATGATCACCGGCCCGCAGAGCCCGAGCGTGAAGAGTCAGATGATCCTGTCGATCGAGCAGCATGTCGATCTGATCGCCAGCATCGTCGGAAGAATGCGCGACGCCGGCGCCAAGGCCGTCGCGGCCACGGCGGACGCCCAGAAAAACTGGGTCGACCACGCCAACGAACTCGCCGAGACGACCCTCTATACCAAGGCCAACTCCTGGTACATGGGGGCCAACACGCCGGGCAAGCCACGCATGTTCATGCCCTACGCCGGCGGCGTCGGCCGCTATAAGGAGACCTGCGACCGCATCGTCGCCGAGGGTTTCACGGGGTTCGTGTTCGAGGGCTGACTCTGCCGTCATTGCGCGGCCGGTAGGTCCTCCGGTCAAGCCGGAGGACGACGGTCTTTCACATTTTTCTTCGTCGTCCTCCGGCTTGACCGGAGGACCTACCCGACGACGACACGCCTCAGAATTGAATCAGGACCTGCCCCAGGGTGCGCATGTCGAACTCGCGATCCTCTGTCAGGGGAAAGCCGACCGAAGCCGCGAGCTGGACGTCCGGCGTCCCGAACGGGGCGAAGCGGACGCCCGGTGACAGATTCACCACCGTCTTCTCTTCCTCACCGATCGCGACGTGGGAGCCGTCGAATTCGACGAAACCCCAGAGGCGATCCGTCACCGCGTAGGAGAACGAGAGGTTGTAGCCGATCTCGAGATCGACCTCGTCGGCCTCGGCGTCGCTTTCGTTCATCGGCACCTCGAAGAACAGGAATCCGACGAGTTCCGCCCGCCCGAAGCGGATGCCGGCATCCAGATAGGGGGCGATGCCGACAGCCCGCACGTCGCCGACGTCTTCCTCCTCGTCTCCGGTCGGCAGCTCGACTTCCAAGCCGCCGCCGATCAGGAGGTCACGGGTCGGTGTGTGGGCGAACTTGACCGCGATCTCGACATTGTCGAAGGCGGAGCTCTGCGGTCCGTTGTCGGGATCGATGAAGGTGTAGGGCACCTGGACGGAGACGCTGAGGCCTTCGACGATCTTGACCTCGCCCTCGACCTCGGCGGTCTGGCGGGAGCGGGTTTCCTCGTCCGTATACTGGTGAGAGAAGATCAGCTCTGTGTCCGGCGTGGGCGAATCCGCGATCAGAGGGGTGATGAACTCGCCGGACTCGTCCTCGTCGGCAAGCGCCGCCACCGGCACCGCCAAAGCCATCCCCATCCCGACCACGAGCAACCGGCGCATGTTCCCTCCCTCAAATTCGCGCCGGCTGTTTGAAAGACGCCGAGGAAAGCACACGCCGCGCGCCGAAGGCGCGCCGGCCGATGTCATTTCGCCCGACGTCCGACGACGGTTGGCTGAAAACAACCTGTGACGCCGGCTGACAACAGCCACTCATAATGGATGGGGATTATCCCCTTGACGCACGTACAGCCTCCCCCTATATTCAGGGCATACGGAGGCGATCATGGCGACCAAGCTCACAGTCCGAGACTTCTTCAAGCGGTTCCCCGACGATGCGGCGTGCCTGGAGCACATCATGTCGGTTCGCTACGGGCTGCGGCATGAGTGCGAGAAGTGCGGCAAGGAGTCGAGCTTCCATCGCCTAGCCAATCGCCCCGCCTACTCGTGCGCTAACTGCGGGCACCACGTCTATCCGTGTGCCGGAACCGTATTCCAGGACACGCGGACGCCGCTGCAACTGTGGTTCTACGCCATCTATCTCTTCGTCGTGACCCGTCACGGCGTCTCTGGCAAGGAGCTGCAACGCCAGCTTGGCGTGACCTACAAGACCGCCTGGAGGATGGGCCATCAAATCCGCAAGCTCATGACGACGGCCGATCCCAGCGGCATGCTCATGGGCCATATCGAGCTTGATGAAGCCTATGTCGGCGGCCATCGCCCCGGTAAGCGTGGTCGCGGTGCGGCCGGCAAGACCATCGTCATGGGCATGGTCGAGCGCGGCGGCGGCATCAAGGCCCAGGTGATCCCGAACATCAAGAAGGACACGCTGCGCAACGTCGTGCTGGAGAACGTGGAGCCCGGCTCGACGGTCTCGACCGACGAACTCATGAGCTACGGCTTACTAACCGGGGATGGTTACGAGCACGGGGCCGTGAAGCACGGTGCGAAGGAGTTTGCCTTCTACGACTACCGCAGCGGCGTCACGCACCACACGAACAGCGTGGAAGGCTTCTGGAAGCTGTTTAAGTACAGCGTGCGCTCGACTCACATCCACATCTCAGCCAAGCACATGGACAAGTATTTGGGCGAGTTTACGTTCCGGTCGAGCCACCGCCAGATGGAGAACGCGATGTTCGATCTCCTGATCGGGGCTGTCTGATCACGCGGCGTAAGGCTTCGTCCAGTTCCTCAGAATCGGCGGAGCCCACGCCGCGCTTTTCCTCCTGACGGATGAAGTCTTCCAAGCGATTGGTGCGCAGCGCTTCGGATAACGACAACGTCATGCAGCCTCCGCGAAGCGCCGTATCTCGTCGTCCGACGCCTTTATGGGAACGATGTTCGCTACGTCGGAAATGATCCGTGCCTTTTCGTCGAGTTCGTCCAACGAGCGCACGACTGAATTGAGCGATATCGACTCATCGACCGACCGGATATCACTGAACATCATGAACTTGCTCGAAATCGAGTTCGCATGGCTCGTCATGTACTCAAACACGGCGCGTCGCCTGTCGGGGAACACAATAACGTTGTGCGCGTCCCAACTCGCGTACCGCCCGGCGATCTCGGCGGTTTTTGCAACGAACCTCTTTCCAAACACCGTGGCAACGCGGTCGTAAATTTGCTCGTTGCGATTCCGGCTCTGCACTTCGGCAGCTCGGCGTACTGCATCAGCAGCGGCTCGGCAGGAAGCGTTAGCGACGCACGCAATGGCAGATTCAATGCGGCTCGCGGGCACCCAGAGAGCGAAGATCGCGTAGCCGTCAAAGCCAACGCTGAAATCGTCAGCCGCCTTTGTCGCGGCAGCCCCATAGAACTCTTGCGCCGCTACAAGTTCGGCCTCTACCAAGCCGTATCCCATATCAGATACAAGAACCTTGTCGCCGCTTTGATCAATCTGGACGACGACCATAGCGCCGCTCGGATACATGATGGGAAGATCGACGACGACGCGCCCGTCCATTTCGCGCACGCCGGCGAGACGCGCAAGTGCAGCGCGGACATGAGGAATGACTTGATCGTTGGTCGTCGCGGCACTCACAGAAGCATCCCCTGATCGCCAGGGTTAGGCACTTCAGTGCCATTTAGGATGTTGATTCTACTGCAAACTAAGGACAGCGCGGTAGGGAAATCTCGTGGCGGATTCTCGATTCGCCGCGCCTGCTCGCAGGCATTCGCGCGAAGCGAACCATCGTTGCGCAGGCTATCGTAAAATATGTGTTCGTGCGTCTCCCCAGCGGCAAACAGCAAGCCGCTCATATCGTCCGGGCCATACAGCTTATTCACATGGCCCCTCCTGGCTCCAAGCTCAAGCCGATATAGCGGCACGTGATCCCTGCCGGACGGCGAGTCGCACTCTAGCTGAAACGTTGCCCGCGCCAACGAGCCCGGGAACACTGTGATGCGAAACAGTACTCCGCGAGGCACGCCTCCAGCGACTTCTGCGCGGCATTCGAGGCAGCGGCGAACTTCGTTGCTCTTTTTGGATTCCACGCTGTGCCATACCAAAGGGCCGAGTAAACGCTTGTTCTCTCGGTAAATTCTGTCGGCAATGTCAAACGGTAGGCGCATCCGTAGATAAGACCATACCCTGACGCGCGGGGCGAATCCCGAACGCCAACCAGTGCGGGAAGCCCGTAACCGAGCCGCTTACAATATGTTGTGAGCACAAAACGGATACGGCCGCTATTGCTTCGACGGTCGATTCGCTGCAAAAGTGTGATGTTGCCGAAACGGAGAAGCCGGGCTGGCAGGCCCGGCTT
This sequence comes from Rhodospirillaceae bacterium, assembly GCA_002721365.1. Lineage (GTDB taxonomy): Bacteria > Pseudomonadota > Alphaproteobacteria. The sequence goes on along the minus strand of PBKC01000085.1, from coordinate 1,698 downwards.
CCGTTTTCCCGCTAGCCCGGAAAGACCGCGCGGGATGCATAGCTATATACAGCGCCGTCATTATGACGGTTCCGCTATGTGCGTCAATGCGGTCTCTCCTCTCAAAAGTAGGAGTGCGGCCGCTATGGCGCATTATCTCGTTAGCTATGATTTGAGAAAGAATCGGAACTACGTCGACCTTTGGCAGAAGCTGGAAGGGTGGCGCGGAGCGCGCATCCTGGAGTCGCTTTGGCTGGTCTCTCTTAATCAGACCGCGTCGGACGTTCGGGACGCCTTGCACGCCACCGTTGATGACGATGATCGCCTTGTTGTGATCGAACTGAAAAACGGTTCCGGCTGGGCCTGTCGGCACGCTATGCCCGAAGGCGTGAAATGGCTTCAGAAGAACATTCTTCGCTAGCCGCTGGGAGTTCACCAAGCCAATAACTCTCGCGAACCTTAATCGGTATGCGAAGCCATCTGGCAAAAGCGAGAACGGCCGACAGTCTGATATCTCGCATAACCCCTCCAATTGAAAAGCCCGGCTCAATGGCCGGGCTTCTTTTCGACTCCGTCGCGGAGTCACATTAATGGCGCACCTGCGTCAAGGGGATAATCCCCTAATGGATTTCGGGCAGGCGTGTCAGGTGCAATCGGGGAAACGAGGCCAGATCGTCGTGTCGTAGGCGCCTTTTCCCCTGATCCAGATAAAGGACATCGCCGGCCATCGACCGTAGGAATCGGCGAGATACGGCAATCAGCGGGCCTGAGCCATGATGACTTCCCGACGACAATTCCTCGCCGGCGCGGCGGCGTCGGGACTGGCCACAGCCGGTCTGCCCGGCTGTTCGGAGGCGGATATGCCGAGCTACCAGGACGCCGTTGCAGCAACGTGGCGGCTCCCGTCATCCGGAACCGAGGGGGCCGAACGTCTCCGCGCCCTCGTCGCGGCGGCGACATTGGCCGCGAACAGCCACAACACCCAGCCCTGGCATTTCCGGATCGAGGACCGCCGCATCGCGATCCTTCCCGATACGGTCCGTCGCTGCCCCGTCGTCGATCCCGACGACCATCACCTTTATGCCAGCCTGGGGTGCGCGGCCGAGAATCTGGCGATCGCCGCTCGGGCGCTGGGCCTGGCGCCGCACATCGCCTATGACGAAGCCGCCGACGCGGTGACGGTCGACCTCGAACCGGGCACGGCGGAGAATTCGCCCCTGTTCGCAGCGATCCCGGAACGCCAGTCGACCCGCGCCGACTATGACGGCAAGCCGGTCCCGAGCGAGGACATCGACCGGCTGCTGGCAACGGCCGGCAGCGACGACGTCGATCTTCTTCTCGTCACCGAGCCCGGCCGGATGGAGACGATCCTCGAATACGTCGTTGCCGGCAACACGGTCCAGATGGAGGACGCGGCCTTCATGGCCGAGCTCAAGGAGTGGATCCGGTTCAGCGAGGGGGAAGCGGTCAAGGCCGGCGACGGCCTGTTCGCCGGCGCCTCGGGCAACCCGACCCTGCCCCGCTGGGTCGCGAGCCCGCTGTTCGACCTGTTCGTGAACGCGGAGTCGGAGAACGACAAATACAGCAGCCAGATACGGAACTCGGCGGGGCTCGTCCTGTTCACCGCGAACGGAACCGGTCCGCGCTACTGGGTCGAGGCCGGGCGGAGCGTCCAGCGCTTCGCCCTGCAGGGAACGGCGCTCGGCCTGCGCAACGCCT
>PBKC01000084.1 GCA_002721365.1 Rhodospirillaceae bacterium | reverse complement strand
TGGCGAAGATCGTCGCCGTGGTCACAGAGAACTGCGCCATGCAGCCCTTGCACTTGAAGATGCGGCGGCTCTGGTACTCGTAGACAGCGACACAGCCACAGCGCGGGCAGACCGGCTCGCCATCGTTCCCCGCCCAACGGACGTTCTTGAACGTCTCGTAAGCCTCGGCGTCGGACAGGCGCATGACCTTTACGAGGCTGAGCGTCCGGGCTTCGGCTGAGAGAAGGAAGTGCTGGGCCATTGTCATCGTCTCCGGTGCGTATGCACTAGAGATAATGACAGACTGTCACCTTTTCAAGAGCGAAAGCACGCTATATGATGACATTTTCCATCATGGAGCGTGCAATGCCGGAACTGACGAAATGGGAAGCCCAAGCCAAGCGAATCATCCGTACCGAGATGGCACGGCATGACGTGAGCTATGCGCGACTGGTCGAGCGCCTGGAGGCAATCGGCGTGAGTGAGGATGAACGGAATCTGAGGAACAAGGTCGCGCGGGGGAAGTTTACCGCTGCATTTCTGCTGCAATGCCTGTATTCTATGGAAGTCAAGGAACTGAGGATCGACTAATGGTCGAAGTGGCAGTTGAGGAATCCGGTGACAGACTAATCGTAAGGCTTGATCCTAAAGGGCCTATCGAGGTTGATGACTTGACCGGTAGCTTTGCTGCATTGGCTCGAATTTATGAGCGTCACTACAGAACGGGCGGCGAGCCACCTCCGAAACTCTATATTACGAAACTAGAGAGCGGCAGTATAATTGCAGAGATCGCGCCTTTTGTTTATCTGCTGGGCGCGATGATACAGGCTATGGATAGTTCACTGATAGTGGGCGAATTTGCAAAAAGACTTGCAAAGGGAATTAAGGCTTTCTCTGGCTCAGAGTCTATCCCAGACCAAGAGAAGGCGGAAATAAGGTCTGATGCTGCGGATATCCGCGAGTTTGTTCGGCCATTGGCCGGCAGAGAGGGGGCAAGCCTCGGATTGAAGCATGCTAGGTTTACCCGCGAAGAAGGTGAAACCAGAACAGTAGCGGAATATGTTTTTGATGAGGCGGAAATAAACCGAGCCACAATAAATATTGAAAATATAATGGATAGTACTGATGAAAAATCTCTGCCGCTTCAGATAACCTCTATAAAGCAACTAAATGAAGTTATGTTATTTTTTGACCAAGCTTCCAGAAGCCCTGGGAAAGAGAAGGGGCGTACTGGTGACCGCGGGATAATCCCTGATGTTAGCGACAAGGCGCTGCCAGTTTATTTCCGCAAGAGCGCCAATAATCTAAAGGATCAAATGGTAAAAGGTGACATAAACCCCTTAACGGATACAGCCTTCGTTGTCGATGTTGTCGTTCAACAGCCCCACGGAGAGCCAAAGGCGTATCTAATTACCGATGTCCACGAGGTGATCCCGATTGATCCACCCGACTAGGCTAGGTGCGCTTGCTACATAATGCCGGAAAAATGCCCCCGGCGCAGCGCCCCGGCATGCGCTGACGCAGAGCCCGTTCCCACTGCGGCAGCGGGGGACAGATCGCGCTCGACTGTCGGAATTTTTTACAGAACCGGATGGGGCATTCCTATCCGTCAGAGGCAGGGTATTGATAAATAGTCAAATAGATAGCCTGGCATAGATTCTGCGTGCGATTGGTTCTTACTCAAAGCTTTGAGGCGGCATGTGTTCTGCGGGTCGCTACAGGGTTCGGAACGACTTCGGGGAGCATGAAGAATGAAAGCAACGATGCCGCGTCTGTCCGTCGCCTGCCTTTCCATTGCCGGTTGGCTCGGCTGCGCCGCGTCCGCCCAAGCCACGGCCTTGTTCTTTACGGACGAGACCGCGTTTCAGGCCGCGCTTGGCGGCGCCGTTCCTTCCGTGGAGAGCTTCGAGGGCTCCGAGCAGAATGGCGGGCCCATCGCGTTCAGCGCCTTCTCCGTCGATGCGACCGCCGGCTCGGCCGTCGACACGATACCCGATGTGGCCTCGACCGACGGGTCGGAGGCCCTGCTGTGGCGGTTCGAGTCGAACGTCTCCGGCACCATCACCTTCACCTTCGTCGAGGCCGTCACCGCATTCGCCGTGGATATGGTCGATTTCGCCTCGTCCGGCCCCAACACCCTGACCATGGCCACCGACAACGGGGACAGCGGCGTGCTGTTCGACGCCTATGAGGCGGGCGGTTCCGGGGAGGAGGAATTCATCGGCATGGTGTCGGACGCCGCCTTCAGCGTGCTGACGATCTCGTTCACCGACAACAACGACTGGGTCTATTTCGACCGCGCCCAGCTCGTTCAGGCCGTGCCGGCGCCGGCGCCGCTGGCTCTGTTCGGCCTCGGCCTTGCCGCGCTTGGGCTGGTGCGCCGCCGCAGTACCCGGTAAGGCGCACTTCGGCGAGGTCTGTGCCGGGCTTCGAGCGGCCGGACGGCGTCAGATGTCGAAGCCGTCCCTGTCGAGGATGCGATCCCACTGCCCACCGGCGTCGGGGTCGAACAGCAGACCGAGATCGGCCGGGGCGACCTCCCAGACGCCGGCGGCAACTTCGATATCGAGCTGTGCCGGCCCCCAGCCGGCATAGCCCAGGGCAACGAGGCTCTGGTCCGGGCCTCTGCCTGCTGCGATGTCCTCGAACACGGTCGGGTCGCTCGACAGACGGATGCCGTCGGCGATGTCGTTGGCGTCATCGCGATCGTAATCGGAGCTATGCAGAACAAAGGCACGGTCGACCTCGACCGGCCCACCGTAATGCAGCATCACCTCGCCGGTGGCCCCGTCGTCGGGAAGGCCGAGATCGTCCATCAGCTCCGCTGTCGGCACCCGCTTCACCGGTCGGTTGACCACGATACCCATGGCGCCGGTCGCCGTGTGGTCGCACACGTAAATGACCGTCTCGGCGAACCGCGGATCGGTCATGCCGGCGGTCGCCACCAGGAACTTGCCGACCAGGTTCTGGCCGCCTTTCTGGTCGGCGACAGCCGTCGCGGACGGCGCCACCGCCACGACGACCGCGAAGCAGGCCAGCCAGCGGGCGGCGCGCCCGATCCGCAGCATTGCGGTCATTTCGCTTCTCCTTGCTCGGCAGCGCGTTCGGCGAGCGCCACCAGCCGGTACATGGACCGCAGCACCGGCTTTTCGATCAGTTTCCCGTCGACGACCAGAAGCCCGTCGGGATTGGCTTCGAACGCGCCGATCACCCGCTTGGCCTGGGCAACGGCATCCGGATCGGCGCCGAAGCAGCGGTTGAGCGCCGGGATCTGCTTCGGATGAATGGCGCCCTTGCCGGTGAAACCGAGCGCGGCAGCGGCCTTCGCTTCACGCTCCATCCCGTCCATGTCGTCGAGGTCGAGCCACGGCACGTCGATGACGTCGATCATCGCCCGCGCCGCCGCATGGACGACACGGGACCGGGCATAGAGCAGCGGCTCCCACTGAAGCGGCACCCGAAGCTCCGCCGCCATGTCGGCGGCACCGAACAGAAGCGAGTCGATGCGATCGGAAGCGCGGGCGATCTCATAGGCCCGGTCGAGACCGTCGCAGGTCTCGATGATGACGTGGAATCGGATCGCGGCATGGACTCCCGTCAGCAGATCATCCGCCCACAGAACCTCCTCCGGCGACGTCACCTTGGGCAGCATGATCGCCGGCGGCGGGGTCTCGGTCGCGAGGATCGCCAGGATGTCCTTGAGCCCTTCCGGGCTACGCAGGCTGTTTACCCGGACGATCGGCTCGACCCCACCCGTCGCCGGCGGATCGACGAACAGGGCGAGCGTCCGCTCGCGCGCCGTATCCTTGTCGCCCGGCGCGATCGCATCCTCCAGGTCGATGGTAACGATGTCGGCACCCGTGCGGAGCGCCTTGGGATACATCTCCGGCCGCACCCCAGGCGTGAAGATCAGACTGCGGCGCGGCTGCATCGGCCGCTCGGACTGAAAACCGGTCACAGGATTTCGTGCACGACGTAGACCGGCCCATCCGCCCGCCTGTCACCCACACCGACAGCGACGACACCGTTGATCCAGGCGTACTTGTCCGAGCCGGTTTCGAAGAATGGCGCGACTCGGAAATAATATTCGCTGGGGTCGACGGCCTCGCCGCGTCCCAACCGTTCGAGAACCTCCTTCGGGCCATGACGCAGCCCGCGATAGGTCATGTAAATGACGTGGCCGTCGTCCGTTTCCAGGTTCAACCGCACGTCGAGCTGCAGGATGCCGTCGTTGCGGCCCAGGATCCAATCGCCGCCGCCCTCCTGGACCGTACCCTTGATGCGGGGCCCCTCGAAGGTCCCCCCGCGAACACGGACGATACGCCGATCACCGAACGGAGTTGCGCCGAGCATCACCGGCGGATCGACCTTGATCGAGATGGTGAACAGATGCTGTGACTTCAGTGCTTCGGGCAAATCGTCCGCTCCTACTTCCCAAGAATCATGCTGCGCCGGTCTTCGCTGTCAGCGACGGCGGAGACAGCGCATCAGACGTTGCTGGTTCCGAAATCGGCCGGCATGCAGATCTCAAGCACCTCGAAATCGGCCGAGTGCGCAAGCTCGCAATGACGGATCCCCGGCGGCTGGTAGATGCAGGTGCCGGGCTCGATCAGGACTTCGCCCACGCCCTCGTACCAGAACTTGGCCCAGCCCTTGAGGCCATAGACCATCTGGAAGTCCAGGGTGTGAAAATGCTCCCCGAGGTTCTCTTCCTCGGCTTGGCGCGCCTTGACGATATGGGCCAGGACCTTGCCCCCGGTCGCCTTGGCGATGCCGAGGTCGCGATAGACCATGTAGCCGCGCAGACCTTCTTCGAAACCGCTGGTCTCTGGCTTGCTGACAGAGAACTGCTCTGCCGGGTTCGGCAGCTTTTCGGCGACGTCACTCATAAGTGCGTTTCCCCTATGGCTTGTTTTGTCTTCGTGACGGAGAGATATCTTCTCTCCGCGAGTATCCCTTGACCGACATCAGCCATCAAGCACCCGTCGCACACGGATCGGGTTGCGCTGAGGTCATGGGCCACTCAGTGAGGAGGGGAGAATGACGTTCCAGAGAACAGTATTGGCGGGAGCGGCCCTGATCGGCCTGCTGGCCGTCGGAGCGGCCAAAGCCCAGACGGTCGAGGTCTACGCCGAGATGGCCGAAGGACCCGGCAACGTCGCGGTAACGCCGGACGGGCGGGTCATCGCCAGCCTTCATCAGTTTTACGAGCCGGAGAACCGCGTCGTCGAAGTGATGCCCGACGGTTCCGTCCGCCCCTACCCCACGGCGGGCTGGAGCGGCCCCGTCGGACCCGACGGCGTCGGCTTCGATGCGGTGCTGGGCGTGCGCGCCGACCGGAACGGCGGAGTCTGGATGCTCGACAACGGCCGATTGAGCGGAGACGTCGCCAAGCTGGTGGTCTGGGATTCTCGTGACGACAGTTTGGAGCGGGTGGTCTATCTGCCTTTTCCCGCCAGCATCGACGGCAGCTTCCAGAACGACATCGCGCTCGATCTCGACCACGACACGGTCTTCTTCGCCGACCCGGCCAAAGGATCGAATGCGGCCCTTGTCGTCCTCGACTTGAAGACGGGGTTCGCGCGCCGGGTGCTGCAAGGTCACACGAGCGTCGTGCCGGAGGACGTCTCCGCTGTCGTCGAAGGTCAGCCGCTCACCGTGATCCGGGACGGAAAGCCCGTCGAACCCCGCGTCGGCGTCAATCCGATCTCCATCGATCCGTCATCCGCCTGGCTCTACTACGGTCCGATGAGCGGCACCTCGCTCTACCGCATCCGTACGGCCGACCTCCGCGACGCATCGCTTTCGGACGAGGAACTCGCCGCCCGCGTTGAACGCTACGGCGACAAGCCGCCGAGCGCCGGCATCACTGTCGACTCGGCGGGAAACGTCTATGTGGCGGATGTCGGCGCCAAGGCCGTGGGGGTCACGGCCGCGGACGGAAGCTACCGGGTCTGGGCCCAGGACGACACGCTGTTGAATTGGCCCGATGGCCTGAGCTTCGGGCCGGACGGTTATGTCTACGTCACCGTGAACCAGCTTCACCGCTCGGCTCTGTTCCGCGGCGGCGAGGACATGCGCGTCCCCCCCTACTACATCGTCCGCATCAAGGGCATCGCACCGAGCAGCGTCGGTCGGTAACGGCACCCGCCTGATCGCCCTCCCGGGGTAATCAGGCGGCGTTGTCCTCGACCATCACCGGGCGGGGACGCGACTGCTTCTGGACATAGACCCGTGCGTAATGGGTCTCGCAGTAAGACCGCCCCGGCAGGGCCGGCGCACCGCAGAACCCGAAATCGGGCTTCCCCGGGTCGCCGATCGTCCACCGGCAGGAGTTGGCCTTGAGATCGCCCATCGCGATCGCCCGTGGCGGCGCGTCACGTCGGATTGGACTTTCCCGACGCTCCAAACCAAGCCGCCGCGACTTCCCGGCGATCGCGTTCCGGCTGCACCCCAGCGCGGTCGCGATCTCGTTGAGAGACTTCCCCTCGGCCCAAAGGCGCCGGAGCAAGTCGATCGTTTCGTCTGTCCACATCATGTGGGTCTATATACCATAAGCCACGACATACGGTACATCAGAATCGTACATAACTACCCCGCCATCAGGTCTGGGCTCGGCGATTCCAGCCTTGTCCGACGCCCGGAAGCTCGGGCTCGCCATCGGGCGGAACCCGACCCACGGGCACTATGGCGCAGGCAAGTTACGATTGCGGGACGGCCGGTCCGCATCGGCACCGGATAGCCCCTACAACTTCTATGGGTTTCGACGGTTTCCGGCCATACTCTGGAAAAAACGTCCAGGGAGGACAGGACGCCATGAACGCACCGCCCGACCCGGCCGGCCGGTTGGCTGGCGAGATCGCCGCGCCACCGACCGATCACACCGATGCCCCCGAACCGTCGCAGATCCTGTTCGGCACGCAGGAGCCGCCGCCCTTTCCCGAGCTCAACATCTTCCCGATCGAGTGGGAAACCGAGACTCCGAAGCTCATCGAGCTCTACGACAAATCGCGTGATCCGGGCTGGTCGCCCAATCGCCTTCCCTGGGAAACGCTGAAGGCCGAAGACTTCACCGCCGATCAGCGCTACGCGATCGCCTACTGGTTCACCCTGCTTTCAGTGTTCGACAGCTCCGGCCCGGCGGTGTTCGCCCGGGCAATGATCCACACCTACGAGACCCACGAGGAAGATCCGCTTCGCAAATGCTTCTTCTCGGTGACCCGGGACGAAGTGAACCATGAGGAAATCTGCCAGCGCGCGATCACGACGCTGACGCCGGGCGGGCCGCTGCGGAACACGCCGGAGACGGCGCTGGGCAAGCTCGCCCAGAACAATGCGAAATGGTATTACCACAATGGAGCCCGCTACTGGGAAGGCTTCAAGAACGGAATCGGCAGGTACCCCCTGCCGATCCTCTTCACGTCGTTCCTGATGGGCGAGCTGGCGGCGGCAACGCTGTTCCACGGCATGCACCAGCGCACCACCATTCCCGTCTTCAAGGAAGCCTTCCGCTGCGTCGGCCAGGACGAAGCCCGCCATATGGGCATCTGCATGACCGTGCTGAGGAAGCTGCTGCCGGCGCTCGAAGAGGCGCAAAAGGCCACGATCACCAAGCAGCTCCGGGCCGGTTACGTTTTCCTCTCCGGAATCCTGTACGAACCGCCTGACCAGTTCTGGGAACTGCCGGCCACCTTTCGCCCAGCGCATCGGCTGCTGGAGGAAAAGGCGCGTGAAGCGGGTCTCGGCATCCTGTCGGACGAGGAGCGGCGCGAGAACTGGCGCGGTGCGGTTCTCAAGATGAAGGGCGTTCTGGAGAAGTATGGAATCGCCTTTCCGGCCATTCCCGAAATCGGCGTGGACGGGGAAACCGTCGCTTTCGATCCCGACGACATCATTCCAGTCTTCTAGCGGGAAGACGCCTAGTCTATCCGTCGGACCTACCTCTTTTGGCGGCAGCAAAGAGGGGGCGACGGTCGGCATGTCGATCGCCGAGCGCAACCCGACCGCGCCTTAACGTTTTATTATTCCCATATTGTTAAATAGAACGACGCACCCGGTACGGGTTTTGACTCCGGCCGGAATGAATCGTTCCGTTTGGTGGAACCATACGGGGATCACATGCGCCCGTCTTCCAACGTCACGCCGGCTTCGGTCGCCGACTGCCACTGCGAGGATTTGGACACGATCGCGCCGGAGTTCCGAACGATCGTCAGAGAGCATTGCCGCAAATGCGAGGGCGAGCCCTATGACTGCGTGGTTCGCATCATGAAACGGATCATGGGCGAAAGCGACAAGGAGGCACGCTGAACGATGGCGCGGGCAGCAGGCGAGCCGTCAGTCGTGGAAACCCGTCACCATCCATGTGCCCGGACGTCGGCGCCGCATCCGCAACCACCGTTGGAAGAGCTGCCAGCCCAGCACCGATCCCATGACCGCGCCTGCCAGGGTAAAGGTGAGCATTTCGCCGTCCATCGGCGCTACCGCAGTGCGACCGCCCACGAACACAGCGAATGCCACGCCGCCGACGGCCCCCGCGCAGCCCGACAGCAGACCGCCCAGCATCGCCCCGCTCTGGGAGATATCAAACTCGCTCGACGTTATGTCACGCTGTTCCATAGCGCAGATATGTTAGCGAACACGCGCGCGCGTTGCAGAGGGCGAGAAGGGTTACCCCCAAAGCGTTCTGTATTGTTGGCTACTATCGGCACTACAGAATATTCTTGACTTTGGGCAACCATTATCCGAAAAGCGAAAGTGTCCTGACAAGGAAGATTGCGGTGGAATCAGAAGACTTCATCCTCAGGCTAGCAGAGGGACGGCTGGAAGCTGGTGCAGCCAGTTTAGCGAATTCATGCAAGGCGCTGGATTCTATATCCGAGGACTTCCATGCCATGCTGATCGCCTATTGTCCGCAATGCCAAACTGGGCAAGGTTCATGCATCGTTAAAGCAATGGAGAACCTTGCCCCCACCCATTACGAAGGGGAAGTCATCGAGTTCACCAATTTCAGGAACTCGCGTCCTCTAACCCAAGATTAATGCCGTCGTCTGTTAGTTACGAACAGACGCTCAACCCCACATAACGTGCAGGCTCACGACAGTGGCTGGCATCGACCAAGCCTGCCGAAGTGGCTCAAGCGCTTTGCCGGTCGACGTCGCCGCCAAGCCCACTATTAATCGCCCAGATGGCTGCTTGGGTACGATTCCGGGCGTTGATCTTCCTGAGAATGGTCTTCAGGTGAACCTTGACCGTGGCCTCTGTGATGCCGAGCTGCGCCGCAATCACCTTGTTGGGTTCTCCGCGCACCAGACAGCCGAGAATCTGACGCTCGCGCGCCGACAAAGGACCGCCTTCTCCGCCCCCGCCCGTGGACAGGCGTGAGATCGAATACGGAGTCTCCAGCAGAAGCGCGAGAGCCGAAGGGAACACCTTCTCGCCCAAAAGCACGAGCTTGATCGACTGGGCGAGAACCTCTCCCGAAATATCCTTCAGCAGATAGCCGTCAGCCCCCTGGCGGAAGCTCTCGGCCATCGTCTCGTGGTTCAGCGCATTCTCCAGCACCACGATGCGCGCCTCGGGACAGGTCGAATGCACGAAACGGAGCCGCCGCAGGTTGTCGCTGGCTCCCTCCGGGAAATCGAGCACGACCAGATCGATCGTCTCGCCTGAACGCTGGCAGTTGGCGATGCCCGCAATATCCGATCCCTGCCACGCTACCGTCAGGTTGTGCTGGGCCAGCAGGCCCACCAGGCTCTCCCTGAACAGCCTATCCTTGGCCAGGATCGCAACTTTTTCCTGCTCTTGTGTCATTGTTTTGTGCCTCCCCTCCAGCCGATGCCATCGACACTACCTTTGGGTCCGCATCAGGCCGAGTACAAGACGATTTCCCAATCGTAATCTCTTTCGCTCGACGCCACATCCCAAAAGTAGAGCCTGCACCTCGTGGAGTATAATACCTCTCAATTCTCAGGGGTTATACCCGGCTGGGCTACTCATCCCCGCATCAAACCATCATTCGTGGAAACTTTCCTCAAGGAAACAGTCGCATAAGTTGCTACCCCTCTTGCACGGGTTCTGACAATCCGCTCCGACCGCTACGCTTTTTCTCGTTATCAGAACCTCCTAGACCACAGGCTACTGTCGTCGCCTTGAGTCGAAACGGCCGAGAAACACGGAGAAGGAGAGAGAAACGGTCGCAGGATTCGACATGTCCAGACTCACCTCGCTCGGCGGCCTGGCTTTGGCCGCAAGCACCCTTTTTAGGTCCGGCTGCAAACGAAGGGCGGACTCGTTGCAGGAGGAAGTCGACAGATGAGACACGTCCCGCTTCGTCTGATGTGGTATGTCGCGATGGTCGCCCTTGCCTTGGCAATTGCCACGCCCGGCTTCGCGGGCTTGGGCAAGTTGGCGCCGGCGCATACACCCCTGGGGACGCTCTGCCCCGAGGCGGACACGACGACGGCCGAGATGGCCTAAACACACGGGCGCTTCGACGTCAGCGACTGTCGGAGCGCCGATATCTCTTAGGAACGTCTCGACGCGCGGATCACCCGGGTGATCGCTGACGCCAGGGCGATGACCACAATCGCGTCCGACCGTTTCGGCTACATCCAGGAAAATTCGACGGGCGCCGGGAATGCCGCGAGCGATGTGCTGATCCATTGCGACGACCGAAAAGTTGAACGTAAAACCCTGTATGTAAACGCTTGAAGTACCCCGGCCGTTGCAGTCCGGTCGGCAAAAAAATGCTCTCGGGGTACCCAGCGTCCTCGCCTTGGCCGCCAACGGCATGTTTGGAGCGCATGAGCGCCTTCGGCGGCTCTCGGCGATGCGAGCAACCGTTCGAAAGAAGCCCTGGTCGACATTCCCTGTCGGGGTGTCGCGGGCCATGTCTCGTAACGCATCCGGGACTATCACCATCACCGCAATACTGTCCCGCCGGAGGGATCCGGCATGTGACGCCCGTCACATTCGATGTCACCAATGTCTCGGACGGGCCGAATGGGCCGCCGGGATCCGGAGGAAGACTCGACCGGACGGCCATAGGTTCATCGCGCTCGCGCACAAAGGATCGGCGGCCGATTCGAGAGATTCAAATGGTGTAATCAATAGGGGTAGGAAAAGCTCTATCGGGCAGTAGATTTATACACCCACCCATGCATCAATTACCTGAACAGTTCTTTTGGGGAGGAAAAGGACATAGGCCTCGCACCAAAATAATAGGCAGGCACGTCAATAATGGCCGACCATTCTGGCGCCCCAGAACATCTTTATCTGTCCGACTGCGAATGGCAGGTGATACAGCAGATTCTCGAAGGTCGTTCGATTGAAGCAATTGAGGAAGAGCTCGGCTTGCCACGAGCGGAAATCGTTCAGCGCTTGCGATCGGCGATTCGCAAGGTGAACCGCGCCATGGGCTACCCCCTCCCCAGCTGACCCGCCATCCGTTGCAACCGCTGCGCCCGTGACAAGACGCGCGCGGCGGGCGTAAAACCGATCAGCGACGCTGCATCGAGGATACGGAGATGACTCTCGAACTCGGCCCCGCCGACCGCGCTTTCCGCGACGACGTCCGCGCCTGGCTGGCCGGTGCCCTCCCCGCCTGGCTGAGCGACAAGGTCGAGAACGGGCTGGAGCTCGCAAAGGACGACTACCTGCTATGGCAGAAGGCGCTCCATGCCCGCGGCTGGATGGCCCCCAACTGGCCTACGGAATGGGGCGGTACCGGCTGGACGCCGATCCAGCGCTACCTGTTCGAGGAAGAAACGGCGCTCGCCGGCGCACCGAGGGTGATCCCGTTCGGCGTCAGCATGGTGGGCCCGGTGATCATCGCCTTCGGCAGCGACGCCCAGAAGCGCCACTACCTGCCGCGCATCCTCTCGAGCGCGGATTGGTGGTGCCAGGGCTATTCGGAGCCCGGCTCGGGCTCCGACCTCGCCTCGCTCCGCACCCGTGCCTTCCGCGACGGTGATCATTACGTGGTCAACGGCCAGAAGACCTGGACCACGCTCGCCCAGCACGCCGACATGATCTTCTGCCTCGTCCGAACCTCCACCGAAGGCAAGCCGCAGGAGGGCATCTCCTTCCTGCTGATCGACATGAAGACCCCCGGCATCACCGTCCGGCCGATCATCACCATGGACGGCGGACACGAAGTGAACGACGTCTTCTTCGAGGACGTCCGCGTGCCGGTCGAGAATTTGGTCGGCAAGGAGAATGAAGGCTGGACCTACGCCAAGTTCCTGCTGGGCCATGAACGCTTCAGCATCACCGCGGTCGCCCGTTCCAAGCGGCAGCTCGAACGCGTGAAGCGGATCGCCGGCATCGAGCAGGCGGGAGGGCAACCGGTCATCGCCGACCGCCGCTTCCGCGACCGGGTGGCCGAGGTGGAGCTCGACCTGATGGCCCTCGAATTCACCGAGCTTCGCTACCTGGCGGCGGAAGCCGAGGGCAAGGCGCCGGGGCCGGAGGCCTCGCTCCTCAAGATCAAGGGCACGGAAGTCCAGCAGGCGATCACCGAGCTCACCCTCGACGCAGTGGGCTACCATGCCCTGCCCTACCAGCCAGGCCAGCTCCGCGACGGCAGCAACGAACCCCCGATCGGCCCCGACTACGCGGTCTCCGCCGCCCCGGTCTATTTCAACTGGCGCAAAGCCTCGATCTACGGCGGCTCGAACGAGATCCAGAAGAACATCATCGCCAAGATGGTGCTGGGCCTTTAAGGCCGGCCCTGCTTCACCCCCTCTCCCTTCAGGGGGAAGGTCGGGGAGGGGGTGGGATGGCGCCCCGAATATATCGGCCGTCGCACCATTCCCCGGCGGCAGTCCTATCGTTTCAACTCTTGGGCTTTCCGCCCGCCCCCTTCAGATTCGCGACCTTGCCAAGCAGGTCGAACCAGAACGGCGCGCCGAGGCTGACGGCGGCGATGGTGATCAGCCATCCGAGGATGGACTTGAGCCAGTCGGTCCCGCATTCGGGCACGACCTCCCATCCGATCGGGAACGACTCGAGACCCTCCAAGGCGTCGCCTTCCAGTTCTGAAACGTCGCCTTTCTGAGCCGCGGCCTGCGCCTGCGCCGCGATCTGAGTCCGCAACGCGTCGTTCTGCCAGAGCTCTTCGGCCATGTGGATGGAGTCGGCATTGGTCGCGACGGTGACGACGGCGGCGACGATGAAAATGACCAGACTGGCCTGCCGCTTATACCAGCCCGATATCCGGGCCATGCCTTCATCGAACCATCCGGCGAGCCGGTCCTTCAGCACATCGGGCGCATCTTCGCCCCCATCGATCAGAGCATTCAGAATGGCTTTGACCGGATTCCCTTCATAAATCCTGTCGACGATGCCGAGGACTTCATCCGCCGTGCAGGTCGCGTAGGACTTTCCGCCGTTCTCTTTCGAGATGACCTCCAGCAGAACGGTGCTGAGGGTCTTGGGGGCAATGTAAGACGGAAGCTTGTCCCTCTTGGCGAGGTTCTTTATCAGCGGATGCATATACACTTTCTGCGCAAGCTCATCGCCGATCAGCGTCTGGATGCCCGAGCGCAGGTTCTTCGATCGCAAAGCGAACAGGCTGGCGACCCATTCCTGAACGGCGGACGCGACCAGGCTCAAGACGACATAGAAAAGAATCAGGCCCAGAGCGATGTCGATTATGGGATGATCGAACATGGCGGCAACGACCTTCTCGTAATTTTGCCGCGCCATTGAAGCGGCATGAAAATCCATAGCTCAGCCGGCAGCGGACTTAAGATCCGCGGCGGCCGGTTCGGACAACCGATCCTTGACGCGCTATCTGCCGCCAATTTTCGGCAAATGAACATTCAACTGGCCAGCTATCAGAACCAATAGACGATTAAGGCATCACTCCCGGATCGGAGGATACAGATCAGGGGGTTTTTGCAAATACGACGTATGTATGAAGTTTTCTGCTTTCCGATGAGTCGTAGAGGGTAGTTACCTCGAAAGTCGCCGACGGTGC
Source organism: Rhodospirillaceae bacterium (assembly GCA_002721365.1). Lineage (GTDB taxonomy): Bacteria > Pseudomonadota > Alphaproteobacteria. The sequence goes on along the minus strand of PBKC01000084.1, from coordinate 13,238 downwards.
TTCGGCGGCTCGAACGACAGGCGGAAGACCACCAACGCCGCGCGCTTCCGGGGAGGGGGTAAAAGGCGGTCGCAACGCTCTCAAGACTTGGCTGGCAAGGTCTCCGTAAAGGCAACCGCCGCATCGAGCCAGCGCACGAGGTCTTCCGATGTCCCGAGCTTCTCCGCCGGCACCTGCACCATCGTGCGCATCGGCCGGCCGGCGCCGGCAAACAACGCGACGCCGCGATCAGCGACAGCCCGTGCCGCGCCCTCTTCCCCCAACCGCAGAATCAGCGACTCGCCGAGAACGCCGCAGACCATATTGCCCCGGCGCATGAAGGCGACACCGCCGAACATCCGCTTCTCCTCGAACGCACCCTGCGTCGCGAGAGCCTCCCGCACGCGCCGGGCGAGGTCGGGGTCGAAGGCCACGGCGCCCTACATCGCCTTAGCGCGGTCGCGGAGGACGAACTTCTGGATCTTGCCGGTGGAGGTCTTGGGGAGCGGGCCGAAGACCACCGTCTTCGGGACCTTGAAGCGCGCCGTCCGTTCGCGGCAGAAGGCGATCAGTTCCTCGGGCGTCACCGGGTCGGCATCGGCCTTCAGCTCGACGAAGGCGCAGGGCGTCTCGCCCCAGGTGTCGTCGGGACGGGCGACGACAGCGGCCTCCAGCACCGCCGGGTGCTGGTAGAGGACACCCTCGACCTCGATCGTCGAGATGTTCTCGCCGCCGGAGATGATGATGTCCTTCGACCTGTCCTTCAGCTGGATGTAACCGTCGGGATAGGTGACGCCGAGATCGCCGGTATGGAACCAGCCGCCCTTGAACGCGGCCTCTGTGGCGCTGGGATTCTTGAGATACCCCTTCATGACGACGTTGCCGCGCATGAACACCTCGCCGATGGTCTCGCCGTCGTGGGGCAGCGGCTCCATGGTCTCGGGGTCGGCGACCATCAGGTCCTCGAGCACGGGATAGCGCACGCCCTGGCGCGACTTGAGCGCCGCCTGCTCCTCGATCGGCAGGTCGTCCCATTCCTCGTGCCAGGCGCAGGCCACCGCCGGGCCGTAGCATTCGGTGAGGCCATAGGTGTGGGTGACGCGGAAGCCCGCGCGCTGCATGGCGGCAAGCACGGTGGCCGGCGGCGGCGAGGCGGCGGTCATCACCTCGACCTGATGATCGAAGCTGTCGCGCAGCGCCTTCGGCGCATTGATCAGCATGGTGAGAACGATCGGCGCGCCGCAGAAATGGGTGACCTTGCGGCGAGCGATGGCGTCGTAGATCCCATTCGCCTCGACCCGGCGCAGACAGACCTGCGTTCCGGCCAGCGCCGCCACCGTCCACGGGAAGCACCAGCCGTTGCAGTGGAACATCGGCAGGGTCCACAGATAGACCGGATGCGGCGGCATCGCCCAGACCATCATGTTGCCGATGGCGTTGAGATAGGCGCCGCGGTGGTGCAGCACGACGCCCTTCGGGTTGCCGGTGGTGCCCGAGGTGTAGTTGAGGGCGACGGCATCCCATTCGTCGTCGGGCCAGGACCAGGCGAAGTCGGGCGTCCCTTCCTCCAAAAACGCCTCGTATTCCTTCTCGCCGATCAGGTCGCCGGGGCCGTCATAGACCGGGTCGTCGAAGTCGATCACCGCCGGGCGGTCGGCGACCCGACCCAAGGCGGCATGGACGGTCTCGCTGAACTCCCTGTCGGTGATCAGGAGCTTGGCCTCGCCATGGTCGATGATGAAGGCGACGGTCGCCGCGTCCAGGCGGATGTTGATCGCGTTCAGCACCGCGCCGACCATCGCCACGGCGTAATGGGCCTCCAGCATCGCCGGCACGTTCGACGCCAGCACCGCGACCGTGTCGCCGCGGCCGATCCCCCGCTTCGACAGCGCCGAGGCGAACCGGCAGCAGCGCTCGTGGAACTCCCGATAGGTCCGGGCGATGTCGCCGTGGACATAAGCGAGGCGGTCGGGAAAGACCTTGCGGGCGCGGTCGAGAAAGCTCAGCGGCGTCAGCGGCTGATGGTTCGCCGGATTGCGGTCGAGATCGACGTCGTAGGGATTGACGGTCATCGAAAGGCCTTCGGTCCAAGTCCTTTGGGAAGTGGGGCGATCTTCGGCAAGCCGCCCACACGGAAGCGAAGATAGCATCACGGGCGCTGCAGCGGCCACGGCACAACGGTCGGCAACTCATACCGGCCTTTCCCGGCTCGATCGCCTCGCGTCTTTCGGTATGAAGCAGTCGTCCTCTAGTCTCTTCGCCGGAATTCATCGGACGGAGCACAGTGATGCCGGAGCAGACGGTCGCCTTCATCGGTCTCGGGAACATGGGCGGGCCGATGGCGGCCAACCTCGTCAAGGCGGGCTACAGCGTGACGGGCTTCGATCCGGCCGAAACCGCCCGCGCTACCGCCGTCGAGAACGGGATTACGCCTGCCGGTTCGGCGCCGGACGCGGTGGGGGCAGCCGACATCGTCTTCACCATGCTCCCTTCCGCGCCCTATGTGATGGAGGTGTGGCAGGACATCGTTCCCGCCGCCCGGCCGGGAACGCTGATCGCCGACTGCTCGACGATCGACGTGGCTACGGCGCGCGACATACACGCGCTTGCCGAAGCGAACGGTCTCCGCAGTGTCGACGCCCCGGTCTCGGGCGGCGTCGGCGGCGCCAAGAGCGGCAGCCTCACCTTCATGCTCGGCGGCGCGGAGGAGGCCATGGCGGCGGTCGAGCCGCTGCTCGCCGCCATGGGCCGGAAAACGGTGCGTTGCGGTACGGCCGGGGCCGGACAGGCGGCCAAGATCTGCAACAACATGATCCTCGGCGTCTCGATGATCGCCGTCTCGGAGGCCTTCGTTCTCGCCGAGAAGCTCGGCCTGTCGCATGAGGCGTTCTTCGATATCGCCTCGACGTCCTCCGGCCAGTGCTGGTCGCTCACGACCTATTGTCCGGTGCCGGGGCTGGTTCCGACATCGCCGGCCAACAACGACTATCGCCCCGGCGCTCCGGCATCGATGCTGGTCAAGGACCTGCGTCTTTCACAGGCCGAGGCGACCCGGGCAAACGCCGCTACGCCGCTCGGTGCGCACGCGACACAGCTTTACGAGGCGTTCGCCTCAGCCGGCCATGCCGACGAGGACTTTTCTGCGATCGTCCGCTATCTGCGGACGCTGTCGGCCGACGGTCAGTCGAACCCGTAGAGACGGGCCGGGTTGTCGACGAGGATGCGGCGGCGGAGCGCCTCGTCCGGCGCGTAGTCGAGCAGGGCATCGAGCAAGTCGGCATCGTTCGGCATCGGCTCGCCCGGCCAGATGCCGACATGCGGCCAGTCGCTGCCCCACACGCACCGGTCCGGGTTGGCGGCAAGCAGCGCCTGCGCGAAGGGGATCGCATCGGCGTAGGCCGGCGCCGCCTTCGAGACGCGGTAGTTGCCGGAGACCTTCACCCAGCTCTTTCCTTCCGACATCAGCCGCAGCAATGCCTGGAAGCCGGGATTCCCGACCCCCTCCTCGACCGGCATATGCCCCATATGGTCGACGACGATATCGACGGGCAGGCCGGCGAGACGGTCGGCGAGGTCGGGAAGCGTCCGGTAGTCGATCAGAAGCTGGATATGCCAGCCGAAACGGGCGATGCGGGCGGCGATGACCTCCAGCGAATCGAGGCCGACCCCGCCGACGAACAGCAGGTTGAACCGAACGCCCCGGATGCCGCCGTCATGCATCGCCTGAAGCTCGGCGTCGGTGATGTCGTCACCGAATACCGCGACCCCGCGCATGCGCGCCGGATCACGAGCGATGGCCTGGAGTGTGCACCGGTTGTCGGTCCCGTAAACGCTGGGCTGGACGATAACCGCGCGGTCGATGCCGATGGTATCGAGCATCGCCCGATAGTCTTCGTAGAGGGCGGGCGGGGCGGTGTAGGCGCGATCGTCCTGGTAGGGATAGGCGTCGAGCGGCCCCAGGACATGCGCATGACAATCGCAGGCACCCGCCGGCGCCACGAGCTGCGGGCGAAGCGCGGCTTCCGGGCCTTGGCATGGTTTGGTCATCGCCGGCGTCCTCCCTCTCGCATTCTCGTCGAGACAAAAATAGCACCCCGCCGCGACAGGGTGCCAGAACGCGCGATGCCGGTCGGGCCGAAGGGCCGCGGCGCGGGTTCCCGGTCGCCGCGGCCCTTCGGCGATGCCCCTTACATGCCGCTCTCGATCACCCCACAGGCGATCCGGTTGCCGGCAGCCCCGGCGGGGTCCGACGTGTAATCGTCGGGACCGTCATGCATCATGATCGCCGAACCGTCCTCGTCGAACAGCGAGTTCGGCTTCCCATCCTCCAGGGTGACGGCCGTCGCGAAGGCATCGAACTTCAGCATGCCCGATTCGGGCACGTAAACGTTCGGCAGATCGCCGGCATGCATGCCGCCTTCGCTCTTGATGCCGTGGGTGTGGCCGTCGGGATTGAAATGTCCGCCGGCAGCCTTGAAATCCGGCGTGCACTTGCCGGTCTGATGGATATGGAAGGCGTGCCAGCCGGGTTGCATGTTCATGAGCTCGGCGCTGATCAGGACGCCGTTGGGCGTCTGGGTCAGGGTCACGGACCCGACCGATTTGCCGTCGGGATCGGCGAGCGCCGCATGGGCGCTGTCGGCGGCTTGGGCCGAGGTGGCTGCGCCGACGACAAAGGCCGTCGCGGCAAGGGCTTGGAACCAGGGGCGGTGCAGCATCGGATGACTCCTCGTCTATGGCTGGCGATGGAATGAAACATGCCGACGCCCAGCGTCGGGCCACCGGCGGACGATCAACGCCGCATACGGATGGCCCCGGGCGACCCGGACATGTACAAGGGAAACAATCTAAACTGCCGTTCGATCGCGGAAAGCGGCGTCGGAAAGACACCTTGGGGAGGGGATGACCATGAGCGGCAGCATGCCGGGAATCAAGACCACAACCGTAGGCTCCTATCCGGTGCCGGACTGGCTGTCGGCCAAGCCCTCGGAAAGTGGCCTGATCGACGGCATCCGGGTGGTGCTGCACACGCAGGAGATGGCTGGAATCGACGTGGTGTGTGACGGCGAGCTCAACCGCTTCGACGTCAACCATCCCGAGACCAACGGCATGATCGAGTATTTCGTCCGACCGCTCGCCGGGGTCAGGACCGACTTCTCGTTCGAGGAGATCGTTGCCTTCCGCAATCAGCCGGGCATGCGCTTCCGCACCCGCCCCGCCGGCGTCGTCGAGGGACCGATCGATAGCGGCGCCCTGGACCTTCCCTCGGCCTGCCTTCGTTCCCGGGCGCTGACGAGGAAGCCCTTCAAGTTCACCCTGACCGGCCCCCATATGCTGGCGAAGACGCTGGTCAACCGCCATTACGCCGATGTCGCCGCCCTGTGCGATGCGCTGGGCGACGTTCTCGCCGCCCAGGTCCGCTATTGCGAAGCCGATATCGTCCAGGTCGACGAAGCCAACCTGCCGGGAAACCCGGACGAGTGGGAATGGGCGGCCAAGGCCATCAACAAGGTGCTGGACGCCGTCCAGGGAACGCCGGCTGTCCATCTCTGCTTCGGCAACTATGGCGGCCAGAGCATCCAGAAGGGCTCCTGGGACAAGCTGATGAACTATCTCAACAGCCTCCACGCCGACCATATCGTGATGGAGAACGCCCACCGGCCAGTGGAGGAACTGACCGCCTTCCGCAGCCTGCGGCCGGAGATCGGCATGGGGCTGGGCGTGATCGACATCAAATCGACAGAAATCGAAACCCCGGACGCCATCGCCCGCGCCATCGAGCGCGCCGAACAGGCGATGGGACAGGGACGCATCCGCTATATCCACCCCGATTGCGGCTTCTGGATGTTGAAACGCTCCATCGCCGACGCGAAGATCGCCGCTCTCACCAAGGGGCGCGATCTGTTCGAAGGCCGACAATCGGAAACCGCGGCCTGACGCAGTACGACCATCGACGTACCGAAGAGGAGGAATCATGACGGGATTGCGAGCCCTGGCCCTGGCCGCCGCATTCGGCCTTCCGCTGGCGACGGGCGCCCAGGCGGCGACCGACAACATGGACTTCGCGGTCAAGGGCATCGGTGCCTCGACCTGCCAGCGCTATCTCGACGTGAAAGCCAACGACCGCGCCCTCTACTTCATGTATCTGGGCTGGATCGACGGCTACATCACCGCCAGCAACAAGTATCTGGACGATACCTTCGACCTGACGACCTGGCAGTCGACCGAACTGTTCGCGACCGCCATCGAGACCCAGTGCAAGAAGAATGCGGACCAGCAGGTCGCCGCCGTGATCGACGCGCTCACGGGGCAGCTCATGCCGGGACGGCTCACCCAGCCGTCCGAGGTGGTCGAGGCCGAGGTGGAGGACACCAAGTTCCGCATCTACGCCGAGGTGCTGCGCCGGATGCAGCGGAAACTGGCCCAGGAAGGCTTCTACGATGGCGCGCCTGACGGCGCCTACGGGCCGGGGACACGCCTTGCCGTCGAACGCTTCCAGCAGGAGAACGGCATCCCCGTCACCGGCCTGCCCGACAATCTGACGATGTTCCGACTTCTGGCCAACGAAGGCGCGGGGCGCTGAAGCCCCCCGCAGGTTCGCGACGCCGACCATACCGGCGTCTACACGGAACCGGCTTGTTACGGCCTGATGCAGCCAGTGAGGAGACGGCGCGGTCGGACAACGGGTAGGAAGGGGAGTGCGCCATGTGGAACGCCATGCGCTTCATCGCGCGGGAGTACGAGTGGGTTCATGTCGGACTCGGCGTCCTCGGCAACTCCGCCTTCGTCGTCGGCAGCATCCTGTTCTTTTGGGACAGCCTTCAGACGGCCGGCATCTGGCTGTTCGTCATCGGAAGCGCCGGCATGCTGGTCGGCAGCATCGGCGATGCCCTGGTCGGATGGGAACGCCGCCGGCGCGACCGGGACAAGGTGAAGAGCACGCCTCAAGGCCCGCGCGGGATCTCCGAAACAAGCGAAACTTGAGCAGATATACGGTATCTTGCTACCGTTTTCCCACACTTTTGCCGTCAGTACATTGAAATGACTTGACGTTCGGAAAGGACTCTTTCCGGCCCCTCATAAATGACGCTTTGGCGATCATTCGGTTACGGTTCGATTAAATTTAATTGCTAAATCTATATATAGAATTATCCAGTCGCCAGATCATCATATTGTAACAATATATAGACTATCTGGCAGAAGAGAGTCTTGGTTCTTCTGCGGGCTGGCGAACGAAACCCATGGACGGGTCTTCACTCAAGGACGGCGGAGTCACGCATTACCGCACCATTTGGATATCGGATATCCATTTGGGAACACGGGGATGCAAGGCCGATGCGCTCCTCGATTTCCTCAAATACACGGAATCCGACCACCTTTATTTGGTGGGGGATATCGTCGATGGGTGGAGACTGCGCCGCTCGTGGTATTGGGCGCAGAGCCACAACGACGTCGTCCAGAAGCTTCTGCGGAAGGCCCGCAAGGGCACCAACGTCATCTACATCCCCGGCAACCACGACGAGGCCCTGCGCGATTACGTCGACAATCAGTTCGGCGGCATCTCGGTGGTCAAGGAAGCGGTCCACCACACAGCGGACGGCCGCCAGTTCCTGGTCCTGCACGGGGACGAGTTCGACGCGGTGGTGCGCTACGCCAACTGGCTCGCGCTGCTGGGCGACTGGGCCTACAACCTCGCCCTCGACGCCAATACCTGGCTCAACATCGTCCGCCGCAAGCTCGGCTATCCCTACTGGTCGCTGTCGGCATACCTGAAACAGCGGGTCAAGAACGCCGTCAGCTATATCGGCCGCTTCGAGGAGGCCGTGTCCGAAGAAGCGCGACGGCGCGGCGTCGACGGCATCATCTGCGGCCACATTCATCACGCGGAGCTCCGCGAGATCCGCGGCGTCCTCTATGCGAACGACGGCGACTGGGTGGAGAGCTGCACCGCCCTCGTCGAGCATCACGACGGACGGCTGGAGATTCTCCGCCATATGCCCGCGGATGCGACCCTGACCCGCCCCGCCCTTCTCGGCTACGCGTCGCGGTGAATATTCTCCTGGTGACCGACGCCTGGCTGCCCCAGGTGAACGGTGTCGTCCGCACCTACCAGACCGTCATCCGAGAGCTGGAAGCGATGGGCCACGCCGTCCGGACGGTGACGCCGGACCAGTTCCGATCGTTCCCCTGCCCGACCTACCCCGAGATCCGTCTGTCGGTCGTCGGAAGCCGCGGACTTGGCCGGATCATCGACGAAGAGGCGCCGGACGCGATCCATATCGCGACCGAAGGGCCCCTGGGTGTCGCCGCGCGACGCGCCTGCCTGAAGCGGAAGCTGCCCTTCACCACGTCCTTCCACACCAAGTTCCCGGAATACGTCTACGCCCGCTTCCGGCTGCCGGTGTCGTGGAGCTATGCCTGGATGCGCCGCTTTCACGCCGCGTCGCAGGCGGTGATGGTGGCGACGCCCTCCCTGGCGCGGGAGCTGGAAGGCTGGGGCTTCACCAATGTCCGACCGTGGACCCGCGGCGTCGACACCGCCCTCTTTCACCCGCGCGAGGAAACCGGACTCGACCTCCAGCGCCCCATTTCCCTGTTCGTCGGCCGCGTCGCAGTCGAGAAAAATATCGCCGCCTTCCTCGACCTCGACATCGACGGGACCAAGCTGGTGGTCGGTGACGGCCCCATGCTCGACGAATTGCGCCACCGCTATCCGAAAGCGGTGTTCGCCGGCAAGAAGGAGGGCGAGGAGCTGGCCCGCCACTTCGCCGCCGCCGACGTCTTCGTGTTCCCAAGCCGTACCGATACCTTCGGTCTCGTGCTCCTGGAGGCGCTGGCCTCCGGCGTCCCCGTCGCCGCCTATCCGGTGACCGGTCCCCTGGACGTGGTCGACGGCGCCGGCGTCGGCGTTCTCGACGACGACCTGGGGAAGGCCGTGCGGTCCGCCCTTCAAATTCCGGCGGAACAGTGCCGCAGCTACGCCATGAACTTCTCCTGGCGCGCCTGCGCGGAGAAATTCTTGGGGAACCTGGCTCTGATCGCACGCTGAACCTCGCCCTTTGGAGGGCAGGACGGGAAATTCGACCTGAGAATCGCAACATGGATACCTCCTGGCATCGCGTGAGGAGGAAACCATGCCGAGAGACGATGCGGGGATGGAGCCCTACCGGCCGCTCGACGTTCTGAAGCCGGTCGACGACGGCCTGTGGATCGTCGACGGGCCGATCGTCAGCATGCGCTACGTCGTCGGCCATCTGCCCTTCCCGACCCGCATGACGATCATCCGCCTGCCGGACGGCGGGCTGTGGGTGCACTCGCCGACCGTGCTGACCGACGACCTGAAAGCCGCGGTGGAGGCCCTTGGCCCGGTCCGCTGGCTGATCGCCCCCAACCGGCTTCACTGGATGGCGCTCGGCGCCTGGCAAGCCGCCTTCCCCGAAGCCGTCACCCACGCCGCCCCGAAGGTCGAGCTGAAGGCGGCGGACGGCGGCTTCGAGGTCGACGCGGTTCTGACCGACACTGCCCCGGCCGCTTGGACCGGTGCCATCGGACAGGTGCTGGTCCCCGGCCGCTTCATGACCGAAGCTGTATTTTTCCACCGGACGACTGCGACGCTGATCGTCACCGACCTGATCGAGAACTTCGAACGCGACCGTCTGCGCAGCCGCTTCCTCACCCTGCTGATGTGGGTCGGCGGCGTACTGCATCCGCACGGCGGCACGCCGCGCGATCTCCGGCTCACCTTCCTCGGCCGGGGTGCTGCGGTCAAAGCCGCCGCCGAGACCATGCTCGGCTGGGCGCCACGGCGGATCATCCTCGCCCACGGCCGCTGTATCGAAGAAGACGCGACAGCGGTGCTCGCTCATGCCCTCGCCTGGACCGGCGTCAAAGGGCACTGATCCGTTTGGCGATTCGCTGCACTGCACCTATATGTTGGACTTCTGTAATCAACAACGGCACCTCGGTGACTCGACCAGCTCCGGTGACGGTGCAGGAAGACCTGCGCCGCGACCATGACCTCCTGTGCACCGCCGTCCGCGAGGCCGGCGCCATCGCGCTCGACTTTTTCCAGCGCGGCCCCCGGCATTGGGACAAGCAGCCGGGCGACCCGGTGAGCGAAGGCGATCTCGCCGTCGATTCGCATCTCCGCGAACGGCTCGGTGAGGCGCGTCCCGGCTATGGGTGGCTGTCGGAGGAGGGCGCCGACAACGAAGCCCGGCTATCGGCGGAGAAGGTGTGGGTCGTCGATCCGATCGACGGCACCCGGAGCTTCATCGCCGGCCGGCCGATGTTCGCGGTCTCGGTGGCACTGGTCGAGAACGGACGGCCGATCGCCGGGGCCATTTACAACCCGGCCAAGGACGAGTTCTTCGATGCGATCGCCGGCGGCGGCGCGCGCTTCAACGGCGCCACATGCCGCGTCCGCGCCACGGCGGACACCAAGGCCGCCGCGCTGCTGTCGAGCGACAGCGAGACCCGGCGCAATCTGTGGCAGAGCCGCTTTCCCGAGGCCGAAATCGTCTCGATCAACGCCATCGCCTACAAGCTGGGACTGGTTGCGGCGGGGCTCTACGACGGAGTGATCGCGTTGAAGCCCAAGAGCGACTGGGACATCGCCGCCGGCGAGCTTCTGGTCGCCGAGGCCGGCGGCGTGATGACCACCGCCGAAGGCGGCGCCTTCGCCTATAACGGCCGCGACGTCATCCACCCGAGCGTCGTCGCCGCGGCCCCGGCTCTGGTCGAACGCCTGCTGGCTCGCCTCGCCGACTGAGGGCCGGGTCCTCCGGCCGCCACTCTTGGCCCGGTCATGGCACGACTTGATCGTGCCATCCACGACTTTGCAGCAGACGGGACCGCCCGAAGTCGTGGATCACATGGCCAAGCCATGTGATGACGAAAGGGAGCGTCAGGATGCTTGATTTCCATAGCTATCCTCAGCGGTGCGCTGCCGCGAATCCGCGTGTTATTCTGACGCTACCTTGAACGCGAACCCGACGCCCGCATCCGCGACGCTGGACGATCCGAACGCGAAACCGCTTCGGACGTCGACGCTCGTCCGCCGCCTGCTCCGCGAGCACATCCGCCCCTATGCGGGCCGGCTGATCGTGGCGGGCCTGTGCATGGCGCTGGTCGCCGGCACCACCGCGCTCAACGCCTGGCTGATGCAGCCGGTGCTGGACAAGGTGTTTCTCGAAAAAGACGCGACGCTGCTGCTGGTGATCCCGCTCGCGGTGCTGGTTGTCGCGATCGTCAAGGGCCTCGCCAATTTCGGGCAGGCCTACACGATGAACTATGTCGGGCTGAACATCGTCGCGGCGCTTCAACGCCGGATGTACCGCCACCTTGTCGCCGCCGACCTGGCACTGTTCCACGGCACCGCCAGCGGCAAGCTGACCGCGCGTTTCGTGAACGACGTCAACATGATGCGCCAGGCCGTGTCGACGACTCTCACCGGCATGGTGAAGGACGCGCTGACGCTGGTCTTCCTGGTCGGACTGATGGTCTATCAGGACTGGCGACTGGCGATCCTCGCCCTGATCATCTTCCCCGTCGCCATCCTGCCGGTCGCCCGGCTGGGGAAGCGCATGCGCCGCGTCTCGACCGGCGTCCAGTGGGAAATCGGCAGCTTTTCCGCCTTCCTCAACGAGACCTTGCAGGGCATCCGCCACGTCAAGGCCTACGGGATGGAGGCGCATGAGTCCGAGCGTGCCGACCGCACCATCGGCAAGATGCTGAAGCTCTATCTGCGCTCGGCCTACACCCGCGCCATCTCGACGCCGATCATGGAGACGCTGGGCGGCATCGCCGTCGCCCTGGTGATCTATTACGGCGGCAGCCGGGTGATCGCCGGAGAGACGACCCCCGGCACCTTCTTCAGCTTCATCGCCGCGCTGATCATGGCCTACCAGCCGGCCAAGAGCCTCGCCGCACTCAACAACAACCTCCAGGAGGGCCTGTCGGCGGCGCAGCGCGTCTTCGCCCTTCTCGATACCGAGCCGACGATCCGCGAGAAGCCCGATGCGGCCCCGCTCGCCGTCACCGCCGGAACGATCCGTCTGGAGGACGTGACGTTCGCCTACGCGCCGGGCGAGCCGGCCCTCCACGACGTGTCGCTGGAGGTACCGGCCGGCAGTCTCGTCGCCCTGGTCGGGCCGTCGGGGGCCGGCAAGTCGACGGTGATGAATCTGATTCTCCGCTTCTACGACCCGACCGAAGGGCGCGTGACCATCGACGGCACCGACATCCGTGAAGCGACTCTATCGTCACTCCGCGGCGCCATCGCGCTGGTCAGCCAGGACGTGACCCTGTTCGACGACACGATCGGGGCCAACATCGCCTATGGACGGCCCGGTGCCACCCAGGCGGAAATCGAAGCCGCCGCCCGCGACGCCGCCGCCCACGACTTCATCGCCGCCCTGCCCCAGGGCTACGACACGGTGGTCGGCGAGCGCGGCGTCAAGCTGTCGGGTGGCGAGCGCCAGCGCATCGCCATCGCCCGCGCCATGCTGAAGGACGCGCCGATCCTGCTGCTCGACGAGGCGACCTCCTCACTCGACAGCGAGTCCGAGCGCCATATCCAGCGCGCGTTGGAAACCTTGATGCGAGGGCGTACGACCCTGGTCATCGCCCACCGCCTGTCGACCGTGCGCCATGCCGACCGCATCATCGCCTTGGTCGACGGCCGGGTGGCGGAGACCGGCCGCCATGCCGAGCTTCTCGCCCGGAACGGCGTCTATGCCCGCCTGCACGCCCTGCAGATGCAGCCGGACCCGGCATCCCTCACCGAGGAGTGGGAGGAGGGCGCGCCGGCCCTGGCCGCGGGCGGCCGATGAGCGTCAGGCCGCTCAAGCGGCTGCTCGCCAGCCGGCAATTCCGTGCCGCGCTCTGTGCGATCGGCGCCCTCTACATCCGCCTCGTCCACCGGACGTCGCGGTGGGAGGTGGTGGGCGGCGAAACGCCGGCCGGCTACTGGGACCGGGGAGAGCCCTTCATCCTCGCCTTCTGGCACGGGCGCCTGATGATGATGCCATACGCATGGCGGCGCGGGGTGCCGATGGCGATGCTGATTTCGCAGCACCGCGACGGTCAGTTCATCGCCGACACCATCGGCCATTTCGGCCTCGGCACGGTACGCGGATCGTCGAGCCGCGGCGGTGCCGGCGCCATCCGCATCCTGCTCAAGAGCCTCAAGGGCGGCGTCTTTGCCGGCTTCACGCCGGATGGACCAAGGGGTCCGCGCATGCGCGCGAACGGCGGGG
>PBKC01000083.1 GCA_002721365.1 Rhodospirillaceae bacterium | reverse complement strand
CCGCCGCCGGCCGCCTGCTCCCAGATCAGCCGGCCGGCGGTGCGGAGGCGCGCGTCGTCGAGCACGTCGTAGAGCAGGAGGTCCGGCCTGTCGCGGAGACGCTCGGCATGGCGGGCGCCGACCTGGGCCGGCGCGCCGTCGAGGTCGTTCAGGTCCATCAGCGCGATGCGCGCGCCGGTCTGGTGGGCGAGGTGGACGCGGAGGTCGGCCTCGGCCATCGGCGTGACCGGGTGGCAGGACATCGTCGGATGACGGTCGAGCCGGTAGATCCGGTCGCCGGCGGCGGCGAAGTGGTTGCCGAAGACCGTGTAGCGCCGGAGCGGCGGCGCTCCGGCCAGAACCGAGATCGTCTCTCCGGTCAGCATTGCCCGGGCCATGTCGACGACATGGCCGATGCTCCCCACCTCCGGCGCCGAGTCGAACGTCGAGCAGACCTTGTAGTGGAGGATTGGCGCCTTGGTCTCCCATAGCGCGCGCAGAACGGGGGCGAGCTCGGCGTCCATCTCCGCCGGCGCCATCGCCCGGCTGGTGCCGGCGACGCCCAGGCATCGGAGGTCCGGGAAGCGCGTCTCCAGCAGCTCGGGCGAGGGCAGTTCGAAGAACAGCACCGTGCGCAGCCCCGACCTTGCCAGGGCCTCCATGCTGTCGGTGGAGCCGGTGAAGTCGTCGCCGTAGAAGGCGAGGAGGAGGCCGGGCGAGGCGGTCATCTCATCCGCGCCGCTTGCCGAACGTCTCGATGGCCGCCCGCAGCGCCGGGTGGGTCTCCGCATAGACCTCCGGCGCGATTCCGGCGAGCGCCGCTTCCCAGCCTTCCTTCATGCTCTCCACCCCGGCGGCGATGCCGTCCGGATGGCCGAGGATGCCGCCGCCCGCCAGGTGGATGACGTCGATGGTGCCGGTCGCCTTGTAGGTCGGGGTGGCGGAGGCCGCCCACTGCGCCGACGAGATCGCCGGCATCGCCCGGTAGCCGCCGAGCAGCGGCGTCAGGCAGTCGATGATCGATTGCGCGACCTCTTCGTTGCTTTCGTAGAACTTGCTGTCGAGGCCGCCGGCATGCAGGTGGTCGACGCCGGCCAGACGACAGAGCTTCTGGAACGCCGCGAAGCCCATGCCGAGCCAGGGATGGCGCGCCATGGCGCCGTAGTTGTTGCGATGGCAATGGATCGGCAGCGCGCAATGGGTGCGGAGATGAGCGAGCGCCGCGAAGCCGATATTGTTGACGCTGACCATCACGCAGGTGCCGCCATGGTCATGCACGAGGTCATGGGCGCGGAGCATGTGGTCGATGTCGCCGCTGATGTTGAAGGCGTACATCGGCTTCTTGCCGGTGCGGTCCGCGACCCGTTCGATTTCACTCATCACCGCCGGCACCCGCTCCGCGAACGGCGCATAGGGCGGGTCGGCGTGAAGCTCGTCGTCCTTGATGAAATCGAGGCCGGCCGTGGCGAGGTCGCGGACGACCTGCTGCAGGTCTGCGGTGGCGAGGCCGATGCTGGGCTTGACGATGGTGCCGATCAGCGGGCGGCCATGGACACCCGTAAGCTCCCGCGTCCCGTCGACGCCGAAGGCGGGACCGGGGTAGCGCTCGGCGAAAGCCGGCGGAAGCTCCAGGTCGACCAGACGGATGCCCGACAGCTCCTGCAGCTCATAGAGATTCCCGGCGACCGTCGCGAGGAGGTTCGGTAGGGAAGGGCCGAAGTTGTGCAGGGGGAACGCGATGACCACCTTCCCGCGGCGGTATTCGGACTTCCCCGACTCGTTTCGCGGTCCCTTCGATCCCGGCAGGCTGGGCGTATCCACGGACTCGAGCGGCTCGATCTGCAAGACCTCGGCGCCGAAGCGGCGCTTGAGATCATCGGTCTCGCCCGGAACCGAGATGAACGTGCCGCTCGACTGCTCGCCCGCGATGACCGCCGCCGCGTGCTCCAGGCTGTGCGGCGTTTCGATCAGGTAGGTCGCCAGTACTCTGTCGTCGCGCATCGACCGAGGCTCCTGTCTGCGTCCGGTGGCGGGGATCGCTTCCACGCCGCCACAACCCTACTATTCTTCGTCGAAGGGTGCGAAGCCGCGCAAAGCGGCCAGGAGTCAGGGAGGAGAAGAAAATGCGTCTGGAAGGGCGAAGCGCCATCGTTACGGGAGGGGCGCAGGGTATCGGCAAGGCCATCGCCGCGGCGTTCGCCGCCGAAGGCGCCAATGTTCTGATCGGGGACATCAACGGCGATCGTGCGGCCGAGACAGCCAAGGAACTGGCGTCCTCCGGCGAGACGGTACGCGCCGTCAGGGTCGATGTGGCCGAGGCCACCGGCGGCCAGGCCCTGGTCGACGCCTGCGTCGAGGCCTTCGGGCGGGTCGACATTCTGGTCAACAATGCCGGCGTCGGCAGCAATGTGCGGACCGTGGACCTGACGCTGGAGGAATGGGAGCGCGTCGTCCGCATCAACCTCACCGGCGCCTTCCTCTGCGCGCAGGCCGCGGCGCGGCACATGCTGCGCCGGAAGTCGGGGAAGATCATCAACATCGTGTCGCTGTCCGGCCAGCGCGGCGGCATCGGCCGGGCGGCATACGGCTCGGCCAAGGCCGGGCTCGAACTGCTCACCAAGGTGATGGCGGTGGAGCTGGCCGAGGAGGGGATCAACGTCAACGGCATCGTGCCCGGCCCGATCGCCACCGATGTGGGGCGGGCGATGCACGACCCGGCGACCGTCGCGGCCTACAAGTTCCTGGTGCCGCAGCGGCGCTACGGCGAACCGGACGAGATCGCCAAGGCGGCGGTCTTCCTGGCGTCCAGCGACAGCGACTACGTCAACGGACACTCGCTCAACGTCGACGGCGGCTTCCAGGCCGCGGGCCTGATGTATCCGCTGCCGTCGCCGGGGCAAGGTTGACCGTCGGTGGAGGGATTGCGCCCGCTGGAGCGGAGCCTTTGGCGGTGGCTGGGGGACCAGGATTCGAACCTGGACTACGCGGTCCAGAGCCGCGGGTTCTACCGTTAAACTATCCCCCAAGAATCCGTGAGCGGGAGGCGCAATTGCGCCCTCGGCGCTTCGGGAGCCCGCAAACTAAGGAGGCGCCGCGGGGGTGTCAAGGCGTCCGGCATCGCCGGTCCTCAGCCGCCGAATCGCCGGGATTGCGGTTCCTCGATCCTGCGTAATCCGCTCCGTTTGCAACCTTGGCTGCGGGTGCGGCATCCGATATGATTGTTAAGACTAGATTAAACCGTCTGATTTCAGCCCCAGGCGCGGTCTACGCGACGGGGTTGAAGGAGGGTTGCTTGAACCACGCAGCGACGGGCGTCGTGGCCCCGCAACCGGTACGGCATGGCCGTGCCGGCGGGTCCGAAACCTATGCGGCCCTCGATCTCGGGACCAATAACTGCCGACTGCTGGTCGCGCGGCCGAGTTCCGACGGGTTCAGGGTCATCGACGCCTTTTCTAGGATCGTCAGGCTGGGCGAAGGATTGGGTGCGCGCGGGTCGCTCTCTGAAGAGGCGATCGAGCGGTCGATCCGGGCGCTCAGGGTCTGCGCGGTGAAGATGCGCCGGCGTGGCGTGGGCGTCGCCCGCTGCGTCGCGACCGAAGCTTGCCGGCGCGCCGCCAACGCCACGAGCTTCGTCCAGCGTGTGGCGGAGGAGACCGGCGTCGCCTTGGAGGTGATCTCCAGCAACGAAGAAGCCAGACTCGCGGTCAGCGGTTGCGCACCGCTGCTGACCGGCGACGCGCGCCATGCCCTGATCTTCGACATCGGCGGCGGCAGCACGGAGCTTACCTGGGTCCGGCGGACCTCGCTGGGCGGGATCGAAGTCCTGGGGGTCGCTTCCTTCCCCTGCGGCGTCGTGACCCTGTCCGAAGTGTACGGCGGCGACAGCTATGACGAAGCGACCTACGAGGCGATGGTGGCCGAGGTCGAACGCCAGATCCTTCCCTTCGAGAAGGCGTATGGGTTGAGCCAGGCCATTGCCGAGGGCGGCGTGCAGATGCTGGGAACCTCCGGCACCGTGACGACGCTGGCCGGTGTGCTGATGGGCTTGCCGCGCTATGACCGGGCGCGGGTCGACGGCACCTGGCTCGACTTCAATCATATCGCCGATATCTGTTTGCAATTGAGGAGCCTCGATTGCGAGGGCCGGGCCGCCCATCCCTGCATCGGCCGCGACCGGGCCGATCTGGTCGTTGCCGGTTGTGCGGTGCTGGAGGCGATCTGCCGCAACTGGCAGGTCGGGCGGGTGCGGGTCGCCGACCGGGGCGTCCGCGAAGGCATTCTCTACAGCCTGATGCGAGGGGAGTCCGTCGCCATACCAACCCTCAACGGCGGCGCGAGCTACCGGACGCATTGACGCTGATCGTTTCGAATCGCCGGTCCGAAGCCGGTTTGCCGAGAGATTTCGGAGACGTGATCCTATGGTGAAGCGCCGGTCGGGCGGCGGCCGGGATCTGACGCAGCGCGTTCGCACCGCCCGCGGCCGCAGCCAGTCCTCGACCCGCTGGCTCCAGCGTCAGCTCAACGATCCGTATGTCGCCCGCGCGAAGCGGGAGGGCTTGCGGTCCCGCGCCGCCTTCAAGCTGATGGAGATGGACGACAAGTTTCATCTGCTGCGGCCGGGCGCGCGGGTGGTCGATCTCGGTGCGGCGCCGGGCGGTTGGACCCAGGTGGCGGTCAAGCGTGTCCGCGCCGGGGAGGAGGGGGGCGGCCAGGTGGTCGCGATCGACGTGCTGCCGATGGAGCCCGTCGCCGGTGCGACCGAGATGGTCCTCGACTTCCTCGACCCCGACGCCCCCGAGCGCCTGCTCGCCGCCATCGGCGGCGGGGCCGACGTGGTGCTGAGCGACATGGCTGCCCCGACGACAGGGCATGCCGGAACCGACCACCGCCGCATCATGCTGCTGGCGGAGACCGCACTCGATTTCGCGTTGGAGGTGCTGGCCGAGGGCGGTGCGTTCGTCGCCAAGGTGTTCAAGGGCGGCGGCGAGGCGTCGCTCGTCGATACGCTGAAGCGCCGCTTCACGGTCGTGAAGCATGTGAAGCCGCCGGCGAGCCGACCGGAGTCGGCCGAGCTCTACGTGGTCGCCACGGGCTTCAAGGGGCGTGGCGGCGGCTGAGGGTTGCCTGGGCTGGATTGTCCTTGGCCCTCGGACAATTATCTGTATACCTACGCCGACCGCATTTGCGCGCTTCGACCGCGCACAAGGGTCACGGATCATCATGGATATACCCATCGCGCTTACATTCGACGACGTGCTGATCAAGCCGGCGGCGTCGTCCGTCCTTCCCGCACAGGTGGACACCCGGACGCGGCTCACCCGCACCGTCGAACTCGGCATTCCCCTGGTCTCGGCGGCGATGGACACCGTCACAGAGTCCGGCCTCGCCATCGCCATGGCCCAGAACGGCGGCATCGGCGTCATCCATAAGAACCTCGACATCGAGGCTCAGGCCAACGAGGTCCGACGGGTCAAGAAGTTCGAATCGGGCATGGTGGTGAATCCCGTCACCATGCATCCCGACCAGACCCTGGCCGACGTGCAGGCGCTGAAGCAGCAGTATCGGATCTCGGGCTTCCCGGTCGTCGATTCGAGCGGACGGCTGGTCGGCATCGTCACCAATCGCGACGTCCGTTTCGCGACCGACCCGCGCCAGCCGGTCTCCGAGCTGATGACCAAGGAGAACCTGGTCACGGTCCGCGAGACCGTCGACCGCGACGAGGCGGTCCGCCTTCTCCAGGCCAACCGGATCGAAAAGCTGATCGTGGTCGATTCCGACTATCGCTGCGTCGGTCTGATCACGGTGACCGACATCGAGAAGGCCCGGCGCTTCCCCAATGCCTGCAAGGACGAAAAAGGCCGTCTGTGCGTCGCCGCGGCGACCGGCGTGGGCGACGCGGGCCTGGCGCGGGCCGAGGCGTTGATCGATGCCGAGGTCGATGTCGTCGTGGTGGATACGGCCCACGGCCATACTGAGGGCGTGCTGGAAGCGGTGCGGCGGGCGAAGAAGCTCAGCAACTATACCCAGGTCGTGGCGGGCAATGTCGCCACCGCCGCCGGCGCCAAGGCGCTGATCGATGCCGGGGCCGATGCGGTCAAGGTCGGCATCGGGCCGGGGTCGATCTGCACCACCCGGATCGTCGCCGGCGTGGGCGTGCCGCAGTTCTCGGCGCTGCTCGACGTGATCGAGGTGGGGCGGAAGGAAGACGTGCCGATCATCGCCGACGGCGGCATCCGCTTTTCCGGTGACCTCGCCAAGGCGATCGCCGCCGGGGCCGACTGCGCGATGATCGGGTCGCTGCTCGCTGGCACCGAGGAAAGCCCGGGCGAGGAATTCCTCTACCAGGGCCGCTCCTACAAGGCTTATCGCGGTATGGGCTCGATCGGCGCCATGGCGCGGGGTTCGGCCGACCGCTACTTCCAGCAGGAGGTGTCGGACACGTTGAAGCTGGTGCCCGAGGGCGTCGAGGGACGGGTGCCGTTCAAGGGGCCGGTGGCGCAGGTGCTGCACCAGCTTGTCGGCGGCCTGCGCGCGGCGATGGGCTACACCGGCAACGGCACCATCGCCGAGATGCAGCGCAACTGCGAGTTCATCCGCGTGACGCTGGCCGGCACCCGCGAAAGCCATGTCCACGACATCGCCATCACCCGCGAGGCCCCGAACTACCGTCCGGATGCGTGAGGGCGGGGCCTTTCAACTGAGAAGATCGCAATCTAAAGCGTCTTGGGCCAGTCCTGGGCGCCATGCATGACGGCAAGGATTTCCACCTGTTCGGTGACCCGATAGGCGACGAGATTGGGCGTTCGCCCGACGACGAGTTCGCGTGTCCCCCAAATACGGCCGGGTCTCCCCATATTCGGATGATGACTGAGGGCGGCGACGGCGTCGTGGATCATGCCGGCCGTCCGGAAGGCCGCGGCGGGGTCTCGTTCGGCGATGAAATCCTGGAGCGCGATCAATTGGCGGAGGGCTGGGCGCGTCCAGACGACCCGCATTATCGCGGGCGGTGGCGGTCGAACGCGGCCTCTACGTCGGAGTCGGCCGCGAATTCACCCTTGTCGGCCGCTTCCAGGCCTTCCTCGACGCGGCGCAGCCACTCCTCCTGCCAGGCGACCGACCAGCCGCGTTCCAGCGCATCGCGGATGATGCGGCTGCGCGTGGCGCCCGTGCGGGCTGCGAGTGCGTCGACGCGGGCGAGCAGCTCGGGCGGCATGTCGAGTTCGATGTCCATGACCCCAATATACAACCGGCGCGCCAGTTCAACGAACCTTCCTGTCATTGCCAAGTTCGACCTGGCAATCTCTTCGGCCAGGGTGCGGAAGATCCTCGGCTCGAGGCCTAAGGCATTCACCCATCTTGGGAACGGCGTGTGCGGCCGATGTCCTGCCGTCATGGTCGGGCTTGGCCCGACCATCCACGACTTTCGGCGCCGCCACTGCGCGCTGTGGCAAGGTCGTCAAGTCGTGGATCGCATGGCCAAGCCATGCGATGACGAATTAGAACAACATGTTACGTGGATCCCGCGTCACGGCAGATCTGTGAATCCGGTAGACTCGAAGCCGAGGATGACAGAAGGACGGATGGGCGCTCGCCGAGAGCTTCTCTCATGACTCCGGCGGCGCGCATCAAGGCGGCGATCGAGCTGCTGGCCGAGATCGCCGCGACCGGGCGGCCGGCGGACCGGACCATCGGGCAGTATCTCAGAACCCGGCGGTTCATCGGCGGCGGCGACAGGCGGGCGATCACCGAGCGGGTCTACGACGTGCTGCGGCGACGGGGCAGCCTGTCCTGGCGGCTCGACGCCGTCGGGGCCGATGACACGCCGGTGCTGTTGCTGGCGGCGGCGCTGAAGGACGAGCTCGGGGAGACGGAAGCGGTAGCGGCGCTGTTCGACGGCAGCCGCTATGGGCCTCCGCCCCTGACCGCCGAGGAAGCCCGCGCGATCGCGTCCCTGCCGGCCGAAGACGCGGCCATGCCCGCTTGGGCCCGGCTCAACTATCCGGAATGGCTGGAGCCCGCCGTCGAGGCGCGGTTCGGTGTCGACCGCGAGTCCGAGATGGCGGCCCTCAACGCACCGGCGACGCTCGATCTGCGCGTGAACCTGCTGAAGGCCGACCGCGAGACGGTGCGGGCGATGCTCGCCGAGGACGGTTACGAGTCGACGCCGACGCCGTTCTCGCCTTGGGGCCTCCGGATCGCCGGACGTCCGCCGGTCGCCTCGCACAAGACTTACCGGGAGGGGCTGGTCGAGGTGCAGGATGAAGGCGCCCAACTCGTCGCCCTGCTGGCCGAGCCCGATGGCGTGGTCGTCGACTACTGCGCCGGGGCCGGTGGCAAGACGCTGGCGTTGGCCGCGGCGATGGGAGGGCGAGGGCGACTGGTCGCCTGCGATTCGGACGCCGAGCGATTGGCCCGCATGGCGCCGCGGCTGTCGCGGTCCGGTGTCGCGGGGGTCGAGACGGTCGTGCTGCGCGCCGACGGGGCGCTGCCCGACCTTCAAGGACAGGCGGACCGAGTGCTGCTCGACATGCCGTGCAGCGGCACTGGCACCTGGCGCCGCAACCCCGATGCCAAGTGGCGGCTGACGCCGGAAAAGCTCGCCGGCTATGTCGCCGAGCAGCGGCGAATCCTCGATCGCGCGGCGCCTCTGGTGAAGCCCGGCGGGCGGATCGTCTACGCGACCTGCTCCTTTCTTCTCGCCGAGAACGACGGGGTCGTGGCGGAGTTCCTCCAGTCCCGCGACGATTTCGCACCGCTCCGGGTGGCGGATGTCTGGGCGCGGACGATCGGCGGGGAATGTCCCGCAGAGGGCGATTTCCTGAGCCTGAGCCCCTATCGCCACGGTACGGACGCGTTCTTCGTCGCGATCCTCGAACGAACCGGACCGTGAACGCATCGATCTTTCATCGGGCGGGGCGGACTACTAGTATCGGGGCCGTTCCGAACCGCATCGAATCGAGAGGCGTGAGATGAGACACATGATGGTATTCGCCGCAGTGGCGGGCCTGGGTCTGATGGCGGGCACCGCCGCTCTCGCCAACCGCGAGCCGCCGATGCCGGAGGCCGAAGCGGAGGCGCAGGGCATCAACCCGGACTATATCGCCGCCCAGAAGGCGATCGACGCCGGTGACTACGAGAAGGCCAACAGCCTGCTTGAGAAGGTCGTCGCCGCCGAACCGGAGAATTCCGAGGCGTGGAGCCTGATGGGCTACAGCCATCGGGAGATGCAGAACTTCGACGAGGCCTTCCGCTACTACGAGAAGGCGCTGGAGATCGACCCCGACAACCGCAACGCCCACGAATATATCGGCGAGGCGTATCTGGAGGTCGACCAGCCGGCCAAGGCCGAGGAGCATCTGGATAAGCTGGGGCTGATCTGCATCCTGGGCTGCGACCAGTTCGACAAGCTGGAAGAGGCGGTGAAGATGTACCGCCAGAACCACACCAGTTGAGGATGGTGCTGGCGCCGGGGGGCCTCGCGTTCCCCACCTCACCCCGGCCCTCTCCCCCCCCAAGGGGCGGAGAGGGGGCGAAACGGGACCTGTGCCGCGTAAATCGGCCTCGCTGTTTACAGGCTGAGACTCGCTCGACCGCTCTATCTCCTTCTCCGCCCCATTGGGGGGGAGAGGGCCGGGGTGAGGTGGGGAACGCGAGGACCCCGATGACAAGACTTACCGCACGAACCGGCCCTCGCATCGACTTCGGACCCGAGGATGTTAAGTCGGTAGGAATGCTTGCCCGCCACCATCTGACGAACCATCGCTGCCCGACATGAGCCTGTGGCTGAAATGGCTGCCCTGGCGCTTCATCGTCCGCCGGATCGCCCGTGCCCAGGGCTTTCTCGACCCGATCGCCCTCATGGGTCATTTCCATCGCTTCGCCCAGCCTTCCGAGGTCGCGGAGCCGATCGAACTGTTGCGGGCCGGCGCCGTCCTTCACGCGCGCGGCCTGATCAACAGTCGGGTCATCCAGCATAATCTCGACTGGGTCTGGCCCTACTGGGTCACCCGGCAGTTCGATCCCGGCGACGACGCATTCGTCCCGCGCGCCTTCTCGCTGACCCATATCAACCTCACCCACCGTAACTGGACGGCGGTCGGGCTGCCCGACGTCCCGGACCTGCCGGTGGTCGATCCGCGCGGCCTGGTGACGCCGTTCCTGGACGAATGGTCGCTCGACGGCTGGCTGGTGACGGAGGACGGCCGCGCGATTCTACCCTCACGGTCCAAGGACAGCGTCCAGACCGAGGAAACCACCGACGGCGTCGCCATCGTCACCACGACCGAGGCGGAAGGCCTCCGCCTCCTGTCGCGGACCGAGATGGCGGTGGCGAACGGAGAGACGGTCTGCCGCACCGTCTACGAGGCGGAAGCCGATACGGCAGGATGGATCATCGTCTCGCTCCGCCCCTACAACCCCGAGGGCATCAGCTTCATCCACGACGTCGCCCTGGCGGCAGACCGTAGCGGATGGACCGTCAACGGGAACCGCGAGGTCCGCTTCGGCGAAACGGCGGCGCGGCACCATGTCTCCACCTATCACGGCGGCGACGTCTTCATTCACCTTCGCGAACGCACCGACCAGCGCGAAGGGGTCTGCGACGTCGGCATGGCGACGGCGGCGGCGATGTTCCCCGTGACGGCGGGTGCGGTCCATCGCGTGACCGTGGACGTGCCGCTCGGATCGGGGGCCGGGCCGGCGCCCGGGGGATGGCCGGCCGCGATCGACGGTTGCGCCGAGCTTTCGGTGCCCGACCGGCGCTGGCAGGAACTCTACGATATCGCCCTCCGCACGCTGGTTCTCCATTCACCCGAGGACGTCTATCCCGGCCCCTATACCTACAAGCGCTTCTGGTTCCGCGATGCGGCCTTCCTGATCGACGGCCTGATCGCCGCCGGCATGACCGAACGCGCCCGCCGCGCGATCGACCGTTTCCCGAAGCGCCAGACCGCCTTCGGCTACTTCCATTCCCAGGACGGCGAGTGGGATTCGAACGGCGAAGCGTTGTGGACCATGCAGCGCTATGTCGAGGTCACCGATACCGACCCGCCCGCCGCCTGGCGGAAAGCGATCGAACAGGGCGCCCGCTGGATCATCCGCAAGCGGGTCGGCGGCGATGCCGGCGCCCCCCATGCCGGCCTGCTGCCGGCCGGGTTCAGCGCCGAGCATCTCGGTCCCAACGACTACTACTACTGGGACGACTTCTGGGGCATCGCCGGCCTTCGCGCTGCCGCCGCACTGATGCGTCGGATCGGAAACGGCGTGGCCGCGACCGAGTTCGACAAGGAAGCCGACGACTTCGCCTCGGCGGTGGACCGCAGCCTCGCCGCCAACGAAGCCCGGCTCCGCCGCCCGGCCATTCCCGCCTCGCCCTATCGACGGCTCGACGCGGGTGCGGTCGGCTCGCTCGCTTGTGGCTACCCGCTGCAGATCGCCGAGCCCGACGACCCGCGCCTGCTCGACACGGTCGCGTTCCTGCGCGAAGCCTGCTTCGTCGGCGACGGTTTCTTCCGGGACATGATCCATTCCGGGATCAATGCCTATCTGACCATTCACGCCGCACAGGTGTTGTTGAGAGCGGGTGACCCGGACTGGGCCGATCTCGCCGCCTGCGTCGCCGACCTCGCCTCCCCCACCGGCCAGTGGCCGGAAGCCATCCATCCGCGTACATTGGGTGGCTGCATGGGGGACGGCCAGCACGTATGGGCCGCCGCCGAGTGGGTTCTGATGATGCGGAGCTGTTTCGTCCGCGAAGAGAAGGACCGTCTGGTTCTGGCCGCCGGCATTCGGCCGGAATGGCAGCGGTCGAATGTGCCCATGCGGTTCGGCCCGACCCCCACCCGCTTCGGGAACATCACCGTGACGGTAAAGCCCGAAGGTGATTCGGTCGAAGTTGCTTGGGACGCCCGCTGGCACGGGGAAGCGCCCATCATCGAGGTCCGCCTTCCGGGCCATGCCCCGGCGCTGCCCGAGGTCGGTGTCTCGGCCGTCCGTCCCTCCAGGGAGGGCCGACGATGAAAATCGTCATGATGACCAATACCTACACGCCGCATGTCGGCGGCGTCGCCCGCTCCGTGGAGGCTTTCACCACCGAATACCGGCGGCGCGGGCATCGGGTGCTGGTCGTGGCGCCCGAGTTCGACAACATGCCGGAGGACGAGGTCGACGTCGTTCGCATCCCGGCCATCCAGCGCTTCAACGGCAGCGACTTCTCGCTCGCCCTCACCGCGCCGGGCTTTCTGAGCGATCGGGTGGAGGCGTTCGATCCCGACGTCTTCCACTCCCACCACCCCTTCCTGATCGGCGCGACCGCCCTGCGCCTCGCCCACCGGACCGAAACGCCGATCGTCTTCACCCATCACACGATGTACGAGCAGTACACGCACTACGTCCCCGGCGAAACGAAGGCCCTGCAGCGCTTCATCGTCAACCTGTCGACCAGCTACGCGAACCTGTGTGACCGGGTGATCGCGCCCAGTGCCAGCGTCGCTGCGACCTTGCGGGACCGGAAGGTATCGACGCCGATCGAAGTGATCCCGACGGGAGTCGATCTCAGCCTCTATGCCCGCGGCAGCGGGCCGGGGTTCCGCGCGATCATGGGCATCCCCGAGAAAGCCTTCGTCGTCGGGCATCTGGGACGGCTGGCCCCTGAAAAGAACATCGAATTCCTGGCAGAGGGGGTGGCCCGCTTCCTCACGTCGCGCAAGAACGCGCACTTCCTCGTCGTCGGGCAGGGACCATCGCAGAACGCGCTGAAATCCGTCTTTGCCGAGCACGGTCTGTCGGAACGCATCCATTTCGCCGGCACCGTCCAGCATCCTCTGCTCGCCAGCGCCTACAAGGCGATGGACGTATTCGCCTTCGCATCCAAGAGCGAGACCCAGGGCATGGTGCTGACGGAAGCGATCGCCGCCGGCGTGCCGCTGGTGGCGTTGGACGCGCCGGGCGTGCACGAAGTCGTCCGTCCCGGCGAGAACGGCGTGCTCGTCCGGGACGAGACAGCCGAGGCCATGGCCGCAGCCCTGAGCGAAATAGCCCGTATGAACCCGACGCAGCAGCAACGGCTGCGTCATGGCGCGCGCCAGTCGGCGGAGAATTTTTCCATGGAGCGCTGCGCGGACAAGGCGCTCGCTCTTTATGCCGGGCTGCTGGAAACCGGCTTCGACATCCGGCCCGACGAGTTCTCCGTCTGGACGGACGCACTCCGCAAGATCAGGACCGAGTGGGACCTTCTGTCCGGCGTGTTCGAGGCGGCGGGCGCCGCGCTCAACCTCGGGGAGCGTGAAGACCAGGCGCGGCGATGATCACCCGGCTGACGGCGCGTTGGCTCAACTTCCGGCGACGGTTCAGCCGCAGCGAACTCACGGTCCGCCTGCTCGGCCTGCCCACCTCGAAGGGAACCGCCACGACGCCGGGGCTGGTGCTGATCCAGATCGACGGGCTGTCCCGGAACCAGCTCGGCGCTGCCCTCGACCGCGGCGAAATGCCATTCCTGAAGACCCTTATGGACCGGGAAGGCTACCGCCTGCATTCGATCTATGCCGGCCTTCCGTCCAGCACCCCGGCCGCTCAAGGGGAGCTGTTCTACGGCGTCCGGGGCGCCGTGCCGGCGTTCAGCTTCCAGGACCATCGGTCCGGCGAGGTCTTCCGCATGTACGACCGCCACGCCGCCGCGACGGTGGAAGCCGATTTGAGTGAGAAGGGCGCTTCTCTGCTCGCCGGCGGGGCCGCCTATGCCGACATCTATGGCGGCGGTGCGGCGGAGTCCCACTTCTGTCCGTCGACCCTGGGCTGGCCGAGCCGGCGCTATTCCAACCCGCTCGCCCTGATGATCCTGACGCTGGTCCATGTCCGTAGCGTCATTCGGACCACGGGGCTGTTTCTGCTCGAAGTGGTGCTCGCCCTGGTCGACCTCGTCCGCGGCGTGTCGAGAGGCCGATCCCTGGTCGCCGAGCTCAAATTCGTGCCGAGCCGCGTCGCCATCTGCATCGGCCTGCGAGAGCTGGTGACGATCGGCGCCAAGATCGACATCGCGCGGGGTCTGCCGATCGTCCATATGAACTATCTCGGCTATGACGAGCAGGCCCACCGGCGCGGTCCCTCGTCGCGCTTCGCTCATTGGTCGCTGAAAGGCATCGACGACGCGATCGCCCGCGTCTGGAGGGCGGCGCATCGCTCTCAGCGCCGTCTGTACGATGTCTGGATCTATTCCGATCACGGGCAGGAAGACACCGTCTCCTATCGGGATGTGACGGGAGAAACGATCGGCGAGGCTCTCTCCCGCCTTTACGACCGGCATCAGGCAACAAAAGGCGTTACCGATACGACCTCCCTCGGCGTCGAGATGCAGCGCGCCCGCTATCTGGGCAGCAACGCCATCGAGCCCTTCATGCCCCACGAAGCGCCGCCGTCCCATGCCGGCCCAAGCGACCGTCGCATCACCGTCGCCGCGATGGGGCCCATCGGCCTGATCTACGCGGCGGCGCTGGCCGACCTCGAGAGACGCAACCGCCTGGCGGAGGCCCTGGTCAACGAAGCCCAGGTGCCGCTGGCGATAGCGCGTGACGGCGACGGCCGCGCTATCGCCTGGACCGCCGAGGGACGCTTCGCCCTGCCGGAGCAGGGCGCACAGGTGCTGGGCGAAGGCCATCCTTTCCCGGAAGCGACGACGGCCGACCTGATCGCCCTCGCCCATCATCCCGACGCGGGTGATCTGGTCATAAGCGGATGGCGCCGCGGCGACACCCCGATTACCTTCGCGCGCGAGCAGGGATCGCATGCGGGACCCGGCGCCCAGGAGGTCCATGCGTTCGCGCTTCTGCCGAGCGACGCGCCGATCACCGAAACGCCCGTCCGGCCGCTTCGCCTGGGAAATATCCGCGACGCCGCCCTCGCCCATTTGCGGCGCGGGCCCCAGACCGTCCGCACCGCCGCGCCGAAGGCCGATCCGCCGCCGGCGCGACTTCGCATCATGACCTACAACGTCCATAGCTGCATCGGCATGGACGGCCGCCGCTCGCCCGAGCGGGTGGCCCGATTGATCGCCCGCTATCACCCGGACGTCGTCGCGCTGCAGGAGCTGGATGTCGGCCGGGCGCGCACCGGCGGCATCGATCAGGCGGAAGCCATCGCGCAGGCCCTGTCGATGACGTATCACTTCCACCCGACCATCCATGTCGAGGAGGAACGCTACGGCGATGCCGTACTCAGCCACCTGCCCATGCGTCTCGTCAAAGCGGGCATGCTGCCCGGCCTGCGCCATCGTCCGCGCCTGGAACCCCGCGGCGCGGTTTGGGTCGCCGTCGAGGTCGCCGGCCGGGAGGTTCAGGTGATCAACACCCATCTCGGCCTGTGGCCGGAGGAGCGCCGGCACCAGATCGTCGCCCTGACCGGCGACGGCTGGCTCGGCCACGACGACTGCCGCGAGCCGATCGTTCTGTGCGGCGACTTCAACGCCGGACCGCGCTCCTTCACCTACCGGACGGCGACGAGGACGCTGCGCGACGCCCAGACGGCGGCGCATGGGTCCGCCCCCGCCAACACCTGGTTCAGCACTCGGCCCACCGCCCGGATCGACCACGTCTTCGTCAGCCCCTCGCTTGCGGTGGAGAGCGTGGAAGTCCCACGGATGGGACTGGCACGCAGCGCTTCGGACCATCTGCCGGTGATCGTCGATCTGTGGCTCGGCGCGGCCGGCGAAACGCCCACCGACGCGCGCGAGGCGGCATGAGCGGGGCGGCGGCACTGGTGCGGCGGAGCCGCGCCCTGACCTGTGCCTGGTACGTGTACGACGATTGGCGGGCCCGTCGCCGGCTGGCGCAAGGCCGTATCGGCACGCGGTCGGGCAATCGCCACGAGACCCTCACGCTCGAACAGTCGGTCGACTACATCGAACGGGTCTGGCGGGACTATCTGGCGTATTCGGGTCGCCCCGCCCTCACCGGTACCGTTTGCGAGATCGGACCCGGCGATAATTTCGGCGTCGCCCTCCTTTTCCGTCACTACGGTGCGGACGCCGTCGAAGCGATCGACCGCTACCGGACCCGCCGCGATCCCGAGCGACAGGCTGCGATCTATCGCCTGCTGGCCGAACGCCACGGTCTTGACGACCTGTTCGCCGGTGCGCCGGCCGAAGAGACGATGAAGGGCGTCACCTATCATCCGGGCTGCCCGGCGGAGACCTACTTCACCGCGCCCGGCTACCGCTTCGACGCCATCGTCTCACGGGCGGTGCTGGAGCATCTCTACGACCCGCTGGCCGCTCTCGACGACATGTTCGCGAGCCTGAGGCCGGGCGGCATCCTGGTGCACCGCATCGACCTCCGCGACCACGGCATGTTCGCCGGACGCCACCCGCTGACCTTCCTCACTATCCCCGACCGCCTTTACCAGCGCATGACCGCCGGGGCCGGACGCCCCAACCGGGTGCCGGCCGCGGCCTACCGGACCTGGCTCGACCGGCCCGGACGGCACGGATCGATCAGGATCACGCGGCTGGTCGGCGTCGCGCAGGAGATCGAACCCAGCGATTGGCACGACATCCCGCGCCCCCTGCGCGAACAGGCGCTGACGACCGTCGCCGCGATCCGCCAGCAGATCGTCCCCGGCCTGCGCGCCCTGCCGGACGAGACACTGGCCGTGAGCGGGATCGTCCTCACCGCCGAGAAGCGGACCGTCGACGGAGAAGCCGCG
Source organism: Rhodospirillaceae bacterium (assembly GCA_002721365.1). Taxonomy (GTDB): domain Bacteria; phylum Pseudomonadota; class Alphaproteobacteria. Next base: position 25,850 of record PBKC01000083.1, on the reverse strand, counting down.
GCTCAGTGATAGCCGGCACCGGGGTCGGTCTTGCCGCGGAAGACGTAGTAGGAATAGGCGGTATAGACCAGGATCAGCGGAATCATCACCGCCACGCCGTAGAGCAGGAACCGCTGCGACTCCGGCGCCGAGGCAGCGTCCCAGATCGAGACCGACGGCGGGATCACATACGGCCACAGGCTGACCCCGAGCCCCGCATAGGAAAGGCCGAACAGACCCAGCGCGGCGAAGAAGGGAACGGTCTCCCGTTCCGTCCGCAGGGTGCGCCAGATCACGTAGGCCAGACCGGCGGTCGCCAGCGGTATCGGCGACAGGAAGGCGATGTTCGGCCACGCGAACCAGCGGTCGGCAATGGCGCCGTTCAGCAGCGGCGTCCACAGGCTGACGACGGCGATGAATACCAGCACCGCCACCAGCGACCACCACGCCATGCGCCGCGCCCATGCCTGAAGGTTTCCGGCGGTCTTCATGATCAGCCAGGTGGAGCCCAGGAGGGCATAGCCGCCGACGAGACCGACGCCGGTCATCACGCTGAACGGGCTCAGCCAGTCGAACGTGCCGCCGGCATAGTCGCGGCCCTGGACCTCGATGCCCTGAACGAAGCTGCCCAGCACCACCCCCTGCGCGAAGGTGGCGACCAGCGAGCCGTAGTGGAACGCCCCGCCCCAGAAGCGGCGGCTGGCCTCGGCCTTGAATCGGAACTCGAAGGCGACGCCGCGGAAGATCAGCGCCAGCAGCATGACGACGATCGGGACATAGAGGGCGGGAAGGATCGCTGAATAAGCCAGCGGGAACGCCGCCAGCAACCCTGCGCCGCCCAGCACCAGCCAGGTCTCGTTGCCGTCCCAGACGGGCGCGACCGTGTTCATCATCGTGTCGCGCGCTTCATCGTCCTCGGCCAAACGGAACAGGATGCCGATCCCGAGGTCGAAGCCGTCCATGAACACGTACATGAAGACGCCGAAGGCGATGATCCCGGCCCAGATCATCGGCAGGTCGATCGCGATCATCGCTCCGCCTCCGCTTGCGACGTCCAATCGCCCAGCGGAACGCCGGGACCGGCGGCGATTTCGGACTCGGTCTCGACGACCGGGCCGCGGCGGATCAGCCGAAGAATGAAATAGAGGCCGCCGGAAAAGATCACCGCGTAGGCGAGCATGTAGGCGACAAGCGACCAGAGGACACTGCCGGCGGTCAGGGACGGCGATACCCCTTCGGACACGCGCATGAGCCCGTAGACCACCCAGGGCTGGCGCCCGGCCTCGGTGGTGACCCAGCCGGCAATGACGGCGACGAACCCTATGGGGGCCGACAGCGTGCAGAGACGAAGAAACCAGCCACTTTCCATCAGGCTGCCGCGTATCCTGAGATAGAGCCCGGCGACGGCTACGAACAGCATCAGAAGCCCAATGGCCACCATGATCCGAAAGGCCCAGAACACCAGCGGCACGTAGGGCCGATCTTCCGGCGCCCAATCCTTGAGGCCGCGGACGGACCCGTCCCAGCTATGGGTAAGGATCAGGCTGGCAAGATTGGGGATCGCCACTTCCCAGTGGTTCATGGCCGCCTCCTGATCGGGAAGCGCGAACAGAAGCAGCGGGACATTGCCCCCGGTCTCCCAATGTCCCTCCATGGCCGCGACCTTGGCCGGCTGGTGTTCCAGCGTGTTGAGGCCATGGAGGTCGCCGAGAAGGATCTGCAGCGGCGCGAGGATCGTCACCAGCCAGAGGGTGGTGGAGAACATGGTGCGTGCGTGCACCGTGAACCGGCCTTTGAGCAGGTACCACGCGCTGGTCCCGAGAACCACGAAAGCGGTGGTGAGAAAGGCCGCCACCACCATATGGACCAGCCGATAGGGAAAGGACGGGTTGAAGATCGCCGCCACCCAGTCGACGACCTCGAAACGCCCGTCCGCGGTCATGGCATAACCCGCCGGCGTATGCATCCAGCTGTTCGCCGAAAGGATCCAGAAGGTCGAGATCAGCGTACCAATGGCGATCATCACTGCCGATGTCGCATGGAGCCACGGTGCGACCCGGTTGCGCCCGAACAGGAAGATCCCGAGGAAGGTGGCTTCCAGGAAGAACGCCGTCAGCACCTCGTAGCTCAGCAGAGGCCCGAGAACGTTCGCCGTCGCGTCGGAAAACCGGCTCCAATTGGTGCCGAACTGGTAGGACATGACGATGCCGGAAACGACGCCCATACCGAAGGACAGAGCGAATATGCGTGTCCAGAACTGGGAAATTTCGCCGTAAACCGTATTCTTGCCGCGGAGCCAGGCGACTTCGAGCATCGCGATATACGCCGCAAGCCCGATGGTGAAGGCCGGGAAGACGATATGGAACGAGATGACGAAGGCGAATTGAAAACGGGACAGCAGCAGGGGAGTGATATCCATGGCCCGTCGCTCAGCGCCCGTTGCGGCCCTCGGCCGGTGCCGGCGGCGCGAACACGATCCGGGGCGCACGATGATCGACGGTCGCCTTTGTCACCGGTCCGTGCTTCACTTTGCTCCCCGTCAGGCCTCATGCGTAACATGGACATAGGGCTGCACGCCGACCACCTTAAGGCTTGCATGCTGGCTATGAAATTGGATTGGACGTCGTGACCCACCCCATCGGACTATTCAGGGCTGCCCTTACGAGCGGCCTTGCCATCCTGGCGCTGTCGTCAGGAATGGCCTTCGCCGCAGACTCGGAACAGCCGAAGGATCGGCTCCCGGGTCTCGTCGCGGCCCTGCACGATGTCGATCCCGTCCGCCGGATCACAGCGACCGAGTCCATGGCCCGGATGGGCTCGCAATGGCAGGTGATCGTTCCGGAACTGAGCAACGCCCTGAGCGACCCGAACCCCGATGTCCGGATCGCCGCAGCACGGGCGTTGGAGAGGATCAGCAGCGAAGCACAGGCGGCGGCACCCGCCCTGATCGATGCGCTGAAGGACGACAATGCCGGGGTACGTTGGGCGGTCGCCGGCGCGCTCGGGGCGTTCAGCGCGAAATCGGCATCGGTGGCCCCTGCCCTCATCGAGGTATTGCACGATCCTGACGACGACGTGCGGCTCGCCGCGGCGGACAGCGTCATCCGCATGGGGTTGGACGCCGTCGATCCTCTGGTCGAAACCCTGTCCGATTCCGACCCCCTCGTTCGGGCCGCCGCGACCGGGGCCTTGGGTGGCATCGGTGCCTTGGCGCGCCGGTCGGTTCCGGCGCTTGCAAAGCGGCTCGGGGACGAAGATCCGCGGGTTCGCGAAGCCGCCGCCACCGCCATCGGCGCGATCGCATCCGACACGACCCTCTCGGACGACATCGATTGGGCGCAGCAGTTCGCGACCCATCCGATCTTTCCGCGGGCGGTAAGGACGGCGGGCCGCGCGGCACAGCGAGAGGAAGCCAAGCGCATCGCCGCGCGCCTGACGGTCACCGCCCTCATCGAAACCGTGAGCGATACCGATCCGAAGGTCCGCCTCGCGGCGATCATGGCGCTGGGCCGCATCGGGCCGGACTCGGCCGAAGCGGTCCCGGCCCTCGAATCGGCCCTCTTCGCCTTCGAGCCTCAGGAGAGGCGTGCCGCGGCCGCCGCCATCGGACGGATCGGCCCGCGTGCGGCAGAAGCAGCCTTTTCGTTGGCCGATCTTCTCGGGGATGACGACCGAGACGTGCGGTGGACCGCGGCACGTGCCTTGGCACGGCTTGAACAACCGGGGACCGACGCCCTGGTCGAAGGGATCGAGTCGGGTGACACATTGATCCGGCAAGCGGCATTGCTGGGGCTGGAGATCATCGGGCCGTCGGGAACCTCGGCCATTCCGGCATTGGTCGCCCTCCTCGACGACTCCGATTCCTCGACCGAACGTCGTTCCGCCGCACGCGCCCTGGGCAGCATCGGACCCGATGCCGCCCCTGCCATCCCGGCGCTCTCTCGTATGGCAACCGCACCGGACAGTCTCGTCCGCGTCGCAGCCATCGACGCTCTGGCGGCGATCGGCGGAAGCGATAGCGTTCCCGCACTGGTCGCTGCGCTCCGCGACGACGATCAGGCGGTGCGGCGAAGCGCGGCGAACGCTCTCGAGCGCATATCCGTGCCACCCTCATACGTTCCGCAGATGATTACGGCGCTGACCGACGCGGACACCAATGTCCGTCGCTCGGCGGCCTATGTCCTCCGCAACATGGGGCCGGGCGCCGCTCCGGCCGCATCGGCGCTGGAAGGTGCACTCGACGATGAAAACCGCGAAGTGCGGCATGCGGCGGCCTGGGCGTTGCAGACTCTGACGCCCCGCAACGGCGCCAATCATGCGGAGAACTAGAATGGCAGGAAAGCGCCCCGACGGAACGTTCGCCGGGAAACGGACAATGTCGGCGAAAGGCTGGAAAGCGGCGCTGCTGGCCGGATCCATCCTGATGACGTGCGGGAGTTGGGTTGGCCAGGCATCGGCTCAGGATGCCGAAGGACAGCGGGTCGATCTGGAACTGGTCCTCGCTGTGGACGTCTCGTCGAGCGTCGACGACGCCGAGTTCGAACTTCAGATGCGGGGGATCGCGGAAGCGTTCCGGAATCCGGACCTCGTTCAGGCGATCCGGTCGGCGGGCAACCGGGGCATCACGGTCACGCTGGTGCAATGGTCCGGTGAGGGTTCCCAGGCGCAAGTCGTGGATTGGAGCCTGATTTCGGATGCGGCCTCGTCCGCCGATTTCGCACGCAAGATCGACAATGCGCCGCGGAAGCTCATCGGCGGGCAGACATCGATCGCTGGCGCATTGGACTTCGCCGTCACTCTGATCGAAACGAACACGTTCGAGGGCGCCCGCAAGGTGATCGACCTGTCAGGCGATGGCCGGGCCAATGTCGGCCCGCATCCCATGGACGCTCGCGATGCGGCGATCAACGCCGGGATTACGGTAAACGGGTTGGCGATTCGAAACGACGAGCCGTTCCTCGACGGCTATTTCGCCCACAGCGTCATCGGCGGAGTCGGCGCCTTCATGATGACCGCCGAGGACTACGAGGACTATACCGCGGCGATCTTCAGCAAGCTGTTGCGGGAGATCGGCATCCCGCTGGCGGATAGCGCCCCTGCCGACCGAAAGCTGGCGATGGCGGAATAACCCGCATCAGCAGCCATGCGCGGCCGCACCGCCCCGCGTTTCATCGCGATGTCTTTCTGAGACCTGCCGGCAAAAGCCGCTCGGTAGCCCGCTAGCGCGCCGAGGCGGCGCTCGCCCAGCCCGAAATTATTGACCGGTCGGCGCCCCTCGCCCGACCGGCCCACATCCCCCAACTGCCGCTTACTTGGTTTTGCCTTCGGCAGCCAGCTTCTCGTTGTATTTCCGGTTTTCGTCCTGGAGGTAGGCGATGATCGACCAGATATCGTCACCGCTCAGCGTACCACCGAACGCACCCATCTGCGTGTTCGGGATGCCGGCAGCAATGTGGTAGAAAATGTCGTCGAGCTTGCTACCGAACTTCCACTTGTTGTCGATCAGATTGGGCCCCTTGGCGCCCAGCCCATGACCGCCATGGCAGTAGGCGCAGCGAGCAGCGTAACGCTCCTCACCATGCGCGATCGCCGCCGGATCACCCTGAAGCGGGTTCGCCATCTCTTCCTCGGCATCGGCATCGGCGGTATCGGCCTGAGCGACCTGGATTTCCTCCGCCGATTCCACCGCACCGCTTTCCATCTCCGGCATCGTCGACGGCGGGAAATACGGCATGTTGTAGCTCTCGACGATCTTCTTGACCGTGCCGTCCTGAAGCATCTCGTTCAGCGAAGCGTTGATGCGCTGAAGCAGCTCGGGCTCACCCGCCGGGACGACTGCCGCATAGTCCCAAAGCAGATCCTTGTTGGGCTTGTAGCCCGGAGCGATCTTGAACTGGCGGTCCGGATAGTCGCGCCGTGCGACGGCGATGTAGGAAGACCACAGCATCGCGGCATTGATCTCATCCTTGATGAGACCCTGAACGACCCGCTTATTGCCGAGATAGAGCTCACGGTCATAGCCGGCATCGAACAGGTAACCGTCGATGGGCGTCGACATCGGCACGCCGATCTGAGTGTTCTTCAGATCCTCGATCGAGTGGGCGTCGGAGCTCGGCCCCTGCACGACCAGCACATAACCGACGGACATGTAGGGCGCGGTATAGACGAGGTGCTTTTCCTCCATCTCGTCCGCCTCGTCGGCGCTGACGCCGATGCCCATGAACACCTGGCATTCGCCCTTGCCGATCGAGTTCCGGAGAGCCTTGCCCAATCCGCCGCGCGTCCCCGTGTCCGGCCACTTCATCTCGACCCGCCAGCCCTGCTTTTCAGCAATGGCGTTGATGATCTCGATATCATAGCCGCCCGGGCCCGAACTCGCGTCGGAGGCAGGGTAGATATAGGGGTCCGCGCAGACCGTTAGGGTGTTTCGTGCCTCGATCCGGTCGAGTGCCTCGCCTGCAGAGGCAGAGCCCGTCACCGCAACGCCGGCCAAGCCAGCGGCAGCGACCGAAACAGAAAGCAGTCCTCTCACTCGTTGCTCCTCTCACAAAAAAGGAAGGAGGGCGAACATCGCCCTCCCCCCCAGACAACTAGTCTGCGATCAGCCGTTATGCAAGCCGAACACAAACAGGGCACCGCCCTTCGTGTGGGTCTGCAGCCAATCGCCGAAGGTCAACGGCCAGATGCCGCCACCACCAGCACCAACCACGATGCCGATGTACTGGTCACCGCCGATCGAGAAGCTGGTCGGGTTGCCGTGGATACCCGTGCCGGTGTTGTACGACCACAGGGACTCACCGGTGTCGTCACGCACGGCATGGAAGTAGCCTTCCGGATCGCCGTAGAAGACGAGACCGCCCGCCGTGGCCAGCATGCCGCTGGTGGCCGGAGCCATCTGCGGGCGCGTCCAGACGAGATCGCCAGTCGCCGCGTCGAACGCCTTGATGGCGCCGTTACCCGGGTTGAAGTTGATGACCTTGGCGCCGAGGTACCACTCGCCGCGCTTCCACTCCATCTTCTTGGCCTGGAGGTCCATCGAGAAGTTGTAGGTCGGGACGTAGACCATCTGGGTCCGCTTGCTGTACGCAACCGGGTGCCACTCCTTACCACCGTCGAGCGACGGCTTGATGTTCCGAGTGACCTGATCGTAGACGACGTCCTTCTCCGGCCAGTTCATGATCGGACGGCAGTTCTCGCCGAAGCCCTTGGCCCAGTTGACCTCGCCGAGCGGCACGACCCAGTTGCAGGTCGCGTCTTCACGGTTGATCGAGTACAGGTGACCGTTACGGTCGCCGTGCAGCCAGACCTTCTTGCCGTCGACATCGGCCAGAACGACCTCGTTGACGCCGTCATAGTCGTACGGATCGTTCGGGGTGTACTGGAACCAGTTCTTGATCTCGCCGGTGTCCGGATCGAGGATCAGAGTGCTGTTCGAGTACAGGTTGTCGCCCTCACGAACGTGACGGTCGAAGTCCGGACCCGGGTTGCCGACCGGCCAGTACAGCAGGCCGAGATCCTTGTCGTACGAACCGGTGATCCACGCCGAACCACCACCGTACTTGTAGGACTCACCAGCCCACGTGTCGGCATTGGGCTCGCCCTCTGCCGGGATGGTGTAGGTCCGCCACACGCGCTCACCGGTGTCGGCGTCACGCGCTTCGATCCAGCCGCGAACGCCGTACTCGGCGCCGGCCGTGCCGACGATGATCTTATTGTTGAGCGCCATCGGCATGATGGTGAAGGTCTCAGAGCCGGTGTAGTCGCCGACCTGCTGATCCCACACGACCTCGCCGGTGTTGTTCTTCAGCGCAACGAGATGCGCGTCGAGGGTCGCGAGGTAGACCTTGTCCTTGTACGGCGCGACACCACGGTTCACGACGTCGCAGCAGAGCTGCGGGAACACGTCGGCCGGAAGCTCGCGCTCATACTTCCAGTTGATTTCGCCGGTACGACCGTCGACCGAGAAAACGCGGTTGTAGGACGAGGTCACATAGACCGTGCCATTGACGACCACCGCCTGGCTGTCCTGACCATCCAGGGTACCGAAGGACAGGGTCCACTTCGGAACCAGGTTCTTGACGGTGTCCGGGTTGATCTGCGTCTGCAATGCATACCGCGTGGTCTCGTAATCGCGGCCGTAGTGCAGCCAGTTGGCCGGATCCTTGTCGGCGTTGAGCAGCATGTCGTCGGTGACGTAGTTGCCCGTCTGCTGCGGGTTGTACCCACCGAGGGTGTCCACACCCTGCGCCATGGCCGTCGAGACAGCCCCCAGGCTCACCGTGCCGGCGACAACCGTCGCGAAGCACCATGATGCCTTACGTGGCAAAGTACTCATGTAAGCGCTCCCTTATGAACTCATTCTAGGGTCGTTCAGGCAAAGGGCGCCTAATCGGAATTTGACCGCCGCCCCTTTCCCCGAGCGCACTCTGCCAAAAGAGGGACCACTCTTCAACGCTGCTGAACCGGAATCAGATGCTATTTGAACCGAATTTCCGCGCTTTTCTGCGATTCACACGGGAAAATGGTTGTGTTCAGCCGTTTACGGCGGCCACCGCCGGACGCTCCCCGGACGGCCCGGCTTCGGCGAGACGCGAAATGCGCTTCCGTCGCGCGGCGAGCGGTGGACAGGTCCGGTCGTCGTAGTAGTCGACCTGACAGTCGAGGCACTGGAAGCACTCGTTCATGTTGATCTTGCCGTCACTGTGGACCGCGCCGACCGGGCACGATTTTTCGCACACATGGCACGGATTTCCACATTGCGGGCGCCGCTTCAGCCAGTGGAGCAGATGGAAGCGGCCGAGGATCGTCAGGGCGCCGCCGAGCGGGCACATGAATCGGCAGAAGAACCGCTCGATGAACAGACTCGCCGTCAGGAGCAGGCCCGCATAGAGAACGTAGGGCCAGGCGCGATCGAATCCGAGGATGATCGCGGTCTTGAACGGCTCGACCTCCGCCGCCTTGGATGCGGTGCTCATCGAATAGACCGCAATGACGGCGATGACGACGACGACAACGTATTTCAAGGTCCAGAGGCGGGTCTGCAGCGTCTCGGGAATCGTCACCTGCGGGACCTTCAGCCACCGTGCGCCGTTGGCGAGCAGTTCCTGCAGCGCCCCGAAGGGACAGAGCCAGCCGCAGAAAACGCCGCGCCCCCACAGCAGCAGAGTCAGCGCGACGTAGACCGACAGGATGAAGACCAGCGGATCGATCAGGAACACCGCCCAGTCATAGTTGGCGTCGAAGGCGGCGCTGAAATAGCTGATGACGTTGATGATGGTGAGCTGCGCATCCATCATCCAGCCGAGCCACACCACGACGACCGCCAGGAATCCCAGCCTGAGCCACCGGTGGAGCCGTCGGCGCCGCGTAATCGCATCCTGGAAGAACAGGATCCCGGTCAGTGTAAGAAGAAGCGCGCCAAGGCCGGCAATGGAGGGCAGCCGGCTGATCCACACGCGTTGCCAGTTGTTGAGGCCGCTTTCCTTCAGCAACCCGAACAGAACATAAGTGGGCTCTTTCAGCCCTGCGGCTTCGAGATCGGCGTCCTCGCCGAGCACGTAGCGGGCCGGCATCCGATAGGGCAGTGAGAAGGAAACCGGCTCGGCGTCACCCGCCGCATTGCCGAATTCCTGCGGATCGACGAGCAGTTCGAACCGCCACGGGGCAAGGACGTCGAATCCCGAGTCCGACGACAGCCGGAACAACCCGATCTCGTTAAGCCGCGGCGCGCCCTCGGTGCGAATCGCCGTGTGGCGAAGCTGGTCGTTCTTGGTCAGGCGGATCGTCTTGTCGCCCTGCACGATCTGGATGCGCTGGAAGATGTCGGTCATCTGCATCGACGGACCGCGCCAGGAATAGGGGCCTTCGCCCATGATCACCAGCAGATGCTCGCCCAGTTCCAACTGCGCGAGATGGTTCGTGTACCACTTGGCGCCGAACAGGTTGCGGCCGATTCCGGCCGGCGTGGCGATGGCGACGTGAAGCGTGACGAAAGGCTCCTTGGCTTCGTCCTCGGAGATCTTGACCCCGAGACGGTCAGCGACCTCCCCGCGGGTGAGATCGAGCGTGGCGACCGAGCCATCCGCTTCGAGCTGCGCCCAGGTCTCGTCGTCGTAGCTGTCGCGGTCGAGCGCCAGAGGGCCGGTGGACCCCGCCACCATCCCCTCGATCCGCGCCACCTTGCGGGACGCCTGGATGATCGCGCTGTGCATGGCCGTCGCGGAGATGGTCGCTCCCGCCACGCCGTCGACGCCGCGTTGTCCGGTGATTCGAACCGGGCGGCGCACATCCATCCCCGTGAGGCTGTCGAGATAGTCGGACATGCGCTCGACCGGGATCAGGTTCGGCCCCAGCATCGGCTCATGAGTTTCGAGAATCGTCGTTCCCGTGATGCGGCTGTCGAGACCCAATCCGACGATGATATCGAAGGACTCGCCGCTATAGCCTTGCGGATGAACCGTCTCGTGCGTGGAAAACGCGTAGCCGGCGACCTCGCCGTCCATCAGCACCGAAGCGATCGGCGGATCGCCGGCGATCTCCTTGATTCCCTCAGCGCCCGGAAAGGTCTCCGCCAGCACCTCCGGCGTTATCCGGGTCGCCAGCGGATCGTTCATATCCGCCTTTGCCGGCCCCGGAACCGTACACGCCGCCATAACGGCTGCTGCCAAGGCCCGCCACAGCCATCTCGGTCCAATCGAACGTTCGATTTGCCGCATGACCCCAAAAACTCCCCGGACAACTGCCTGAAATGGCTGCAATGATGCTCACTAGCATCCGATTTGTGTCCACTGCAAGCGAGCCCCTGCCCCGAAGGCATTTTTCCGCCGGGCATGTGACGGTCGGCACTATGCCTCGGTCACGAGGACGTCTACTGGTCTGGCCGGCGAATTCGGGCACGGAACAAGCGGTTTGGGGAGGTCGAAACATCCCTCTTTCGGAGAGGTTTCGGCGCTTTCCCTCCTCAGAACCCGCAAATTCTGCAAGGTTGCCGTGCGGTCGGCGCCGTGTCATTGACATGAAGTGAGAATGTGAAACGACAGCCCGTGCCAGAGTCCACCAACGCCCTAAAGCAGGTCATCGCGGAGCTCGACGAGCGCCTGAACCGGTTGTGGCGCCACGGCAGCCACATGCTGGTCGGCTGGACGACGGCCGGAGACGGCATCGCTGTTCTTTTCGCGCCGTTCGAAGGCCTGATGGACATTCTCGAGGTCGAGCCGGGCTGGCTGGTCGCGCCACACCGGATGACGCCGGAAGATATGAAGCGGGCCGCCGAAACCTTAGGGGTACGGCCGACCAAGCTGCCTCTCGGCCCGGCTCTCGACGAGTATCCGGGGTTGGCCGGGCTGGTCGAAACCCTGATGTGCCGTTACGGCGTGGCCCGTTCGCAGCACCGGGCGGGAGTCCTGTTCGATATCGTCGGCTTCGACAGCAAGAGCGCACTGGAACAGGTGCTGCTGATCAAGAACCTTTCCTACTCGATCAACGTCGCCCACTCACGGATATCGGAGGCGGGTTACGACATCGACCTGGGGCGCGCGAACACCGCCAGCGGGATCATGATCTGGAACCGCCGGAACGGGCTGGCGGCCGATATTCATCTGTTTTACCTCATGATCCTGACGCTCGCGGACAACACCCTGAAGCGTCAGGGCAAGGAAGAGGCGTATATCCCGCGGCTCAGGACCGTGTTCCATATCGGTCCGGTCTACGAGTTCCATCAGCCCCAGGGACTGGCGCCCGGCGCGTTCAACCTGATCTTCGGCGGTCTGGTGGCGTCGCTGCGTCATATCAGTGCGCTGGCGCGGCCGGACCAGATTCTCGCCACCCAGTTCAGGCGGCCCATCGAATCGTCCCCAGGGTCGATGCAGCGGCGGCGGTCGGCGGACACCGCTCAATTCATCGCCTTGGCTCAACGCGAGATCGATGGCCTGGGGGACGTCGTTCTCGAGGGCGAGAAGGTTTCGGCCCTCAAATGCTATCTCACCGGCCGCAGCATCGGGGGCGGCGCCTTCAACATCCTGCAGTACCGCACGGCGGACAGCCTCGGCCAGGAACACCTGCTGTTCAACCTGAAGCTGAACATCCATCGCCCGAGTGCCGATCCGCTTTACATCGGTATGCAGCACACGGACCTGGAAGATTTCGCCATCGAGACGATTGTGTATGATTCGTCACAGCCGGAAGCCTAGAGATTCCGGCATATACAGGGGGTGACGGTCACCGAATTTTAACGGACCGAGCGTCTAATCGGGTGCGAAAGGACGTCGAAATGGTGTCGGGAAAATTTACACATGGAGTACCCCCCATGGCAGTGAGGCCGCTGAATACCTTGGATAGTGGGGCCCGGCACGGTTCTTGCGAAGTAAAACCCGAGGTCTTAGGACGCGACGAGTCATTGGACGGTAAAATGAAAAAATTTCTCTCTCACGCACACAGCCAGCGAACGTCGCCCTGGAAGGTTTTCGGCATCGCTGCGGTGCTGCTCACCGCCGCGACGTCCGCTCAAGCTTGGGTCATCGATTTCGACACCGATCAGAACGGTAACGACATCGTTCACGGTCAGGTGATCGACAACGAGTACAGCAACCAGATCCCTGGTGCGAATGCTGGTCTCGGGGTGGATATTTCCGGCAGGAACAATTCCTACTATTACGGACATCCCGACATCGCCATGGCCTTCGATAGCGGCCCCTTGGATTGGGATGATCCCGATCTTCAGGCGCCGTTCACCGACCTTTCCAGCGGTGCCACGATCAATCCCGGCAACATCCTCGTCATTCAGGAGAATGACTACGGGTGCGGCGACGGCGTCTGCAACGACCCCGACGACGAAGAAGCCGGCGGTTACTTCGAGTTCAAGTTCCATGACGCCAACGGCGACGCCAAGGCGGTGGAGATCACCTCGATCGACTTCTTCGACATCGAGTCGAGCGAAGGCTACGGTTGGGTGAAGTTCTACTCGGGGTCGGACTCCTCGGGCTATACCGAGATCGGGTCGTTCTACGTTCCGGTTACCGGCAACAACGACTGCATCAACACCTGGAAGCAGGTGACCTACAACATCGCCGACGTCACCAAGATCAAGATCAAGTTCAAGGGATCGGGTGGCATCGACAACATCGTCGGTCAGGCTTCCGGCGGCGGTGGCGGAACGGGCGTTCCCGAGCCGGCATCGTTGGCTCTGTTCGCGGGCGGATTGCTCGGCTTCGCCGGCATCCGGCGCCGGTGGACGCAGGGAGCCCAGACCAAGGAGAGCTGATCCCCGTTCTCTCGAGCATACCCTTTCATACCAAGGGGGTAGGCGAGAGAGGATAAGGCGATCAACGACGATCCTTAAAGATGGCGCCGCCGCGGTTGATCCGCGGCGGCGCTTTTCGTTTTGGCGACGGCTGGTGTCGTTCCGGCACCGGGCTGGTATCCTCGTCGGGCCGGCAACATCTCTTAGCAACGAACGTGACCATACGCTCGATCGCGCGATTGCGATCGGCACGGGACGCCGCCCGGTCGATCGTGGCGCCCCGCTCCGAAGGCAGGCGACGAGCCCGATTGCGAAAATGCGGAGGTAGAGAGTGATCATGCGACACCGCGATCCGAACCGAGGGGCCGGTGACGGTCCCAATCCTCTAAGGGCGTTGCTGGGCGCCGGTCTGATCGGCGCGGGAATCGCCCGCTTCTCCCTGGGCGGAATGGTGCTCGGAGGCCTTGGCGCGTGGCTCCTCGCCGAAACGCTCTGTTCGCGGACGACACGAACGGGTAGGCGCCAACATGCAGCCAACCGCTCCGGTTATCCGGACGCTGTCGATGAAGCATCCGACGAATCGTTTCCTGCCAGCGATCCGCCCAGCTTCACGTCGAGTCACGCCGGGGGGCCACACGGCACCAGCGCCGGCTGACCGAGACAGTGGCCCGATACGTACCGGCGTCAGGAACAGCATGCCGGACCGATAGCCGCATCTGGACGGCGGAATGAAGATCGCTCTCGTATGCCGCCATTTCCCGCCGGCGATCTCGGGCGGCGCGCGACGTCCGTACCTGCTGGCGAAGGAACTCGAAGCCAGCCGTCACGATATCGTCGTCCTGGCTCCACAGCCCTGCGAAGGGCTCGCCGTCATCGTCGTTCCCCACCCGCAGATCGACCCGCCGGCCGAACCCGCCGCGCAGACTCCGCGCATGCGGAACCGCCTGCGCGAATGGCTGCTTCTGCCCGACCCCGACATCCGATGGGCGCTTCGCGCCGCCGGCGCGCCCCTGCCCTGGCGACCCGACTGGGTAATCTCGACGAGCCCGCCCGAATCGAGCCACATCGCCGGCTGGCTGATCCGCCGCCGGCATGACTGCCGCTGGCTTGCCGATTTCCGCGATCACTGGGTCCGCGATCCGCTCCGGCCGATCCTCCGGCGGAGCGCCACCCGCCGATGGCTGGAAAGACGCATGGCCCGATTCATCCTGCCTGCCGCCGACGCGACTGCCGCTACAACGCCGGCCATCATCGACGAGATCGCCGCGCTGGGCGGCCCCGAAAGGGCGGCCGCCATTCCCAACTTCGCCGATCCGCCACCGCCCAGAGATCCGCTGCCGGACGGAGCGATCAACATCGTTCACACGGGAGGGTTCCTCCTGTCGGACCACGGCCGCCCCCTGGCCCCGATCCTCGCCGCTCTCGAGGCGGCGGGACGCGAAGATCTCCGCCTGCACCTGGTCGGACGGCTCCAGAGCGACGAGATTAGGCAGGTGGAGCAATCATCGGCCGCAGAGAGGATCGTCGTCACCGGACCGCTTCCGCTGGAGGAAGCCCGGGCCTACCAGGGCGCCGCGGACGTCCTGCTCCTGGTCGCAGGCAAGACCCAGGTGCCGGGCAAGCTCGCGGAGTACCGGGCAGCCGGAAAGCCGATGCTGGTCCATGGCGACGGGCCTTGGACCGCGGCCGCGGGCCTGCAGCCGGTTTCGGACTTGCGGGCTGCATTCGCCGCCCTCCCGGGCTCCGCCGCGCCACCGCCGCCCGGCCTTACGGTGCGCGATGCGGCGGACCGATTTCTGGATCTGATGCTCGGCGATCAGAACCTGAGCGAGGGCGGCCGATGATCCGCCTGCTCGTCACCGGCGCCGGCGGTCAGGTCGGTCGAGCACTTCTGGAAGCCGCTCCGCTCGTCGACGTCCTCGTCACGGGGCTCGGCCACAGCAGCCTCGACATCACCCGGAAGGATGAAGTCGCCGAGAGAATTGCCGCCGAGCGTCCGGACATCGTCGTCAACGCCGCCGCCTACACGGCGGTCGACAAGGCGGAAAGCGAGACCGAAGCCGCCTTCGCCGCCAACGAAACCGGCCCCGCGAACCTTGCCGCCGCCTGCGATACACTCGGCATGCCGCTGATCCATCTGTCGACCGACTATGTGTTCGACGGCCGTGCCGAAGGTCCTTACGGCGAAGACGATCCCGTCGCTCCGCTCGGCACCTACGGCCGCAGCAAGGAGGCCGGCGAACGCGCCGTGCGCCGCTCGAACTCCCGCCATGTCATCCTCCGGACCGCCTGGGTTTTCGGAGCCTCGGGGCACAACTTTCTGCGGACGGTGCTGCGCCTGGCGGAGGACCGGGACGAGCTGCGGATCGTCGACGACCAGTACGGATGCCCGACTCCAGCGCGCGACATCGCCGACGCGGTTCTCACCTTGGCTCCGCAGCTTCTCGAAAGACCGGAAACCGCGGGTACCTATCACTTCTGCGGCGCCGGTCCGACGACATGGTTCGGCTTCGCGGACGCGATCGTCGAAGCTGCGGCCCCCCTGACCGGCCGCCGCCCCCGCCTCGTCCCGATTCCCAGCAGCGCCTATCCGACCCCGGCGCCGCGCCCCGCCAACAGCGTCCTCGACTGCCGCAAGATCGGCGAGACTTTCGGCATCGGGCAAAGGCCGTGGCGCGAAGGCCTCGCGGCCGCCCTGGCGACCTGCTTCGACAATCCCGCCGGAACGGCCCATTAGGCTAAACCGCCCGACCTGGGAACGAACCGGGACGATCCTGATCTCGCCGGTCCGCGCCTTGCCGGCACCAGTTGTCCCCCGCCGCGGACGCCCTACCTATTGCGGGGTGGATCGGAACAGCCGCTCGGCCGGCCCGGTCCACCGTCCGGCAGGCGTCCGCCTGAGTCCAGCCGAAAAGGGCATTCCCGTGGAATTGAGGACCATCATCGGCCTGGCGCTGCTCGGCAGCATACTGTCCGCCTGCGGCCTCTTGACGCCCCTTCCGGAGAGCACCGGGACGGCTCAGCGGTTGACGGCCTTCCCCGGCGGTCCCTTTCCTCTGGAACGGCCGGTGACGATCCATTGGGATACCCATCAGGTTCCGTTCATCGAGGCGGAAACGGACACCGATCTCGCCTTCGCCCTGGGCCTCGTCCACGCCCATCTCCGCTGGGCGCAGATCGAGCTCATGCGCCATGTCGCCTACGGCCGGCTGTCGGAGATGGTGGGACCGATCGCCACCGACATCGACCACTCGCTACGCATTCTCGACCTCAGCCGGTCGTCATCCGCCTCACTCGCCATGATGCCGGAGAGCACGCGGCACTGGCTCGACGCGTTCGTCGCCGGCCTCAATCACTACATCACTCACACCGAGGAAGTGCCGCACGAGTTCAAGGTTCTGGGTCTCGAACGCGAGCCGTGGTCGCCCGAGGAGGTCCTGACGATCGGGCGCCTCGCCTCGGTCGATGTGAACTGGCTGGTGTGGTTCGAGGTGCTGAAGCTTCGCGACACGCCGGAATGGCCGGCCCTCTGGGACGAGTTGGTCCGGCGCGGATCGGATTCGGTGACCAGCTTCATGGCCGACCCGGACTCCCAGCGGGCGGCGTTCGACGAGATCCTTGCCGGGATGAACCGCTCCGGCAGCAATTCGGTCGCCGTCACGGCCACCAGAAGCGAAAGCGGCGGCGCGCTGATCGCCAGCGATCCGCATCTGGGGATATTCCTGCCCAATCTCTGGCTGCTGGCCGGCTACAAGTCGCCCTCCTACCACGCCGTCGGCATGATGATCCCTGGCATCCCGTTCCTCGCCCTGGGGCGCAATCCTTGGATCGCCTGGGGCGGCACCAACATGCGGGCCGCGAGCAGCGACCTTTACGATGTTTCGGACCTTCCGGCCGGCGACATCACCAGCAGCGAATCGAAGATCGCCACGCGCTGGTGGTTCGACGACACGGTGACGTTGAGGAACACGCCCCTGGGCCCGATCATCTCCGACGCCCCGGTGCTGGATGCGGGACAAGGCGGTCCGGTGGCGCTCCGCTGGATGGGTCATCTGCCGAGCGACGAGATCAGCGCCATGCTGGCCGCCAACCGCGCGCGGAACTGGCCCGAATTCCGCAAGGCCCTCGACGGATTTCATGTCCCCGGCCAGAACATGATCTACGCCGATTCGGAAGGCCATGTCGGACAAGTGATGGCGGTCAGTCTGCCGCGACGCCCCGAAAGCGCCACCGATACCCTCGTTCACGGCGCTGATGCCGTCGGCTGGTGGGACGCTTTCGCCAGTCTGGAAAGTCTGCCGAGCGCGTTCGATCCGCCGTCCGGGTTCGTCGCCTCGGCCAACAACAAGCCTGCCGACGGTGACGTGCCGGTCGGTTTCTTCTTTTCGTCCGACGACCGGATCACCCGCCTCGACGAGCTTCTGGGCGGGGATGGGAAGGTTTCCGTCGCCCTGCTGAAAGACCTTCAGCAGGATGTCTACCAGTCGTCGTCCGCCGCCATCCGGGACGCCCTGGGCAAGCGCCTTGCAACGACCACCCCCGCCCCCGCCCTTTCGGCGGAAGGGCAGCGCGTGCTGGACGCCATTGCCGGATGGGACGGCCGCTACGCGGTAGATTCGGCCGGGGCGACCGCCTTCGAAATCTTCCTCTATCACTTCCACAAGGCGTTCTACGACGAACGCCGGCTCAAGGTCTTCTCGGCGACCGCGCAGAAGTTCGAGATGCTGGAGGACGACATCCTTGCGGCGCCGGACGACCACTTCGCCGCGGCCGTTTCAACGGCGGCGGCGGCAGCCGGTGAAGACCTCTCCTCGTTCCCCGACTGGGGCAGCATGCATCGCCTGAAGCTCGGCCATGTGCTGAGCCGCGTGCCGGTGATCGGCGGTCGCTATCGGTTCGCCGACGATCCCGTCGCCGGCAGCAGCTCCACCCTGATGAAGACGGCGCACGGTCTGACCAACGAACGCCATGCCACACGGTACGGGTCCCAGGCACGCCATATCTCGGACATGTCCGACCCGGATGCGAACTACTTCGTCCTGCTCGGCGGCGAGGACGGCTGGATCAACAGTGCCAACTTCGTCGACCAGTACGACCTGTGGAAGCGCGGCGAATACGTGCGCATGCCGCTGCGGCTGGAAACCGTCCGCGAGACCTTCCCCCACCATATGACGCTCTCGCCTTAGAGCGGCAGCGCCATGCTCGACGCGACTCCGCTTCTCCGCCTCTATGCGCGCGCCCGCCGCGCGCGCCTGGAGCGGGAGGACCCGATCGCGGGGCAGCAGAAGACGCTGCTGAGCCTCCTGAAGCGGGCGCAATCGACCCGCTTCGGACGCGATCATGGTTTCTCGTCGCTCACCGACGTCGCCTCCTTCCAACAAGCCGTGCCGCTCCGCCGTTACGAGGACTTCTGGCAGAGCTATTGGAAGGACGCCTTTCCGCGCCTCACCGATTGCAGTTGGCCGGGCACGATCCCCTGTTTCGCCGTCACCTCCGGTACCACGACGGGGCGCACCAAATACATTCCCTGCTCGCAGGCGATGAACCGGTCGAACCGGCGCGCCGCCCTCGACATCCTGGTCCACCACCTGACCAACCGGCCGGAGAGCCATGTCCTCGGCGGCAAGAACTTCATGCTGGGCGGCAGCACCGCCTTCGTGGAGGAAGCGCCGGGCATCCACAGCGGCGACTTGAGCGGCATCGCCGCCAGCGACGTACCGTGGTGGGCGCGTCCCTACTACTTCCCCGACCGCGACCTCGCCCTCGAAGAAGACTGGGAGAAAAAGGTCGCGATGCTGGCCCCGGCATCGCTCCGCCAGGACATCCGCTCGATCAGCGGCACCCCGAGCTGGCTGCTCCTGTTCTTCGACAAGCTGGCGGAATTGAACCCGGCCGGATCGTGGCGCGCCAAGGACGCCTATCCGAACCTCGAGCTCGTCATCCATGGCGGCGTCAACTTCGCCCCCTATCGCGGCCGCTTCGCCGAATGGCTGGAGGGGAGCCACGCCGAAACCCGCGAGGTCTATCCGGCGAGCGAGGGGTTCTTCGCCGTCGCCGACCGCGGCGATGGCGACGGCCTGCGGCTGATCACCGACCACGGCATCTTCTACGACTTCATCCCGGTCGAGGAACTGGAGGCCGAACGCCCCACCCGCCATTGGCTCGCAACCGTCGAGACGGGCGTCGAATACGCCATCGCCGTCTCGACCTGCGCCGGCCTCTGGTCGTACCTCGTCGGCGATACCGTGCGGTTCGTCGACCTCGATCCGCCGCGCATCGTCGTCACCGGGCGCACCTCCTTCACCCTGTCGGCCTTCGGCGAGCACCTGATCAGCGCCGAGATCGAGGAGGCGGTCTCGGCCGCCGCCGGCGCCATCGGCGCTTCGGTGGAAGAATTCGCCGTGACGCCCGTCTTCCCCCGCCAGGAAGGGGAAGCCGGCCGCCACCTCTACTTCGTCGAGTTCGCCGAGCAGGCGCCGGAGCCCGGGGCGCTCGAAACGTTCGCCAGGGTACTCGACGAAACCCTGGCCGACGGAAACGACAACTACCGCGCCCATCGCTCCGGCGACTTCGGAGTCGGCAGACCCGAGATCCGGGTCGTGCCGACGGGCGGTTTCGCCGCCTGGATGAAAGCCCGCGGCCGGCTCGGCGGTCAGAACAAGGTGCCGCGGATCATCAACGATCCCGACCTCGCCGAAAACCTCAGCGCTGGCATCGAAACGGTCCCGCGCTAATCCTTCTGCTTGTTGTGGAGATCGAGCGGCGGCGCCCATGCCTCCACGCCCGGAGCGGGGCGACCCCAGGTGTTGCCGTGACGATCGGGGCGGCCGGTGAAGTGGCGCACGATCAACCGGTGGAGCATGTTCATATTGGGCAGAATGCCGTGGAAACCTGCGAGCTTGGTCGTCGCCCGGTCCGAGAGCTCCCAATAGCCGTAATCGTCCGGGGTCACGCAGACGAGATTGGCGCGGTCGAGGAATTTCGGCACCGCCCCCTCGAAGGGCACAGTCCCATCACCGGTGAAGCCCCACTCGCTTGTCGGCGCCTTCTCGTCTCCCCAGAGATTGGCCCGGTCGTCGCTGCGGAAGTCGAACTCCGCCGCCTGCCCCTTCCGTTTGACGTGAAGGCGGACGCGGGTGACGGAATCGACGCCGACCACGCAGAGCCAGTCGTTCGTCTCGAGCCCGGCATCAGGGAGGTTCAACCCGTCGAGCCGCTGGCGATGGTCCGACGCTGCGGTCAGCATGGTGGCGAACAGCGACCTGGCCTGAGCGGTGCGGGCTCTCTGGTTGCCGCCTTCAAGGCCGTGAAGGCGGATGTACTGCTCCAGGCTCGTCAGGATGCTCGGCTGCCAGACCGCCGGGTCGAACAGGGTCTGCGGCAGTGAGGGCGGCACATCCAGACCGTTCGCGAAGCTCGGCACGAGATAGTAGAGCGCAGGCGTCATCCGCGCCGCCTCGCGCTCGCGGGAACTGGGCGGCGAAGTGCCGAGATTGGCGGTGCCGGTCGTCACCTTGATCACCGACTCGAACGAGCCCTGGAAGGGACTGGCAAGGGTCGCGACCTTGCCCGCCCGCGCGGTTTGCCCGTGGCGAGCCAGCATGCCGGCGATCACCAATCCGCCCATCGAATGCCCGACGAGGTTCACCTTGGGGTCGGCGCCGTACCCGGCTTTGTGATAGTGCGGCATCAGCTTGGTGCGCTCGATCACCTCGTCGACGAAGCGGAGCAGCGCGTCTTCGACCAGTTCCAGCGGCTGGCGCCAGTCATAGCCGAACGGAAAGACCGGAACCGGTTCCTCGGGCTTCTCGGCCAGATTGAACCTGAGCTCCTCGATCAGTTCCTTGTAGGCGATCTCATAGACTTGGCCCGAGACCACCCGCGCCGGTTCCCGCGCCTCGTAGCGGAGGTTGTCGGGGTGGAGCGCGGCGCGTTCGTAGTCCTTGTGGACCACGCCCCAGATCGTCTCCGGCGAGACGGGATAGTCGTCCTGCAGATAGCTCGCGGTGATGCCGGGGACGACAATGACCGGATTCGAAACTGGCATGCGTTCCTCCCCCTTCTGTCCGCCGTGTGGCCGGCGGAGCTGCATATCCTCCTATAGAGCGGTGCCGACACACCGACAACCTGTCGGAGAGTGAGCTATACGATCGAGGTAGAAAAAACCCCCGCTTTGGTGCGCGGACCGTCTAAGGGGCTGGAGGCGGGCTGCCGGCGGGGGGCTTGGGCCAGGCCCGGAGAACCGCATTCACCACCGTCGCTAGCGGGATCGCGAAGAAAACGCCCCAGAACCCCCACAATCCGCCGAAGAACAGGATCGCCACGATGATGGCGACGGGGTGGATATTGACCGCCTCGCCGAGCAGCAGGGGAGCCAGCAGGTTGCCGTCGAGCGCCTGAATGACGCCATAGGCGATCAGGGCGTATGTGAACGGTGCGGTGAAGCCGTATTGCAGATAGGCGACGGCGGCGACCGGCAGCGTCACCGCCGTCGCCCCGACATAGGGGATCAGGACCGAGAAACCGGTCAGCACGCTGAGCAGCAGCGCGTAGCGAAGGCCCAGCACCCCGAAGACGACATAGGTCACCACGCCGACGATCAGGATTTCGAGGAACTTGCCGCGGACATAGTTGCCGATCTGGGCGTTCACCTCCGACCAGACCCGCGTCGTGAGCTGGCGCTCGCTGGGCAGGAAACCGGTAAGCCACGCCACGATCCGGCTCCGGTCCTTCACGAAGAAGAACACCAGCACCGGCACCAGGATCAGGTAGACGACGGCGGTGATCACCGCGACGATCGACGACACGGAATAGGAGACCAGAGCCTGGGTCATCAGGACCAGTTCGGTCCGCAGGCGCATGGTGAACTGCCGCACCTGATCGACGGTGATGAAGTCCGGGTACTGTTCCGGCAGGCGCAGCAGCGCATGCTGGGCTTCCGAGATCAACAGCGGGATCTGCTGCAGCAACTGCGTCATCTGCCTGAACAGCAGCGGCAGAAGACCGAATGCGGCAACCAGGAAGAAGGCCATGAAGGCCAGGAAGACGATCCACGCCGCGATCGTATGGCCGAGGCCCAGGCCTTCGAGCCGGGACACGAACCCCTGGAGCAGATAGGCGATCACCACGGCCGCGATCACCGGAACCAGCATGTCGGCGAAGAAGACGATCACCAGAGTCGCGACCACCAGGATGGTGGTCAGGATCACGACCTGCCGGTTCGAGAAATGCCGCCGGAACCAGTCGCGGAGCGGCTGCATCGGTTGGTTGTTCGAGCCGTCCATCAGAGGTTCGGAGGCCATGGCGTCAGCAATGGTGTCGCGCGTGAATACCACACATCGGCTCCCGATCCGGAGCACGAATGCCACTGTCCGGTCGCTGGTCGGAGAGGGGCCGGACGGCCCGATGATCGACGATGCAACGCCCATGCCGCTTCGTCATCCCCTCGTCTCTGTCGCGGCGCCGGTCCAAATGACGTAACAGTGATAGGCAGTTGCATGGAATCTGGGCGGATCGGAGAAACGATGGTCAAGCTCGACGTCATCTACACGCGCGGCGGCGATAAAGGAGAAACCTCACTTGGTGACGGTTCGCGAGTCTCCAAGACCGCCCTTCGGGTGGAAAGCTACGGCACCGTCGACGAAGCCAATGCCGCCATCGGCATCTGCCGGCTGCATACCGGCGGCGAGGCCGATGCGATGCTGGCGCGGATCCAGAACGAGCTGTTCGATCTCGGTGCCGATCTGGCGACACCGGAAAAGGACGAGACCCGGTCCCGGCTCCGAATCGACGAAGCCTACGTAACCCGCCTCGAAGGCGAAATCGATACCATGACCGGCGATCTCGCCCCGCTCACATCGTTCATCCTGCCGGGAGGATCGCCGGCCTCGGCGCATCTCCATATGGCGCGAAACATCGTCCGGCGCGCCGAGCGTCTGGCCATCGCCCTGGCTGCGACGGAAACCGTCAACCCGGTCACGGTCCACTACCTCAACCGCCTGTCCGATCATCTGTTCTGCCTCGGGCGATGGCTCAACGACAGCGGGCGGAACGACGTACTGTGGGTCCCCGGCGGCAAGCGCTGAACTACGCGCCGTAGAGGGTCTCCGGCGACGTCATTACCGGCGCGATCTCGACCGCGTCGCCGTCGCGAACGGCGGTGTAGAAGCAGTTTCGCCGCCCGGTGTGGCAAACAACGCCGGTCTGGTCGACCAGCAAAAGAAGGGTGTCGGCATCGCAGTCGATCCTGAGCTCGATCAGCCGCTGCACCTGCCCCGAGCTCTCGCCCTTTCGCCAGAGCTTGCCTCGCGAGCGCGACCAGTAGCAGACCCGTCCGGTCCGCAGGGTTTCCTCCACCGCATCGGCGTTCATCCACGCCATCATCAGCACCTCGCCGGTGTCATGTTGCTGGGCGATCGCGGGAACAAGGCCGTCGGCCGAGAAGGCGATCGAACTGACGATGTCGGCAATGGCCATGGGGGCGCTCCAGATGTTGCGGCGAAGGCGCGCGGCGGCGGGCACCCTATCCCAATGGCGCACCGCATACATCACTTCATGCAGGGGCCTGCGATGGCGCGCCCCGGACACGGCCCCTTCGCAGGGCGGCAGGCTGCGATCCGCTGGAAGACCGCCGCCTGATATCCTATGGTGCGCGCCGAAGGTGGCCGACGGTCCGGAGACGGCCGCGGCGGGAGCTTAGGGAGAATCGGATGAAGAGTTATCAGGTTATGGAATTCGGCAAGCCGCTCCAGTTGGTGGAGACGCCGAACCCCGAGCCGAAAGGGACCGAGGTGCTGCTGAAGATCAGGGCGGCGGGCGTTTGCCATTCCGATCTCCACTTCTGGCATGGCGGTTATGACCTCGGTGGCGGCAAGTGGCTGTCGCTCACCGATCGCGGCATGAAGTTGCCGCTCACCATGGGTCATGAGCCGGTGGGCGAAGTGGTTGCCGTCGGGCCGGATGTGACCGGCGTCTCGGTCGGCGACGTCCGGCTGGTGTTCCCCTGGATCGGCTGCGGCACCTGCGCGCGCTGCGCCGAGGGCGACGAGAACCTTTGCACCTCGATGCGGACCCTGGGTGTCTTCACGCCGGGTGCTTATGCCGACCACATCGTAGCGCCGCACCCGCGCTATCTTGTCGACATCGAGGGCATTCCCGAGACCAGCGCCTGCACCCTGGCCTGCGCCGGCGTCACCGCTTATGGCGCGCTGAAGAAGGTTCTGCCGCTTCCCGCCGACGACAAGGTGGTGATCATCGGCATCGGCGGTGTCGGCTTGACCGGCGTCAACGTTGCCGCGGGCTATCTGGAGCAGGAGCTGATCGCGGTCGACGTCGACGACGAAAAGCTGGCTGCTGCAAAGGAGGCGGGTGCGACCCACCTCATCAACTCGAAGACCACCGACGCGGTCGCCAAGATCAAGGAGCTCACCGGCGGCGCCGGCGCCGGCGCCGTGGTCGACTTCGTCGCTTCCGGCCCGACCACAAGGCTCGGCCTCGACGCTGTCCGCAAGGGCGGCAAGCACATCGCCGTCGGGCTCTATGGCGGCGACGTCACCGTCTCGACCGCCTTGTTCCCGATGCGGGCACTCACCCTGCGCGGCTCCTATGTCGGCAATCTCCAGGAGATGAAGGAGCTCATCGCGCTGGTGAAGGCCGGCAAGGCCAAGCCGGTGCGTGTCGCCACCCGGCCGCTCGATCAGGTCACCCAGACCCTGGAGGATCTGGATGCCGGCCGTATTGTCGGCCGCGTCGTCCTGACGCCGTAAGAGACCGACCTTACGCCGCCGCCTACGCCTTGAGGTGGGGCGGCGGCAACGGGCCCAGAACGGCCTCGATGGTTTGGGCGACGCCGATCAGTGGCCGGTCGCCGTCCGGCCGTCCGGTGAGATCGATCCCCACCGGGAGTCCCCCCGCCGTCAGTCCTGCAGGCAGGGTCAGACATGGTAATCCCGCCGTGCCAGGCGGACTGACGTTTCGCGTGTAGGCCCTGTTGTTGTTCACGTCCCGCCCTTTGAAGATAATCGTTTCGCCCTTGCCCTGCGGACGGGCCGGCAAGGGTGTCGCCGGGGCAAGAAGCGCGTCGAGCTTCGGATCGGCGGCGAAAACGCGCTCATAAAGCGCTCGCAACGCCGGACGATGCACGGTAAGCGCCGCCCGGTACTCTTCCACCGTCACCGCCTTCGCCCCCGCCTCGTCCAAGAATGCCTGACGGAAGCTGGGCGCGGCCAATTGGCTGGCGAGGTCCGTCAGGCTGATGCGGAGTCCCCGGCTGTAGAGAAAGGCCGCGATCTCCCGCGGAATTTCAAAGAGCACCAGGGCGCTGCGAATGGCCTTCACGAGGTCGAAGAGGCCCGCCAGGTCGACGGGAACCAGGGTCGCCCCCACCGCCGTGAGCCGCGCCATGGCGTTCCCCACCACGGCCTCGACCTCGTCATCCAGGTCCTCATGGAAATAGTGCCGAGGGATGCCGATCCGGAGGTCTGACGGCGCCTTCCGCTCAGCGGCTTCGCCGGTACCGGCAATGACCGCGTCGAGCATGGCGATGTCGGCGACACGGCGCGCCATCAATCCGGGCGTGTCTCGCGTATGGGACAGCGGAACGATGCCGGCTTGCGGATAGCGGCCAGTCGACGGG
>PBKC01000082.1 GCA_002721365.1 Rhodospirillaceae bacterium | reverse complement strand
GAAGGCGGGTGGCGGGGGCCCAGAGGTCGTGCGATGGCCCCTGGATTCCCGCCACCCGCCTTCGCGGGCGCAAGCTTCGCGGGAATGACGGGATTGGCGCGGTTGCTATAGCCCCAGCGTCTCCAGCATCGACGGCCAGCGGTCGGCCCAGGGCTTGGCCTGCTCGAAGGCCGCCGAGGCCTTGAGCACCGTCGGGTCGTCGAGATGGCGGCCGATGATGTGGAGCCCGACCGGCAGGCCGTCGTCGGTCCAGCCGGCGGGAATCGAGGCGGCGGGCTGGCCGGTCATGTTGATCGGGAATGTGAAGCAGAGCCACTGCACCGGATGGACGATGCGGCCTTCGACCTTTTCCGGCCCCTGCATGTGAACCGGGAAGGGCGGCACCGCCAGGGTCGGCGTCAGCAGCAGGTCGTAGTTCCGCATGAACTTCCACATCTTGTTGCAGACCGCCTTGCGGGCCATCACCGCGTCGGTCAGCTCCTCGGCCGTCCACGGGCGGTTCAGGAAGTCGACCAGATGCGGCGACATGACATGGGCGAATTCGGGCAGCTTGGCGCGGAGGCCCTTGAGGTCCGATTCGAGCGCCACCAGCCCCCAGAAGGCCCCATAGGGGTCTTCCCAACCGGGATCGGCTTCCTCGACGATGCAACCGAGATCGCGCTCGAAGACCTTCACCGCGTCGGCGACGATCGCACGCACGCGGGGGTCGACGGCCGCGTAGCCCCAATCGGCGCTGTAGGCGATCTTCTTGCCCTTGAGGTCGCCCTTGCAGGCCTCCAGCCAGTCGAAGTCGGCCTTGGGCAGGGTGTGGCGGTCGCGGTCGTCGGGACCGGCGATGACCGACAGCATGAGGGCCGAATCGGCGACGGTACGGCTCATCGGGCCGATATGTTCGAGCGACTCCCAGCTCGACACGCCGGGATAGCGCTCGTCGCGGCAGCCCGGATAGAGCGGCACCCGCCCCATCGACGCCTTGATGCCGTAGAGGCCGCAATGGGCGGCGGGAATGCGGATCGCCCCGCCGCCGTCGCTGCCGATCGCGAAGGGACCGACGCCGGCCGCCACCGCCGCCCCCGATCCGGCGCTCGACCCGCCGGGCGTCATGTCGGTGTTCCACGGGTTCCGCGTCGTCTCGAAGACCGGGTTGTGGCCCACGCCGCTGTAGCCGAACTCGGGCACGTTGGTCTTGCCGATGATGACGGCGTCGGCGTCCTTCAGCCGCTCGACGACGATATCGTCCTCTTCCGGCACGAAGTCCTTGTAGATCATCGATCCCATCGCCGTGCGCAGGCCCTTGGTGGCGACCAGGTCCTTGATGCCGATGGGAACCCCGGCGAGCGGCCCGACCGCATCGCCGGCGGCGATGCGGGCATCGACGTCTGCCGCCGTCTTCCGCGCGAGGTCGGGCGCCGGGGTGCAGAAAGCGTGGAGATGAGGCTCCAGCGTCTCCATCCGGCCCAGCACCGCCTCGGTAACCTCGACGGCCGACAGCTCCTTGTCCTTGATCTTCGCCGCCAGATCGACGGCGGTCATGCGGCAGATTTCATTCGCCGACATCGGGGGTTTCCTTTCCTCAGTTCTGCGCCATCGCCGTGAAGCCGACGGCAGGGGCCGGCGGTTCGGCGAAATGGCAGGCGACGCGATGGGAACCATGGGCCGGCTCCAGGGCCGGCATCTTCTGGGTGCAAAGCTCGGTGCCCTTGGGGCATCGGCCGTAGAACCGACAGACGGCCGGATCGGGGTCGATCGGGCTGCGCGGCTCGCCGGTGATCGCCGGCCGCTCGTCGTTGCCCCGGCGCGCCGGGTCGGGGATCGCCGCGACCAGCGCCTGGGTGTAGGGATGGCGCGGGCTCAGGAAGATGTCCTCGACCGGGGCGACCTCGATGATCTTGCCGAGATACATCACCGCCACCCGCTCACATAGCAGGCGGACGACGTTGAGATCGTGCGAGACGAACAGATAGCTGACGCCGAGCCGGCGCCGGAGGTCGTCGAGGAGGTGCAGGATCACCGCCTGCACCGACACGTCGAGCGCCGATGTCGGCTCGTCGAGGATCAGAAGTTGCGGCTCGACGGCGATGGCGCGGGCGATGCCGACCCGGGCTTTCTGGCCGCCCGAAAGCTGGTGCGGGTAGCGGGTCAGGAGCTCCTGCGGCAGGCCGACCATGCGCGCCGAGTCCGCGACCCGCTCCTCGACCGCCTTCCTGCCCTCCAGCTTCATCAGCCGACGTACCGGATCGGCGATGCTGTCGAAGACCCGGAGATTCGGATTCAGGCTGTCGGTCGGGTCCTGGAATACCACCTGGATGTTGGAGCGCGCCGGGTGGGTGCCGAAAGCCCGCGGGCTGATCCCGCCGATGTCCTCGCCATTCAGGCGGATGGTCCCGCCGGTGATGTCGATCAATCGTGAAATCAGGCGGACCAGCGTCGACTTACCGCAGCCCGATTCGCCGACCAACCCGACGCTTTCGCCCTTGCCGATCGACAGGCTGACACCATCCACGGCATGAAGCGTCGCCTTGTGGCGGCCGCGGCTGACGGGATAGTGCTTCTCGACCTCGGTAAGCTCCAGGCCCAGGCTCATAGCGGCCTCCGACAATGGACGACATGCTCGCCGCCCATGGCGATGGCCGGCAGCGGCGGCGTGTCGCAGATCGGCGCGTGGCGCTCGCAGCGGCCGCTGAACCGGCAGGGCGGCAGCTCGCGCCTGAGATCAGGCAGGTTGCCGGGGACCGAGCTCAAGCTGTCGAGCTCGGAGCGCCGGGTGGGCGTCGCCGCGATCAGCTTGGCCGTGTAGGGATGGGCCGGACGTTCGAGCAATGCGCCGGTCGGCGCGTATTCGACGATCTGCCCGGCATGCATGACGGCGATGCGGTCGCAGTATTCGCCGGCGAGCCCGAGATCGTGGGTGATGAGGATCGTCGCCATCTGGCTGTTGCGGCCGAGGGCGCGGATCAGCTCCATGATCACCGCCTGGGTGGTGACGTCGAGGCCGGTGGTGGGTTCGTCTGCGATCAGCAGGAACGGCTTGCAGGCCAGCGCCATGGCGATCATCACCCGCTGGCACATGCCGCCCGAAAGCTCGGACGGATAGGCGTGGTAACGCCGCTCCGGATCGGGAATGCGGACGCTCTTCAGCGCTTGGACAGCGCGCCGGGTCGCCTCGGACTTCGAGATCGCCTCGTGCCGGCGCAGCACGTCCTCGATCTGATGCCCGACCTTGCGGATCGGGTTGAGGGCGGTCCGCGGGCTCTGGAAGATCATCGACATCTCGCGGCCGCGGACGTCGCGCATCTCCCGCTCGCTCGCCTTCAGGGTCTCCAGCCCGGCGAAGTCGATGCGCCCCTCGGTGATGCGGCCGGCAGCGTCCAACACGCCCATGACGGTGAAGGCGAGGACCGATTTGCCCGATCCGCTCTCGCCGACGATGCCCACGGTCTCGCCCTTGGCGACGTCGAGACTGATGTGGTCCAGCACCTGGACGATGCCGTCGCGGGTCCTGAACTCGACCGCGAGGTCGGCGACGCTGAGCAGAGGCCCGCTCACGTCCGCTGCCTCGGGTCGATGATGTCGCGAAGGCCGTCACCCAGCAGGTTGAAACAGAACACGGCGACGACCAGGGCGAGGCCGGGGAACAGGAACACCCACCATTCGCCGGAGATGATGTAGTTGGCGCCCTCGGACACCATGATTCCCCATTCCGGGGTCGGCGGCCGAACACCGAGGCCGATGAAGGAGAGGCCGGCCGCGTTCAGGATCGCCCAGCCCATGTTGAGCGAGAACTGCACCATCATCGGCGGCAGGATGTTGGGAATCAGGTGGTAGCCCAGGATACGGGCCGAACCGTTGCCGGCGAGGCGCGCGGCTTCGACGTAGCCGGCTTCGCGGCGCACGTTGATTTCGGCACGGGCGAAGCGGATGTAGAATGGCAGGTTGATGATCGCCGTGGCGTAGATGATGTTCCACCCCGTGTTGCCGAGGGCGGCGACGATCCCCATCGCCAGCACGAACAGCGGGAACGCCATGATCGTATCGACCAGCCGTCCGACCAGGCGATCGGTCCAGCCACCGAAATAGCCCGCCGCCGACCCCAGTGTCGTTCCCAGGACGAAGGAGAGGATGACCGCCGAGACGGCGATCCCGAGATCGAGCCGCGTCGCGACGATCACCCGGCTGAGGATGTCGCGGCCGAGATGGTCGGTGCCGAAAGGATGGGCGAACGAGGGCGGTTCGAGCTGGCGCGCCGCCTCGGTTGCCAGCGGGTCGTAAGGGGCGACAAGAGGCCCGAACACGGCGCAGATCAGGAGCACGAGGAACAGGATGAAGGCGACCAGCGTCAGCGGGTTCTCCTTCAGGACGTAGCCGAGGTTGCGGGTCCAGCTGTTCATCGCCGCGCCCTCAGGACTCGTAGCGGACGCGCGGGTCGACGACGGTATTCATAACGTCGACCACCAGATTGAGGGCCACGTAAAGCAGCGCCATCGTCAGCACGAAGCCCTGCACGGCCGCATAGTCCGAGGTCAGGACCGCCTCGACGGCGTAGGAGCCGATCCCCGGCCAGCCGAACACCTGTTCGACCAGCACGTTGGCGCCGAGGAGGAAGGAGAACACCATCCCCATGATGTTGAGGACCGGCAGCATCGCATTGCGGAGCGCGTAGGTGAACACGACGGTGCGTCGCGACAGGCCGCTCGCCCGCGCCGTCCGCACATAGTCCCCGGACATAGCCGCCAGCATCGCCGCCCGCGTCATCCTTGCGATCGGTGCCAGGGCGAACAGGCCGAGCGAGATCGCCGGCAGGACGAGCTGGGACAGTGCCGCCCGGAAAACCTCCATGTCGCCGGCGATCAGGGCGTCGACGGTGTAGAAGCCCGTCACCGGAGGCGGCGCAATGTAGATGATGTCGAGCCGGCCGAGCGGCGACGGCGCGATGCCCAGCAGGAAATAGAAGACGTAGATCAGCAGCAGACCGACGAAGAAGGTCGGCAGGGCGGCGCCCAAGGTCACGCTGGCGCGGCAGAAATGGTCGACCAGCGAGTTCGGCCGCGTCGCCGCCCAGACGCCGAGCGGCAGTCCCAGCGCCACGGCGAAGATCAGGGCGAAGAAGGTGAGTTCGAGCGACGCCGGCAGGCGGTTGCCGATGTCGACGAGGACCGGCTGGCCGGAGTTGAGCGACGTGCCGAGATCGCCCTGCACGAGGTCGCCGATATAGGCCAGGAACTGCTGGGGGAGGCTCTTGTCGAGGCCCAGATTGTGTCGGACCTGGGCGATGGACTCGGCGTTTGCCGCCGGCCCGGCATAGAACACGGCCGGATCGCCCGGCAGCGCGCGGGAGACCAGGAAAGTCACGATGATGACGCTGATGATATTGGGGATCGCGCCGAGAAGTCGGTTTCCGATCAGTTTGGTCACGTCGGCATAAAGCTCCACACGTCCGCAGCCGGGTGACGGGCCAGAACGGCCCGCGCCACCGCCTGCCGGAAGGAGCAAGGGGCATGCCATCACCGCTCAATTTGCGTGCAACCGGGCGAAGGGCCGGTTTGGCCGACGCGCCGCGGTAAGGGGCGACCGGTCAATCCCCGCCAATTTGCTCGCAGGTGCCGATCAACTGCCCAGATTTCAGGCATCGGATGAGACGAAGACGGCGCTTCGGCCGTCGGCCGGATGCGCAGCCCCTTTAGTTGCCAGAAAATCGCTGGACGAAAAGTGAACCGGCGCGCAGGATCCGGCGCGCAATGGACAGCCGGGAGACGGACGCCAGCGGCGACATGACGGCCACATTGTCTGAACGGCTCACCCGGGCAGAGCGTGAAATCGTTCAGCTTCGAATTCGCTTGTATGAAGCGGAAAACTGGAACCAAGCACTAGAAGCGTCCTACCGCTTTCGGCTCGGCAGGGCGCTGGTTGACGCAGTTGCGACGCGACGCGCTGCGGTCGAACTGCCCGGCAAGCTGATCGGCCTGGCGAAAGACGCTTACCAGGAGCTCCAGGAGCGACGCCAGCTACTGAACAGGGGCTTCCCTCTCCCTCCCCGAAGCGAACAGGCCGACTACACGCCGACGCCTGGTCAGGTGCTGTATGTCCTGCACAGCTCGTATCCTTATCATTCGGCCGGATATGCCGTCCGAAGCCATCGCCTTCTTCAGGCCCTCAAAGCCCGAAGCGTGGCGATCCAGCCGCTCACCCGCCTCGGGTACCCTTTGGACATGGGTCATGACCCGTCGCTCTCAGGCGGCCACACAGCCCATGTTGATACGGTCGAGGGCATCACTTACCAAAGGCTGTTGGTGCCCCCCAGCCGAGTGGGGCCGCGATCGGGTCTCGGACAGTCCGCGTATCTGGAACGTTACGGGACGCGATTGACGCAGGAAGCGCGCGCGCGAGGGACGGCGCTCATCCATGCCGCCTCGAACTATCAGAACGGTCTCGCGGCCGCATTCGCGGGCCGCCGCCTGGGAATTCCTGTCCTCTACGAGGTTAGGGGCTTATGGGATCTCACCCGAATCGCTCGTGAACCGGCGTGGCGAGGATCGGTTGAGCACCGGATATTCCGGCGCCTCGAGTCGCAAGCTGCTCTCGAAGCCGATCATGTCGTTACCCTGACCGGCGGATTGAAAACCGAATTCATCGACCGGGGAGTTGATGCCAACAAGATAACGGTCATACCGAACTGCGTCGATCCTGATGCCTTCAGTCCCCGCCCAAAGGACGGAGCCTTGCTTCAGACCTTGGACATGGAGGGGAAAATCGTCATTGGCTACGTTGGTAGCTTGCTGCATTACGAAGGCTTAGAATTGCTTGTCCGAGCGTTTGCGCGCGTGAGACATCAGGAGCCTGACGTCCGCCTGTTGATCGTCGGAGAAGGATCCGATCGCGATCGCCTGCTACGCACGATCAAGGAGTGTGGGATCGGAAACGAGTGCCGATACGTCGGCCGCGTAGCGCCGGCCGACGTGCCTCGGTATTACTCACTTATCGATATAGCCCCCTTCCCGCGACGGGGTTTCGAGGTATGCGAGCTCGTCGCTCCGCTCAAGCCGCTTGAAGCCATGGCAGCGGGGAAAGCGGTCCTGGTATCGGACGTGGCCGCTCTTGCCGAGATCGTGACGGACGGTGAAACCGGGCTGATCCACCCTCGAGATGATGTCGATGCTCTGACGGAACGACTGCGAATGCTCGTGACAAATGCGGAACTGCGAAGCCGGTTGGGCACTGCGGCGCGGACATGGACGATAGAAAATCGTACTTGGTCGGCTGCTGCGGGACGCTTCGCTGAACTCTACGAGATTCTGCAAGATCGGCAGAGGCTGCCGTAAATGGAAACTTCTGTGAGCCACGGCTGAAAATGGCGATTAAGGAAGTCTTTCGCACTGCCCACGAAATCTGGAATGCTAGGCCGATTCTCCGGTCTGAGATTCAGAGTGAGCTGAAGAGCAGCATTGCCGATTCACCAATCGGTTACGTTTGGTGGTTTGCGGAACCTCTGGCGATGATGTTGGTTTTCTACTTTCTTATAGGAGTCGTTTTCCAGCGTGGGGGTGAAGGCTACCTCATGTCAATCTTGACGGCGCTCGTCGCCTGGCAATGGTTTGCCAAAAGCATTGGCAACAGCACCACCGCCTTCATAAAATCCAAGAAATTTATTTCTGCCATCAATTTTCCATTATCAACTCTTGTTCTGGCACGCGTCGCGACGAATTTCGTTTACTTCTTTTTTGGAATGGTTCTTGTAGTTGTTTTTAATTATAATTCACTATCAAAAATGATGTTTTTTCTGCCGATATTGATTTTTGTTCAATTTATTGTAACGTTGGGATTCGGTATTTTACTTGCTCTTGTGACCGTATTTGTTCGTGACGTTCAGAGAATGATCCCGGTTGTTTTGAGGGCACTTTGGTTTCTCAGCCCTGTTTTTTATGAAGCCAGTGATGTATTGATGTCCGATAAGGTTCCTGCCTGGGGGAAGATGCTTTTTCAGTTGAACCCTCTCAGCACGCTCTTGACTTCATACCGTGCCGTTATCCTCTATGGAGAAATGCCTCAATGGTCTGGGTTGGCAGCTTGGTCCGCCGTCGGCTTGCTGCTGATTGCGCTTGGTGGGGTCTCGTTGAGAAGGACGGGAGGAATTCTCCCGAAACTCGTCTGAAATGACCTTGGCTACAGCTACGGTGAAGGGACGCCAGCCCACGGGTGGAGAGATTCAGGAACCTCCCCAGCCTGACAGGTCCCTGTCAGGTCACCAGCCTATTGCCATTTCATTGGACCGGGTCAGCCTTTACTATCCGAGGCCGCTTGCCAGCCGCCCCGCAGCGCAAGCCAAACGACTAATCTCCATCTTGACCCGGGGAGAACGGGAGGAAATCGAGAAGGGCTATTGGGCCGTTCAGGATGTGTCTCTTCGCGTTTTTCGCGGAGAGTCGGTGGCGGTCGTCGGCCTGAATGGATCGGGGAAAAGCACGCTGATGCGCCTGATCGCAGGCGTTTATGCACCGAACCATGGCCAGGTTACAGTGACCGGGCACCCTGTCCTCCTCTCCCGCGGCCTCGGCTTCCGCGAAGAACTCACAGGGCGGGAGAACATTCTGATTAATGCCGGATATCTCGGCCTCAGCCACCGGGAAGCGACGAAGCGAATTCCGGAAATTGCCGAATTTGCCGAATTGGGTTCCTTTATCGATCAACCCATCAAGACCTACTCGTCCGGCATGCGGGCTCGGCTGGGATTCGCAGTCGCAACGTCAATCGACCCGGAAATCCTCGTGATGGATGAAGCCCTTTCAGCCGGCGACCCGGCGTTTCGGGTCAAAGCGAACCAACGCCTGCGTGCCTTTCTGCAGCGCGCCCATGCTCTGGTTTTCGTATCGCACAGCCGCAGCTTCATCAGGCAGACTGCCACTCGCGTGGTATGGGTCCATCAAGGGCGTATACGCCAGGACGGCGAGGTTGGCGAAGTAATGTCCGCTTATCTGAAGTTCTGCGAACAGACTGATGCCTCGGCCGTTTCCACCCGATAGCGGCCAATGGTCGTCGCGGAAACCAACCCGGAACTCCTCTCGTCGAGCCCTCGTACGCGCCACGGGCTTGGCATAAGCGCGAGGACATGATTGAAAGGGGCGGCGTCGGGATCACGCTTCCGTCGAAGCCCGGCAATCGACAGGCCCTGCTACCTGTTCTTTTCCCCAACAGCGTCACTGAACGTAGATCATCCTCCACATGAACGAAACGCAGTCCAAAATTGATATGAACAGGGACCGGATCTCCCAGGTCTATCTTGGTCAGATCAGCGACCCGGAGACGCAGGAGATAGCCCGCCGTCGGATAAACTGGGTTGCCAGAAAAGTGGAGGGAAAAAGGGTCCTCGACATTGGCTGTAGCGAAGGAATATTGCCGATACTCCTCGCTCGGCAAGGAATAAACGCCATTGGCGTCGACATTAATTTTAGCGCCATTGAATATGCTAACGAACTTCGCCAATCAGAACCAATTTCTGTTCAAAATTCACTTTCATTCGTGCACGGCGATATTCATTCACTTGAATTACCAGAAGACGATAATCTATTCGATACGATCGTTGCATCTGAGGTTTTAGAACATTTCGCTCAACCAGAACGGACAATACCTCATATATTACCACTCTTAAAAAAAGACGGCCTTCTCATAATAACTACACCATTCGGGTTTCATCCTGACCCAGACCACAAGACGACATTCCTTTTATCGAATTTCCTCCCCCTTATCAGTTCACACTTTCGTCCCGAAGAACTTTCGGTATCCGATGGATACATCCGATTTTCAGGAAGACGGGACGAAAATCCATCCACACATTGGAATAAATTATTTTCACATAGTCAGAAGATTACCTGGATCGAGGAAGCCACTTTACAAAGCCAGAAACTACTCCATGACCGTCTCTCTACTACAAAAGAGCAAAGAAGACAGATCACCCAGTCGTTAGACGAACTGAAAAGGCAAAATTTAGCGCTAATAAATACCCTCCGCTCTGCGGAAGATGTTACCGCTTTATCTATAAATATGCGTGAATCTTTGGATTCAATAAAAAGTGAATTAAACGAGATAACCGACAAGACATTTTCGCTTGCAGAAAAAAGAGAGGTATTACTGACAGAAATCCGGGGAAATATCGGAAAATCTTTTCAGGACTCATTAGACGTTTTAGAAGGGTCGTTGCAGTCCATACACAACGATTTACCGCGCTTGGTGTCCTCGAAGCCAATCACGGATCTAGTCGAGAAGCTCGATCAACTCGGCAATCGTATCAGGGACGAATTCCTCACCGGATTCGGTGACGCCACTCGGCAATCAGCCCAATTCGCACATGAATTACGAGCTGCGCAGACCGAAATCGCCGCGCTGCGGAAAGCGGAAGCGTCCGCTCGGGACTCTGTCGATGAAGTTCTCGCGCAACGCGACCAGCTTTCTGCCGAACTCAATGCAAAGGTCTCCGAGCTTCAGGCAAAGACCGCCGACCTGCACCTGCTTCAGCAGGCTGCGCAGGAAGCCGCTCTTGAGCGAGCTGAACTTACCCGCCAGTTGAATGACGCAGAGAACGCCGCGCATTCTGCAGAAAACCGCGCGGCCGACGCCGAGTGGACACTGGCCGAGACCCTGGCCAAACTCGAAGATGCGGAGCGTACCGCTGAAGACGCCGCTGCCGCCAGGCACGAAGCCCTCGCTCGTGCCGTCGAGGCAGAACGGCTGGCGGCCGAAGCAGAACGCTCGATCACCGAGGCAAACCGTCTGGCCGCTGAAGCAGAACGCTCCGCGGCGGACGCCGTCGACAACGCCCGTCACAGCGAGCGGCTTAGAGAAGACGAAAAGCGCTCATTCCAGATCAAGTACCATGGATTGCAGGTTCGTCTGAAAAATCTCGAGACGTCCCACGCAACTTCACTCGCCGCCATTCGGCAAAAACATAATGAACAACTTGCCAAACTGAGAAAAAACTACGGCCAACTTAACACGCGGTACGTAAAACTTTCGCAAGCATATGAAGATATAATCAGCAGTGAATCCTTCGCTATTGGGCGTCTTGGCACCAGTATAGTCCGCAACCCATTGCGCCTCGCAGCACCTTCTACTATGGCAGAGTTGTGGCGTCTCCTACGTCGCACTCCGCAACTGAACTCCATTCGACCCTCTAGAGCCGTCCAGAACACGACGACTGATGATTTTTACGATACGAAAATGCCGATCGACGACCAGAGAGTCGAACTCGGTTCTAATTTGGATCATTTTGCCACTAATGTAAGAGCCTTGGGCTCGCCCGCCGTTGTATTCATGTTCTCTGGAACAACTTACGTTCAGAACGTCCGCGCTAATCGTCCCATCCGGCTTACACATCAACTGCTCCAGCGGGATATACCTGTTATTTTCAATTATCACAGATGGCGAGCCACGGAGCCATGGCCCGCGTATGACAATGGCCTATTGCTTCAATCGCCAGTAGATTTGACACAAGAAGCGTTCTCTCAAATTTGCGATCAATCGTATGGGAATACGCAAAAAATATTTGTAATCTCCTACCCGCATCCTTCTATTCCAAAAGTCATGAATCGTTTTCTCATGAACGGATGGGCTGTTTTGTACGACTGCCGTGATGATTGGGAAGAATTTTCTAAGGTCGGCCAGGCTAAGTGGTATAATCCAGCTGTCGAAAAAT
Organism: Rhodospirillaceae bacterium; assembly: GCA_002721365.1. Taxonomy (GTDB): domain Bacteria; phylum Pseudomonadota; class Alphaproteobacteria. Next base: position 33,829 of record PBKC01000082.1, on the reverse strand, counting down.
ACATCGCATACAATGCCGATGCGGTCACTTGCGTTTCTATAACATTATGCGAAAAGATGAAGAAATATACTAATCCCAAGAAAGTACATCTTCTTCCTAATGGTAGTGACCCTACATTTCGAGAGCCCGACTACCAAAACCGTCCCAGCACCAACCCTCGGGTGTTTGGCTATTTTGGCCATCTGACGCCTTCGTGGTTCGACTGGGATGCGCTCCACGAAATTGCGCGGGAAAGGCCGAACTACTGCTTCGATCTTATCGGCCACTCAGCGCCTGCCGATCTCGTCCACCCCGAGAACGTCAGGGTGTTGGGACCAATGGACCATACTCAAATCAATCACGTTGCCCGCAACTGGACCGCAGCATTGATTCCATTCAAGATTGGACCGCTGGCGGACGCCGTCGACCCGATCAAGATTTACGAATATCTCGCCCTCGACCTCCCGGTTGTATCCTTTCGCATGCCCCAGATTCACGCATATCCTGCAACGTTTATCGCCCATTCGGTTGGAGAATTTTGCCGAGCGCTCGATAAGACAGTGGATATGTCCGTAGATTGGCGTTCTGTATCTCGCTTCCTTTCCGAGTCTACGTGGGAAAAGCGGAGTGAAGCGCTCTTGAAACTCGCGGCTCAAAGTCGTTCTCGCGAGTCGCTATCTTCCTTTCATATGAAAAATTCTGAGAACAAATGAAAATATTATATGCCTACCGGTATGGGATTTTGGGTGGCGTTTGCACACAGATATGGAATCGCCTACGTCGCCTGTCTCAACACCAGAACTGTGAAGTCCACTGCGCATTTCGTACTGATTATGGTGTTTCCCGTTTTCTAAATTCATACGCTACGCTTCATTTTGGGATAGACGCCAATGCTCTCCTGAAGTTAACGCAAAAATATTCTTATGATAGTGTTATTGTTATCGATACACCGGAATATTTTGAAGCGATAGGTCGTGATCATGGCCGCGACTATGCTTTTGTTGCCGAGGTTCACACAAGCATAGCGAACAACCTCTCTTACCTTGACGATCGGTCCTGGGCGCCGGATAGATTCGTGGTGCCCTCCAGATACATGAAAGACCTGTTAACGTCTCAGTTTTTGTCGGATGCTGAAGAGGTACATATATGCGCCAACTCGCTTGACATGGCTCTTTTTCAGAAGACGGCACCTAAATTTCAAACGAACGCACCTGTTGTTTTGTGGGTGGGAAAGATCGATGACCACAAAGATTGGCGATCTTTTCTGACATTGTGCTATAATTTAACCTCTTCTGGGATGGCATTTGATATATGGATGGTCGGCGGGGAGACTTGCTCGCCGGCTGTGGCGTTGGATCTCCTTAACTTTGCCGATAGCCTTAATTTGCTGGACCGGTTGAGGTGGATTGACCGCGTCGAGCATGACGTAATGCCAGAGATCTATTCGGCGGTGAGCGACAGCGGTGGATTGTCGGTGGCGACAACCCATAATGAGTCGTTCGGGATGAGCATTTTGGAGGCCCTCTGCTGCGGATGCCCCGTGGTCGCTACGGAAGTTGGTGCAATTCCGGAGTTCAAACTTGGTCGAAATGGTAGCTATTTGCGCCTGTATGCCCTTGGAGACCTTCAAAAGGCCGCAGACCATGCTGCCGACCTTCTGACGGAACAAACCGCCACGGCGGCTCGCGTTGCCCTCGCGACTGACCGAGACCTCTTTGTAGAGCGATTCGGGATCAAGAACGCCACGGACAGATACCTTGAGACGCTCCAGGTCATCCGGCAAAACCGCCCACAGAAGGCCGAAGCGGGCTCTCAGCTGGCCTCATCCTAAGGTTTAGGGACTATCGCCGGCGGAGGCGGCTCACTCCTATGACGATGGCGCGGCAGAAAGCCGTCGGCTTCCGGCGGACGAGATATAGGATGATTCCGCCTTGCCACAATCGGAACAAAAACGAAGAATAAGATAAGCGTATGGCCACCACCTCTCTCGAAGTTAGCGTCTCGAAACCTATATTTATAGGGGGAACAGGGCGTTCTGGGACTACGGTCTTAAGCAAAATATTGGGTGAACACCCTTCTATATTCAGTCTTCCGTGGGAGACGCAATTTATCGTCGCCTCTGGTGGTTTATTAAATTACGTTCGTGAGTCTGGACAGGACTCAATACTCGAACAGTTTTTAAAATCATTGAGAGGAAGATGGTTCAAGCGGACAATTCGTCCTAACACGCCGCAGTCTTACGATGCAGGATTATGTGATGCGGTAAATATCAGCGAGCTTGAATTTGGGATCTTCCAGTTTCTCCAAGAACTCTCGGCAGAGAGTCCGGATTCGGATTTTCGCGGAAGACGCGTTCGCGCCGCTCAGGCATTGATCTCACATCTTTTTGAAACTCCCATGCAGAAGGCGGGGGCCGCATGCTGGTGTGAGAAGACTCCACGAAATATTTTGTATATGGATGAGCTAAAGGAGCTATTTCCAGAAGCCAAATTCGTTCACATTGTTCGCGATGGACGGGATGTCGTTGCAAGCATGCTTTCCAGAAAATTCTGGCCAATTGCTCCGTCTCCACGGTTCCCTGAAACAAAGAAATTCCGTGGACCTGTTACATTTGAAGCTGCCGTCGCGTATTGGCGGGAGATGCTTATGCTGGCGGAGAGGGTATCGGAGAAAATACCAAGCGATTCTTATCTGGTTGTTAAATTGGAGGACATTGTCGACCGCCCCAAGGAGCAAATGGGCTTAATCTCCGGTTTTCTATCAGATCGGATTGAAGGCACCCCGTTTACTGATACCCCGAGCATTACCGAACGCGCAGCACATATTGGCAGGTGGCGGGCGGAATTTACTGACAAGCAAAAAAAATATTTCAGTGAACATGCAGGCGACTACCTCTCTCTGTTTGGGTATAGCGAGAGTTAATTACTTTTTGGCAGTTAATTTTAGGATCAACTGAAAAACGTTTTGCCGAAGTTAATTTCGGGAAGTCTTCCCCACAACAAGAAGCTCTACAGTTCTGGATGAACTCAAGCTGATCGACGGATGCATTTCGATGTTGGAGCTGGGGATATGACGTTTCGAGAAGGTTCGGCGTGGAACCGGGCACTACTCGGTGACGCGCGGATATGGTCTGTTTTTCGGTCGCCCGAGAGGGTATAATCTCATCTGAGAGATTTTCTGTTAAACGATCATAGACGATAAACATGGCCTTTGCAGCGATACAATCTTCGGCGGCCGGATGGCTCTCGAAGAAACAAGCGTATTGGATTTCATTTTTCCTTATTATTCTTATAGGCGTAGCACTCAGGCTACAAGGAGTGATCGATCAACCGATCATACTACAAACTGACTTTTTGAACCATTATCGTGCAGCACTGGCCATACTGGAAGGTGAATTTCCATCTTACCTAGTTTATAAAGGGCCGGTATATGCACCATGGCTGGCGATTGGGTTCTTACTACTTGGCGGGACGGACTACATTCACTGGCTTATATGGAATAGCGTCGTTCTATACCCAATAACTACGCTTTCTCTTTTGTTGTTGAGTCGTGAGTGTATTGGAAAGAACTATTTTTCCCTTGTACCCGCGATACTACTAGCGATCCTTCCATCGGCCGTACATATCGTTCGACTAACAGCATCGGAGAATGTCGTATTAATGGCGGTCTGCCTGGCGACGTACGGATATCTGCGTGCGTTGACCTCTGAACGACTGTCGGTCGCGGCGTTAGGAGGCGGGCTTCTAGGGTTTTCTATTCTCGTTAAATCGATTTTGGCACTCGCGACGCCATGGATGGGGCTTGCCTTCATCTTCCGGCTGCAAGCAAAGTTTCCGTTTTTTAGGCTGTCGCTGGGTCGCGGCGGCCGAAACCTCGTAAGAGGCGGTATGTACGCTCTTGTAGCAATGGCGGTTGTCGCGCCATGGTCGTACTATGCGTCGCAGTCTTCGGGAAAATTCATATTGTCTGCGTCGTATAGCGATTTGGTACTCTTGGCAGCGAACAATCCCTTTGGCGATGAACGTTGGTATTTCGGCACCCGAAAAGCGAAGTTACTTATCCCAAATTATCAAAATTCTAGAAATTTCGGCCAATATGCAGACTATGGGCTCTGGTATCTTCGTCATGATCCCAAATCTATTATAAGAGATTCCCGGCATAATTTTAATGCTCAATTTGGATATACTGGTGAGATTCCCCGAATCTGGATATACCGGCTGGCCCAGGATGGGCCAATCCCTTATACGGACAAAAGACTGCTTTTTGAGAAATTTGTATTCTTTGGCATTTTAGGGCTAGGGATAGCGGGTTTCATTTCTCGGGGGGGAGCAACGTCGAGAGCGGCGGCTATTACGCTTCGCTCGCTAGTCGTATACGGGATGATCCTTCTTCCGTTCATTCTTATTTTGGGTGATGAACGGCATCGCATGGCCTTCATGCCGCTGATGATGGTGCTGGCAGGAACCTATTTTCGATCCGCCTATCAGATCGGCTTCGTTAAAGGATTAGTCGTCGCGCCGCTTCGCGGGTTAAGGGCAGCATGGAGCGCTCCGACATTCGTTATATCGGAGATTTGGTTGGCCGTATGGCCGCGGGCGGGGGTACTGGCTGGCATAGCGGCGGCGGTAGGATTGATTTGGGTTTGGTGGTTCCGGGATGATTCCATTCAGCTCAATGCTGACGACTTCATCGGCGGAACGGTCAGCGCGATCCATGAAGGGATGTTGGGCAAACCGAACCCGGTGATCGGGTGGCCCCAGCCGTACACATCTGCCGAAAGCCCTTACGAAGCGGAGTTCATCATTTCAGCTGAGGGCGGGGAATATCAGGCTTCAGCGGTCTATTCCTCAGCGGTTCCGCTAGCCCTGGACATGTATGTCAATGAAAGGCTCGTCGCCTCCGGCCTGTTCGACAGCACGACAGGCGGCTCGCCGAATCGGTTCGCCGTGCAGGTTCCCTTAGACTCCATAACGCTGGACGACGGCCTCAACCGGATTTCGTTGCGCCAGTCTGTACAGCAGCCGAGATTATCTGGCAGAAAAGAAATGACACTGCCGGTGCCAGTCCCCAAGTTAGGGAGTTACCCGGAAACTGTTCACGTGCAGCAGATCAACGGCAGAGAGAGTTATTACGAATTCCTCCTATCAGGAATGGATAGCATTAATCATTTATCTGCGGCAACGGACATTATACCACTCGCACAACCGCTCGAAGGCGGTGCGCATTATAGTTTCTATGTACCTTTCTCGTCGAAAGGAAATGTGGAAGTAAAAATGTGGCTATTAACCTATGATAGTTCAGGAAATAGAATGGATGAAGCCTTCCGCAGAGGGCTTTGGGATCAGTTTCCCGCCCATGATTTTAAACCGAAGTCCGATATTGAGAGCCTGAGCGTGCGATTGACTATTGCTGGAGACGGTTGGTTCGAGATTGGACGTACAGTTTACGTATATAAAGGTCAGGCCGTGGCCGGGCGTGAATATATCGGACCGTATATCGAACGTATCGATCTCGACCCGGTCGACAAGGAATAGCGCCCTCTTCCCATCCCATCTCCTGAACCTCAACCGAGAAACCGGCCCAGCCGTGAAAGAAGGACGCTTACGGGGATCACCAGCAAATAGCAGAGAACGAAAACGAATGAATAGCTGATTGCGTCCGCGAAACCGTGGCCGTAGAGCGCAAACACACCGGTCAGCACCAGTTCGCGGGACCCGAAGTTGAAGTAGGAGATTGGCAGCAGTGCCGATGCCATCACCAGAGGCACAGCGGTCATCTGCTGGGCGATGCTGAGGGCGATGGGCAGATCCGCGGACAATGCGATCACCATCCCCACATATGCCAACATGGCCCCCGAAGACATGGCGAAGAGAATCAAGAATCGCCCATGCCCGATGTTCAGGAGATCACGTGTGGCTTCGTCGACCAGATAGCGGAAACGCCCGGTATGGCTGGTGGAAAGGCGCAACAGACGCAGAAATCCGTTCCGCAGGACGAGGCTCGCAGCCAGAACCGCCGCCGCGCCCCAGGCCGCCTCGACCGGCAGAGCCCGGCCCAGGACTTCCGGCTGGGCAAGCGATGCCGCCACCAGGATGGCGATGAGCGCCAGTATGTCGAACCCTTGGTCGACTAGCCACAAAGCGCTTCCACGAACCAAAGGAATCGTGTGCCGCCGCTTGAGGTACAGGGTGCGCTTGAGCTCGCCCAGGCGCCCCGGGGTGATCATTCCCCAAAATATCGAGTCCGCATAAACGTCGACGCTTTCCGCCACACTCTGCGGTATCCCCGACCAGGTGAGCAGGAGGAACCAGCGCCCGCACTTGAGCAGCAGCAGCAGGACCAGGAGTCCTAGAGCTTCGACAAGCGCGTCCAGCGATATCCGGGAAATCGAGTCCCAGACCTGCCTGAGGTCGACGGATGCGAGTACCGCCGCGAACAGGACCACCCCAATCAGGCGAACACCATACCGCCGCCACCGCGGCGGCCGGACAGCCAGTTCGGTATCGTCGATCATTCGCTCAAAGGATGCCGGGTAACGGCGTCGGCACCCACATCATGGTGGAACATGCAGCGGGACTTGAACAGCCGTGTCCCGTTTATGGCCGCCGCCGCACGCTCTCCGTCCCATTCGGGAACGGGGAAGACCTGGCCGGAATCCTGACGTCCTGAAGGAGAATAGAAAGAGACCTGGTGCGCCGGATCGACCCGCACGAGGCGGGGCGCCCCCGCCGCAGCACGGATTACATCGTCAATCGTCACGCCCGTCTCGTCCCACCTCAACGTCCGGTCGAGCATCAAACCGACCGTCTTCGCCGGACGGATCATCCGCAGCTTGACCGCCCGCTGGAAGCTTTCGGCAACCCACCCAGCAGACAGCATCGAAGCCACCATCTGGAAGGGCACCATCCACCTGACCAGAGGAAGAGAGTCCGCTGCGCGCTCGAAAGGCATCCCTGTCATCACCAAGCCTTGTGTCGAAGGCTCTGGCGACTCTTCATGCCCCCAATGGGCGCTCGCCACTCGTTTTCCGCCGACGAGCACGGCTTCGTAGCCCAAGTGATAGAGAGGCGGACGATGAAGCCGTTCGACGGCGACTGCACCGCCTAGACGCCTGCTGACCACGAGCCGCCAGTCGCCGCCATCGACGATGACGAAACCGCTCTCACGGTACGCCTTGGCCTTCAATGCGAGGTCATCCAATGAAGGGCCAAGGCAAATTGTGGCAGATAAAAATAGGCGAAATAGCGGTCGTCAACATCACCGGGACCCGCCGCTAGTCCGGCGCCATGGATCGCCCGCCACTTCCGGCAGAGCGCCGCACAGTCGGGAAAGCTGTCTGCGAAATACTCCGCACCATAAGGAAAGAGATGTGCGGTTCCTCGGCTACCGAGACGTCCAGGCGGGAGACCGAATCGCCCCGAAATGTCGTTGAGGAAAACCCCCAGGCGTTCGGCCATCGCAGCAGCCCGGGGATCGCCGGAAATGAGGTTTATTCGCGCCAGCATGTCGAGCGCCAGAGTGCTGTAACCGAAGTCGCATCCATCATATTCGGGAAACCAGCCTTCACCGGACTGGTCCTCCGCTAGACGATCGAGCTTTTCACTCAGTGCCCGCTGCCAGCGATCATCGCCCGTGAGAGCGTGGAGCGCAGCCAATCCAGCGGCGGCAGCGAGGTTCTGGTTCATCACCTTAGCGTTGTAGCGTTGCGCCAGCCAGGCGCCGGCACGGTCAAGAGCGGCAAGAACCGCTTGGCGGGTCGCCTGGGGAACGCGCTCACCCAGCAGCAGGAGCGTCCCTCCGACGCCCGCGACGGTGAAGGCGGTCGGACAATAACTGTGTTCGTTCAGATACCATTCGTCGAACGACCCGTCGCGGTGCTGGATCGATGCCCACCAAGCGATGCCGGCCAAAGCGGCATCGAGCAGACGCGCGTCGCCCGCATGCGGGTTGTCGGGACTGTTCGTGTCATGAATGAGCGCCAGGGCGAAGGCGAGCTGCTGCCATCCCGAACCCGGGAAATTGGTCAGCGTCCGGTAGTACCAGAACGCCCGATCGAAACACCCATAGGTCCGCGATCCCCGCACCGTGTCCGCCATCGCCAAGGCTCGACCGATATGAGGAATGACGTGGTCGGCGTAGACGCTGCTTTTCACGACCCGCGTCGCCTCTCCGTCACAGCGTCCCGCCATGGGCGTCGAGCCACATATGCAGTCCGACCATGGCGACAAGTTGCTTCGAGGCGATGAACTCGCCCTGGTCGAGAAGCTTGAGACCACGGTCGATGAAGGGCTGGCGCAGGATGCCGTGTCGCGCCGTCACCTCCGGCGCCAGCCACTCCCGGCACATGGCGACAAGGCGGTCGCGATAAACGGTCTCCATCGGCAAATGGAAGGCGATCTTGCGGCGGTCGGCGTTGGCGACCTTGGCGGCGCGCATGACCTCGCGCAGCAGGACCTTGTTCTCGCCGTTGTCGAGGATCAGGTCGTCCGGCGCATCGGCAACGAGGTCGAACAGGCGCGGGTCGAGATAGGGAACTCGCGCCTCCAGCCCGTGCGCCATGCTGAGTTGATCCATCTTGTTGAGGATCTGATAGGGCAGCCAAGTGGCGATGCCGTCTCTGATCACCGCCGGCAGGGACAGATCGGCGTCACCGGCAGGCGGCGGCGGTCCCAGGGTCGTCGCCTCGCCGACAGCGTCGTCGTCGATCGCCGCACCAACCAGCCGCTGAAGCTGGCCTCGATCGCCCAGCGCCCCGATCATCGCCGCAACCTTGCGCCGTCCGAGCACGCCGAGCGAGGCCTGATAATCGAAGAAACGGTCGAGCACAGCGACCGGCACGAACGGCACCAGCGGCGCGAAATGGCGCATCCACGCCATCCGGCGCGACAGGCGGTCGAGCTTGGTGAGCACCGGATAGTGGACGTAGCCGCCGAACACCTCGTCGGCGCCTTCACCCGTCAGCACCACCTTGCGTTCACGGGCAGCCGCCCGGCACAGTTCGTAGGTCGGCAGGATGATCGCATCGCCGACCGGCAGGGCCATGCAGGCGATGGCGTCGTAGAACCCGGCGAAATCGTCCTCGCCGTTCATCGCCACCTTGACGTGGCGCCCCCCATAGCGCCCGGCGATCACCGCCGCCTGCACCACCTCGTCGACATCGTCACCGACGCTGAAGGTGTAGGCGGCGAGCTCCTCGTTCGTATGGCGAGCGGCGAAATGCATGATGGTCGCGGAATCGACCCCGCCCGACAGAAACACGCCCACGGGTACGTCGGAGCGGAGCTGGAGCGCGACCGAGTCTTCCAGAAGTTCACTCGTCCGCCGCACCCATTCGTCACGCGACAGGCCGTCACCGTTCATACGGTCCCGCGGCCGCCAGTAGCAGGTGAGCTCCAGCCGCCCGTCCCGCCAGCGTGCCATATGCCCGGGCGGCAGGGTCTCGACCCCTTCGTAGAAGTGACGTCCCGACGGCACATAGCGAAATTGCAGGTATTCGCGCAGGCCATCCGGGCGAAGACGCCGGTCGATGGCGGGATGGTGGGCGATCGCCCGAGCGCAGGACGAAAAAGCGAGCTCGCCGCCGAGGACGCCGTAATAGAGCGGTTTCACGCCGAAATGGTCGCGGACCAGGAATATCTCGCCGCTATCGCGATCCCACAGGGCGAAGGCGAAGATGCCGTTCAGCCGGGCAAAGAAATCCGGTCCGAACGCGGCATAGCCCAGAGGAATGACCTCCGTGTCGCAGTTGGTGCGAAAGCGGTAGCCTTTGGCTTCGATCGCCTGCCTGAGCTCGATATAGTTGTAGATCTCACCATTATAGGTGACGGCGAGACGGCCATTCTCAACGACCATCGGCTGATCGCCGTTGGCGAGATCGATAATGGCGAGGCGTGTATGCCCAAAATGGACTCCCGTCGCCTCGAACCGCCCCTCGCCGTCAGGGCCGCGCGGCGCGATGGCTTCGATCATGCCATCGAGCAGGCCCTCTATCTCGGCTCCGGTATATCCAGCAATTCCACACATTCCGCGGGAACCATACACGTCTTGGAGGGGGATCGAAGCCGGAACCTGTCGTCAGTCCCCACAAGCATCAATCGACGAATTGACGCACGGGCGCAATTGTCCCACAAGATGTCGCGACTCTTCCTGCACATGGCTCGGCGCCAGCATTCGAAACCATCTCCAACGGAGGTTCGATGGATTCGCGAATCGAGAATGAGATCGCTTTCGGCAAGGCGCTCGCCGACCGGTTGCGCAACAACCAGAGCGGCCTTTTCGACGCGGGGGCGATCGACTACTGGGAGAAGCCGGGCGCGCAACAGGTGCGGCGCCAGAAGCGCGTCGAGCGCCTGCGCTCCCTGCTCGCCGGTGCCGACCGCTGCCTCGAGATAGGCTGCGGATTCGGCTCTTGGTCGGCGGAGGTGAGCGATATCGTCGGCCATGTCGACGCAATCGACGTCTCGCCCGACATCGTCGAGTTGGCGAAGCAGAGGAACGTCCCCAATATCACCTTCTCCGCGCGTGATGTGCACGATACCGGCTTTCCGGCCGAGACCTTCGATCGCGTGTTCTGCATTTCGGTCCTGCATCATCTCGATATGCCGCGGGCTCTTGCCGAGATCCATAGGATCCTGAAGCCGGGCGGCATGCTCGTGGCCTCCGAGCCCAACATGCTGAACCCCCAGGTCGCCCTGGAGCGGAGCACGCCGATGACCCGGCGGATGTTCGGAAACTCTCCGGACGAGACCGCCTTCGTCCGCTGGCGGCTCGCCAAGCTGCTCGAACGCCATTTCAGCATCGAGAAGATGGAGAACTTCGACTTCTACCACCCGGTGATCGGTAAGATCGATCCGAGTGGTCGCCTGGAGAAGATCGTCGATTTCTTTGAGCGGGTTCCGGGTCTCAAGGAGATCTCGGGCTCGATCTTCATCGTCTGCCGCAAGCCGGACCAGGCGCACGCAGCCGAAGCCGCCTGACGCGGCCCTTCCGGTCATGTCCGAAACCCCTGCCTGGATCGAGGCGCACCACAAGGCGTGGGAAGCCAAACCGGCGCTTCGCACCTACTACACCCGCGAGCATTTCGACCGCGTGGCCGCCGAGTTGCTCGACGGTCCGACGCTCGAGGTCGGCAGCGGCCCCGGGTTCTTCGCCGCTTACCGGCCGGGAATGGTGAGCATCGACATCTCCGACCAGCCGGGGGTCGATGTCTGCGCCGACGCCCATGCCCTGCCCTTTCCCGATGCCACCTTCGCCAACGCCGTCTGGGTCGACGTCCTCCATCATATGGCCAAGCCGGGGGCGATGCTGGCCGAGGTGGGCCGTGTTCTGCGGCCTGGAGGCCGGGTGGCGATGATCGAGCCGTGGACCGGCGCCATCGGCACCGTCTTCTACCGCCACGTCCACCACGAGGACTGCATCGCGGTCGCGGACCCGTGGGACGCGGCCATGCCGCCGGAAAAATCGGCCATGGATGGCAATGCCTGGATACCGAAGGCAGTTCTCCTGGATCGCGCTCAGGAACTACCGAGCCGCACCGGCCTCCGTCTCGTCAAGACGAAGCCCTTCGGGGCGCTGGCCTACCTGCTTACCGGTGGCTTCCAGCCCTGGGGCTTCCCGCCGCCGCTAGTGCGTGCCGCAACGGCGGTCGAGCACGCGCTGCCGGGGCCAATCCTCTCCATGTTCGGCCTGCGCGTGCTCTACCTGCTCGAAAAGGGCTGAGCCCTACCCTATCCCCACCCCCGGTTTGAGATCGCCGGCAATGGCCGGGATGTCGTCACCGTGGTCATAGACGCTGTAGCTCTCTCCTTCGACGGCCGCGCGACCCGAAAGCACCGGCTCGTCGTCCGTGACGAGGCCGTCCGTTACCACCTCCGGAACCGGGGAAAACCGGAAGTCGCCTGCATCGAGGTCAGTTCGCCCGTCAATGTGAAGCGTACCCAGGGATAGGTCGATGGTGGTGCCGTCATTGACGATCGACACCGGCAGGTCGTCGCCATCCAGCACCCCGTCGCCGTCGGTATCGAGATCGGCGAAGGATTGGATACCGTCGGCCGCCTCGCGGATGTCCACGATGTCCTTTCCCACCCCGAAATCGACGATGCGGTCCTCGCCGGTCGCGCCTTCGAAGACGAAGGTATCCTTGCCCCCGCCCCCTTTCAGAACGTCGTCACCGGACGATCCGATGATCGTATCGCTGCGGCTGCCGCCCGCGATCATGGCGATGTCGGTGAGAGTCGTCCCCCTGAAGTCGAGAAGTCCATGCCAGCTATTGGCACCCTGGATCACGACATCCGCGTGGCCGGCGCCGTCGATCGCATCGACACCGTCGGCGAAGCGGGACAGGCCGATCACGGTACCGTCGTCCTGAGCGACGATCATGCTGCGGCCGGCGCCGTTCTCGAAGCGATCGAAGCCACCATCCCGACCTGAGTAGAGCAGGGTGAGATCGCTCTCCCCCGCCCTGATCAGGTCGTCTCCCGCCCCCGGATCGACGACCAGATCGCTAAGGTCGGAGCCGACGATCGTGTCGTCCCGCATGCCGCCCTCGATCAGCGAAACGTCGGCCACCGTCGTCTCGCCAAAATCCAGCAAGCCGTACCAGTCGTTAGCGCCCTGGATCACGACGTTTTCGTGACCAGCGCCGTCGATGGCGTCGACACCGTTCGCAAAGTGCGAGAGTCCGATCACGGTGCCGTCGCTTTCCGCGACGATCATGCTGTGGCCGGCGCCGTTCTCAACGCGGTCGAAGCCGTTGCCGGCACCCGAATAGAGCAGCGTGAGGTCGCCAGCGCCCGCCCTGATCAGATCGTCGCCGGTCCCCGGATCGACGACCAGATCGCCGGAATCCGACCCGATGATGGTGTCGTTGCGGATACCGCCATCGACCTGGGCGATATCGGTGAGCGTGGTCCCGCTGAAATCCAGGAGGCCGTACCAGTCGGGGGCCCCCTGAACGACCACGTCGGCGAATCCTCCGCCGTCGATGACCTCCACGCCGCTTTCGAACTGCGAAAGTCCGATCACGGTCCCATCGGCGCCCGCGACGATGCGGTCGAATCCGCTGCCGCCGTCATAGTGATCGAACTCGGATTCCGTGCCGCTCACCTCGAAGAGGTCGTCGTCGCCACCGGGCACGGTCTCGCTTCCGTCACCGCCGGCAATGGTGTCGTCGGCTCCGCCGTCACCACCACCACCCGCGGGCGGTGTGTCCTCGTCTCCGGGGCGCGGAATGTCATCCCCGGCAGGCAGATGATCAGAAACGACGTTTCCCGTTTGCTTGGCCGGCCCCGTGGCAATCTCGGAAACGTTGTAGAACGTGTTGTCGACGATCACAGCCGTCGCGTCGGACCTATTGGCAATGCCGATGCTGCCCGGTCTGTAGTTGACGAACATGTTGTCGTCGACGGTCAGACTGGTGTCCGGGTGGAGCTTACCCTCCGCACCGAAGGCGATAAGGGTCTTGTTGAGACTCTTGGAAGCCCCCTGAATCAGGGTGTTGCCCTCGATGACGGCGTGGCCGCCGTTTGGCAGGTCGATGCTGTAGCTCGAGGTCCCGTCGCCGTCGTCCAGCGTGGAATCGGTGACATGGGTTTCGAAGGCGCGGCTTTTGATGTGGTGGCCGGTGTCGGTGTCGTGGAAATAGCTGTCCGACACGAACAACGCGCCGACCCGGTTGACGTAAAGCCCGTGCGCCCTGCCGTCGCCATAGCCGTTCCCGGCGAACTCGCTGCCTTCGATGCGGATCTCGCCGTCAGGATCGCTGGCGGCGAGGATACCGTTCTCGTTGTCGTGGAAGTAGCTGTTGCGGACGATGAGGGAACCGCGCTCATAGCGGACCCCGGCGCCGTTGTGATCGGGAACGGAAGCCCCCGAGAACTCCAGATTCTCGATCGTCACATCGGCTCGACTGACCAGGATGGCTTTGCCGTTGTCGATCTTGCCCGTAGACACCAGGTGGGCTTTGCCGCCCACGCCGATGATCGTCAGGTCGTGGTAGATGGTGGAGACGTCGTTCTCGTAGACGCCGGCTCGAATGAAGATCGTATCCCCGGGCGACGACGCATCGATGCCCTCGTGAAGGGTCTCGAAGCTCTCACCCCGTCCGACCCAGATCTCGCTCATACCATTCCCATTGGCTGATTAAAGGGATGATCTCCCTATCATCGGGACCAGAGAAACTGCGGTAGACGAGTGACCAGCCAAGAAGTCACAAAACCGGCTCAGGGCCAATATTTGTCACAGAATGCATAAATAAAATGCCTCCGCCAGATTTCCATTATCCAGACGGAGGCAGGTTATTTACCGCGAAAACGCTAGGGTAACTCTTTAGTTTTCGCTCATTCTGGTAGAAATGGCCTCGAAAATTTTATAGGCCGATAGGGCTTATCAGCCGACACCGGTTCCCTTGTTAAGGTCATCATCGATCACAAGGACGCTCTCGCCTCGCTCGTAGACGCTGTACCCCTCGCCATCGATCGTGTCGTGGCCGGTCATCGTCCAGTCGTCGTTCATGACGACCCGATCGTCGTCACCATGAACCACTAGCCGGTGATCGGCATTTGCCGCGAACACCACCGCTTCATCGATGACCAGGGTATTCTCGCCGGATCCGGTGAGATTGACCTCGGTGACATCCGGTACAGCCGTTAAGTCCGCTGCCGTAAGGTCGAGCGAACGACCGCCGCCGTCGACCACGAGCCCTCCCGAATCGATATCGACCGCGAAGCCAGCCACAGACACGTGGGACGTTGCGGTGAAGCGGAAGTCGCCGGCATCGAGGCCGGTACGCCCGTCGATCCGCAACGTGCCGAGCGACAGATCGATCATCGTACCGTCATCGAACACGGAGACCAACAAGTCGTCTCCGTCCAGGATTCCGTCGCCATCCGTGTCTAGATCGGAAAAAGCCGCAATGCCGTCGGCGGTCTGACGAATCTCGATCAGATCGTCGCCGGTTCCGAAGTCGACGATCCGATCATGCCCGCTGACACCTTCGAAGACGAAGGTATCGTCTCCCGTGCCACCCTGAAGGACGTCGTCACCGAGCGAGCCGATCATCGTGTCGTCGCGGCTGCCACCTGCAATGAGGGCGATGTCAGTGAGTTCGGTCTTACTGAAATCGAGCAGACCGAACCAGCTGTTGGCTCCCTGGATCATCACCCCGGCATGACCGGCGCCGTCGATCGCGTCGACGCCGTCGGCGAACTGGTTCAGGCCGATAATCGTCCCGTCCGCACCGGCGACGATGACGCTTCGCCCATCGCCGTTCTCGAACTGGTCAAGGCCACCATCCGTACCCTGGTACAGGATCGTGAGGTCCGCAGCTCCGGCACGAACCAGATCGTCACCGCTGCCGGGGTCCAGCGTCATGTCGCTGATATCGGATCCGACGATCGTGTCGTTCCGCATGCCCCCGAAAACCGTCTCGATATCGGTGAGCGTCGTCGCACTGAAGTCCAGCAGCCCAAACCAGTCGTTGGCGCCCTCGATGATGACGCCGGCATGTCCCGCTCCGTCAATGATGTCGACGCCGTTGACGAACTGAGTCAGGCCGATGACCGTTCCGTCGCTGCCAGCGAGAATCGTGGTGTGCCCCGCTCCGTTGACAAACCGATCGAGCCCGCTGTCGGTCCCGGAATAGAGAAGGGTCAGGTCGGCCGCGCCGGCGCGGATGACATCGTCTCCGGTCCCCGGGTCGATCACCATGGCGCTGATATCCGACCCGATGATCGTGTCGTTCCGTATGCCGCCGAAAACCGTCCCGATATCGGTGAGCGTCGTCGCGCTGAAGTCCAGCAGCCCAAACCAGTCGTTGGCGCCGCGAACAGTCACGCCGGCATGGCCGGCACCATCGATGACCTCAACGCTATTCTCGAACTGCGAAAGGCCGATGGTAACGCCGTCGGCACCGGCGGCAATTCGATCGAATCCCTCGCCGCCGTCGTAACGATCGAAGTCCGCCCCCGCTGCGTTCACCAGGAAAAGGTCGTCGCCGGCGCCACCGATCAGCTCATCATTGCCGCCGCCGCCCACCAGCGTGTCGCCGTTGGCACCACCCGTCAGCGTATCCACACCCGAGGTGCCCGTAAGCAGCAGGCCGGGCGCCTCGTCCACCTCCACCGTAATGTCGAGATCGGCAGAAACCTCCGCTGCGCTTCCATCCACCTCGGTCGACCGGGCGGTTACGGTCAACGTCACCGAGCCGACCTCGCCACCAGGCGGGAAATAGCGCAGATCCACCAGATCCGCCGCCGCGACATGCCAGACTCCGCCCCCCTCGTCGCTGCCCGCGCTCAGCGAAGCGCCGTCAGGCATGCCGGAGATCGCAACCAGCAGCGTCTCGGATCCGTCCTGGTCAGAAAGCGCCGCCGCGATCTCCAGGGGAACACCGCCGCCGGCATTGCCGGAAGAACTCGCCACAGAAAGCACTGGTAGGTCGGCAACCCCACCGATCTCGACCGTCAGCGGCGCTGACAGTTCGGCTACATCGCCACCGGCTTCGGTCGCCGCTGCCACCACCGTCAGGATTGCCACGCCGCTGGCATTGGCAGGGGGTAGGTAATTCAGTCCCGACAACTCGCCGGGGGATAGCTTCCAGACACCGGCTTCAACCTCGACACCCGCACTCAGAGACGCGCCGCTCGGGACACCTGAGATCACGACCGAAAGGGATTCGGATCCGTCCGTGTCGACAAGCCCGGCATCGATCGACAACGCCAGAGGCGTGTCTTCACTGCCTGTCGCGCCGAGAACCGCCAATGTCGGCGTGTCGGCAACGGCCGCGACATCGACGGTCAGCGAAGAGGCGATTTCAGCGGAATCGCCGTTCGATTCGGTCGACGTTGCCGTGACCGTCAAAGTGACCGGGCCGCTCTGGTTCGGTGCCGGAAGATACTGAAGATCGGCGAGTTCAGGAGCAGACAGAGACCAGACACCCGGCTCCGTCTCGATGCCGGCGCTCAAGGACGCCCCATCAGGAACACCGGATATCGTGACGACCAGGCTTTCCGACCCGTCGGTATCGGCGAGCCCGGCGACGATCGACAGCAGAACGCCACTGTCTTCGCTTCCCACGGCGTCACTCAGCGCGAACGAGGGAAGATCTGCGGTACCCGCAATGTCGACGGTCAAAGGCGAGCTGACCTCGGCGGTATCGCCGTCGGTTTCCGTCGCAATGGCGGTCACGGTCATGACGACCTGACCGCTCGCATCCGCTGTGGGAACGAAGCCGAGCCCAGGCAGATCCCCGCTCGACAGCAGCCAAGTGCCTGGCTCGACCTCGGTACCGGCCGTCAAGGACGCCCCCGACGGCACGCCGGAAACGGTGATCGACAGCGTTTCCGAGCCGTCCATATCGGTCAACGCCGCCGCGATCGACAACGGAACGACGTTGTCTTCCACGCCCGCGACGTCGGTAACGGCCAGCGACGGAGCCTGGGGAGGATCGTCCGGTGTCGTATCCGTGAGAACGGAGAACTCGAAGTTGTTCCGGTTGAGGTAGAGCAGCCCCTCGATCCGCAGGGTTCCGGTGCCGAGATCGATCAGCGTATCGCCATCGACGAAGCTGACATTGGCGTCGCCATCATCGAGAACGAGGTTGTCGTTCGTATCCAGCATCGCGAATGCGGTGATGCCGCCTTCGGCCTGCCGGAACTCGATGGTGTCCTTGCCCGGCGCGAAGTCGACGATCCAATCGTTCCCGAAATTGCCCGAGAAGATGAACCGGTCGTCGCCTTTGCCGCCGCCAAGCACGTCGTCACCGGTCGATCCAATGATCGTATCGGTGCGGCTTCCGCCCATGATGAGCGCGATGTCATGCAGGGTGGTGGTACTGAAATCCAGCAACCCGGTGTGGCTGTTGGCCCCCTGGATCGTCACGCCGGCATGACCAGCGCCATCGATAACATCCGCGCCGTTTTCGTATTGCGTCAGCCCGATCACCGTCCCGTCGGCTTGAGCGACGATCGTCGCCTGGCCTGCGCCGCCGATGATCTTGTCGAAACCACCGTCGTCGCCCGAATAGACGATCATGAGATCGGCGTCGCCGACCCGGATTTCATCGTCCCCCCCGCGCGACTCGACGGTGAGGGCACTGAAGTCCGAGCCGACAATCGTCTCGAACTTGTCCCCACCCCTGATCAAGGCGATGTCTTCGACCACGGTTTGGCTGAAGTCGAGCAGGCCGTCCCAGGTGTTCGCCCCCTGAATCGTCACCCCGGCATGACCGGCGCCGTCGATCGTATCGGCGCCGTTTTCATAGCGCTGCAGCCCGATCACCGTACCGTCCGACTGGGCGACGATGGATGTCCGGCCGCTTCCGTTGATCAGTTCGTCGAAACTGCCGTCATTGCCCGAGAAGACGAGAGTCAAATCGCCGTCGCCGGCCCTTATCACGTCGTCGCCGCCGCCCGACTCCACCGTCAGGGCGGAGAAGTCGGATCCGACGATCGTTTCGTATTTGTCGCCGCCGCGGACCAAGGCGATGTCTTCGACGACGGTCCGGCTGAAGTCGAGCAGGCCGTCCCAGGTGTTCGCCCCCTGAATCGTCACCCCGGCATGGCCGTCGCCATCAATGACGTCGACGCCGTTCACGAACTGGGTCAGTCCGATCATCGTGCCATCCTGGAGGGCGCGAATCGTGCTAAGTCCGCTGCCATTGGCGAACTGGTCGAACTCGCTGTCCGTTCCGGAATAGACGATTTCAAGATTGGCCGCGCCGGCCTGGATGACATCGTCGCCGCGACCGGGGTCGATGACGGCATCGCTGATGTCGGACCCGATGATCGTATCGGTGCGGCTACCCCCAACGATGACGTCGATGTCGATCAACGTCGTATTGGAGAAGTCCAGCAAGCCGTCCCAGCTGTCGACGCCGCGAACGGAGACATCGGCATGACCCGCGCCGTCAATGATCTCGACTCCGTTCGCGAAGGGAGCGAGCCCGATCACCGTACCGTCCGCGCCGGCCACGATCCGGTCCACGCCGTCGCCGCCTTCATAGCGATCGAAGCCCGCGCCGGTACCGGTGACGACGAACAGATCGTCCCCGGCGCCACCGATCATCAGATCGTTGTCGCCACCACCGGTCAGGGTATCTCCTGCATCACTGCCGACGAGCGTATCGGCATTCTTGGTACCGACGAGATCGAGTCCGCCGCCGTCGGACGTTGTCTCGGGCTGCAGGACGATATTCAGGACGTCGGTGGCTATTTCCGTGTCACCATCGGCCTCGGTCGAGACCGCCGAGATCGTCAGGGTCACCGCCTCGCTGCTCGCCGAAGACGGCAGATACTGGAGCCCCGCCAGGTCATCGGGAGAGAGAATCCAGGTTCCGGCCCCTTCTTCGGCGCCGGCGCTCAGGGACGCTCCGTTGGGCACGCCGGTCACACGGACGATCAGCGATTCCGAGCCATCGGTATCCGTGAGCGATGCCGCGACCGACAAGGGCACGGCCGCGGTCCCAGCGGTTCCGGAAGCATCGGCCACCGTCAGGACCGGCATGTCCGCGACTCCGGCCACATCGACGGTCAGCGTTTGTGAAACGCTTGCCGACTCGCCATTCGACTCGGTCGCGACGGCCGTCACCGTAAGCGTCGCCGGCCCACTTGCATCCGCCGCCGGTCGATAGGTAAGTCCGTCTAGATCGTCGGCCGACAAGGTCCAAAGGCCGGTACCGTCCACGGTCCCCGCGCTCAGGGAAGCCCCCGCCGGAACCCCCTCGATTTCGACCCGAAGAGACTCGGAGCCGTCGCCGTCGGCCAGAGCCGCATCGATCGGCAGGAGAATTGGCGAATCCTCCGAACCCGCCACATCTCCGACGACCAGCGTCGGCATGTCGACGACCGGCGTGATCTCCACGGTGAGCGCAGCCGTGGTCTCATCGGTGTCGCCGTTGTCCTCGGTCGCCACAGCCGCTACGGCCAGGGCGATCGTGCCGCTGACGTCCGGCCCGGGAAGATAGGTCAATCCGACCAGATCGGCAGGCGACAGGATCCACTTTCCGGTGTCGTCCATAAATCCGGCACTGAGCGCGCCACCATCCGGAATGCCCGAGACGACGAAGCTGAGCGTCTCCGAACCGTCGAGGTCCCCGAGCGCGGCATCGATCGACAGCGGTATCGCATCGCCTTCACTACCGGCAGCATCGGCGACCGACAGCGTCGGAGCATCGGCAACACCGACGACGTGAACCGTCAAGGGTGCCGACCTTTCGGCGACATCTCCACCGGTCTCGGTGGATACCGCGGTCACCGTAAGCGCGACCGAACCGCTGAAATCGGCTGCGGGAAGAAACTGCAGTCCGTCGAGTTCCTCCGGCAACAGGACCCATTCACCGGAACCGATATCCGATCCGGCACTCAGCGATGCCCCCTCGGGCACCCCGGAAATACGGATACTGAGGGATTCGGATCCATCGTCATCAACGAGTGCGGCATCGATCGACAACGCGATCGCGTCGTCCTCGCTCCCCGTCGCACCGGTTACCGTCAGGGTCGGTGTGTCGGCGACATCGCCGATCGTGATGGTGAGCGGTGAGGAGGTTCCCGTGGACCTTCCGTCCAATCCCATCGATAGCGCGGTCACCGTCAGTTCGACGCTGCCCCCCATATACGGGGCAGGAAAGTAGCGAAGCCCTGGCAGGTTCCCGGCCGTCAGCATCCATGTGCCCGGCTCGACCTCGACTCCCGAACTCAAGGAGCCGCCTTCCGGAACACCTTCGACCCTGATGCGAAGAACGTTCGATCCGGCGGAACCCAGCGCCGCGTCGATGTTCAAGGGCACGGCTTCCCCTTCACTGCCGGCCACGTCCTCGACCGACAGGGAAACCAGACCGGTGCCGTCGATGCCCCCGATCCCGCCGGCGCCGCTCGCCGCAGAAAACCGGAAATCGCCTTCCGTAAGATCCAGTCGGCCTTCGACGCGAATCGTACCGAAGAGAAGATCGATGAGAGTATCGTCACCGACCGTGGAAACGAGCAGGTCGCTGCCGGTCAGGACCCCATCGCCATCACTGTCGAGAGCGGTGAAGCTCATCACGCCGCTGGCAGGCTGACGGATATCGATCACGTCGCCGCCATTGCCGAAATCGACGATCCGATCGTCTCCGAATGCTCCCGAGAAGACGAACGTGTCGGCGCCCTTGCCACCGCCGAGAACATCGTCTCCGCCCGAGCCGACGACCGTGTCGCTGCGGGTCCCGCCCATGATCAGGGAGATGCCCTCCAGTCTGGTCTGGCTGAAGTCGAGCAGACCTGACCAGTTGTTGGCGCCCTGGATCGTAACGCCGTCATAGCCGGAGCCGTCGATCACATCGGCGCCGTTGTCATACTGGGTGAGACCGATCACCGTCCCGTCCGACAGAGCATAGATCGACGTCAGCCCGGTACCGTTGATCACCCGGTCGAAGCTGCCGTCGGCACCCGAGTAGACAATCGCCAGATCGGCATCGCCGGCGCGAATCTCGTCGTCGCCTCCCCGTGACTCGACCGTAAGCGCGCTGAAGTCCGAGCCGACGATCGTCTCGTACTTGTCGCCGCCCCTGATGAGGGCGATGTCGGTCACGACCGTCTGGCTGAAATCGAGAAGGCCATCCCACGTATTGGCCGCTTGCAGGGTCACCCGGCTATGGCCGGCTCCATCGATCACCTCGGCGCTGTTCTCGTAGCGCCGCAGTCCGATCACCGTGCCGTCGGCTTCGGCGACGATGGACGTTCGGCCGCTTCCGTTGAACAACTCATCGAAGCTGCCGTTGTCGCCCGAATAAACGACGGTGATATCCCCGACGCCCGCCCGGACGACATCGTCTCCGGCGCCCGTCTCGACGGTCAGGTCGCTGAAGTCCGAGCCGACGATCGTCTCGTACTTGTCGCCACCGCGGACACGGGCGATGTCCTCGACGACGGTCTCGCTGAAATCGAGAAGACCGTCCCAGGTGTTCGCCGCCTGAATGATCACATCGGCATAGCCGCTGCCGTCGATCATCTCGACGTCGTTGACGAATTGGGTCAGCCCGATGATCGTGCCGTCGGCGCCGGCGACGATGCGATCGTATCCCGCGCCGCCGTCGTTCTGGTCGATTCCCTGATCGTCCCCAATGACAACGAAGACGTCATCACCGCCATTACCGATCAACCAATCGTCGCCACGACCGCCGACGAGGGTCTCGTCTGCCTCACCACCGACCAGCGTTTCCGCGCCGCTTGACCCCTCGATGACAGGTCCGAGCCCACCCCCGGGGATTTCCTCGGGCGGCGGCACGTTCTCGAACACAAGGTTGTCGACGAGGTTGGAGGGACCGCCGGATGCCAGGGTGGCGACGCTGTAGAAGCTGTTACCGACGACGTCGACCTCGATGCCGGTCTTGTTATCGACACCGACACTGCTCCATCGGTAGTCGATGAAGGTGTTGTTCTCGACGAGCAGGCTGCTTACCGCCTTGAGATTCCCCTCGGCCCCGTACGAGATCATGATCTTGTTGAGCGCGGCGGATACGCCCTGGATCAGGGTGTTACCTTCGATAACCGCGACACCGCCGTTGGGAAGATCGATGGCGTAGCTTGAATTTCCATCGCCGTCGTCGAGGACGGTGTCGGTGACGATGGTCTCGTAGGCGCGACTCTTGATGTGATGGCCGGTGTCGGTGTCGTGGAAATAGCTGTCTGTGATGATCAGCCGGTCGACCTCGTTGATATAGACGCCGTGCGACCGCCCATCCTTGAAGCCGTTGTTGGCGAATTCCGAGCTCTCGATACGGACTTCACCACCGATGTACTTGGCGGTGAGAATGCCGTTTTCGTTGTCATGGAAGTAAGAGTTCCGGACCGTGAGGTTGCCGGCTTCATGACGGATTCCGGCCCCGTTGTGGTCCGAGACCGACGCACCCGAGAACTCCAGATTCTCGATCACCACGTCGGAGCGCGTGATCAGAATCCCTTTCCCGTTGCTGATCGGTTCGGTAGCCGTGAAATGGGCCATGCCGTCGACGCCGACGATGGTCAAGGCATGGTCGATCGAGGAGAAGTCGTTCTCGTAGATTCCTGCGCGGACGTAAATGGTGTCGCCATACGAAGACGCTTCGATCGCGTCATGGAGCGTGGAAAATTCCTCGCCGGCACCAACCCACAGTTCGCTCATTCCATCCTCACAACAGCAACTCCCCCCTGCTTACCCAAAAGAACTATTGCTTTCCCATAAAGTAATATGACATTCGGGTTAACTCGCAGAAATGCTAGGCAGCGCCGGACACGGCCATACCGAAGAGATCAAACCTCCGCGGTATGATGCAACCCTGCGAAGCCTTAAGAAGCGTTCAATTTCGGCAGAACCTATAAAAATTGCCTAGCCGCCGCATCAAATTATACATACCACATTTGACGCTGAGATTACGGTCACGCTTAAATACGAAAATCACCCTCTCTGGAAGACCTGAATTCAGCGCATAACATTAAAATCGGAAACTTCAATAGATTAATTATGCTTAATCAATTTAATAAGTATTAATATATAAATTTCGAACACTCTTTTCTCTAATTTTTGCCTCTTATTTATCCGGCCACTGAAGAGAATAATTTATAATGTGCAAACACAATTGCATTGAGAACAAACAATAAGAATACCATCCCATGAAAGGAATTTAAGTTGGTGGCGGCTGGTAATGCACGTCATTTGCGACCAGAGCCTTCGACCATTCGAATCGGGGTGACAAGGGCAACAGACCGGAGATCGAATGTGACGGTATCATTCGCATGTCAGCCAGCAATTGCCGATCACCAGCACGTCCATCTCCGTCGTCGTGAAACAGCGATAGGCGTCTTCCGGCGTGCAGACGATGGGTTCGTCACGGACGTTGAAGCTGGTGTTGACGAGAACGGGACAGCCGGTCCGGTCTGCAAAGGCCTCGAGAACGGCGCGGTAACGCGGATTGCTGTCGGCGGCGACGGTTTGAATGCGCGCCGAGCCGTCGACATGGGTCACGGCGGGAATAGCGGAGCGCACGGCCTGAAGCCGCTCCAGGCCGGTGAGAGCCTGCTTCACCTCGGTGAGCGGTGTGGTGAGACGCGCCGCCGAGACCGGCGCCACGAGCAGCATGTACGGGCTCTCCCGATCGAGGTCGAACCAGTCTCCCGCCCGTTCGGCGAGCACCGCCGGGGCAAAAGGGCGGAAGCTTTCTCGGTTCTTGATCTTTAGGTTCATCCTCCGCTGCATGTCCGGCGCGCGGGGGTCGCCGAGGATCGAGCGGGCGCCGAGGGCGCGCGGTCCGAATTCCATCCGCCCCTGGAACCAGCCCACGACCTTGCCGGCGGCCAGTGCATCCGCGGTCGCCGCGATCAGCACCCGCTCTTCCATGACCTCGAAATCCGCGCCCAGGTCCCGGAGACGCGATTCGATGCTGTCCTGTTCATAGCCAGGCCCGAGATACGCGCCCCGCATGCCGTCCGCTCCCGTATGGGTAACGCGCGGGTGACCGGCCTGGAGATGATATCCAGCCAACGCCGCCCCCAGCGCGCCCCCCGCATCGCCCGCCGCTGGCTGGATCCAGATGTTGCGGAACCGTCCGTCGCGAAGAATCTTGCCGTTCGCGACACAGTTGAGCGCCACCCCGCCGGCGAGGCACAGGTTCCGCGCACCCGTCTCCGCGGCCAGGCTTCGCGTCATCCTGAGAACCGCTTCCTCCACCACTGCCTGTACCGAAGCGGCGACATCCATGTAGAGCGGGACGAAAGGGCTCTCGGGAGCACGGGGCGGAGCACCGAACAGGGCGTCGAACCGGCTGTTGGTCATTCGCAGGCCGGTGCAGTAGTCGAAGAAGCGCTGGTCCAGTCGAAACGTCCCGTCCGGCTTCAGATCGATCAGATTGTCCAGGATGGCCTGAACGTATTTCGGCTCACCATAGGGGGCCAGCCCCATCAGCTTGTATTCGCCCGAATTGACCTCGAAGCCGCAATAGTAGGTAAAAGCCGAATACAGCAGTCCCAACGAATGGGGGAAATGGATCTCCTTCAGAACCTTGAGGTCCTTCCCCTCCCCCATCGCCACCGACGTCGTCGCCCACTCTCCGACCCCGTCCATGGTCAGGACCAGCGCGTCGTCGAAGGGCGAGGGAAAGAAGGCCGAGGCGGCGTGGCTCAGATGATGTTCTGAGAACAACAACCGGCTCCGCCAGTCGAACGCGGGATCGAAAGCGGCGAGCTCTTTCCTCAACAGATCCTTCTGGAACAGCTTCTCGCGCAGCCAGAGCGGCATCGCCCGACAGAACGAAGCGAAGCCGCGCGGCGCCATCGCCAGGTAGGTTTCGAGCAAGCGTTCGAACTTCAGGAACGGCTTCTCGTAGAACACGACCTGATCGACCGTGCCCAGCTCAATACCGCCCTCCTCCAGGCAGTAGGCAATCGCCTGGGCCGGAAAGCCAGCATCGTGCTTCTGTCGCGAGAAGCGCTCCTCCTGGGCTGCCGCGACGACGCGGCCGTCCTCGATCAGGGCGGCGGCGCTGTCGTGGTAGAAGGCGGAAACGCCGAGTACGCGCAAGAGCCGGCCGCGCGCTCAGAAAATCGTATAGATGAAAGGTGCGACAGCCGACCCGTGCGTCAGGACCACAAGCCCGCCGAACAGAATCATCACAAGGAAGATCGGCAACAGCCAAAACTTGCGGCGCGCGCGAACGAAGGCCCAGAACTCGGCGAGAAAGCTCATCAGTATTTCTGTCTGGAACTGATTCTCTAGAACTGATTCCTGAGGGAGCCAGGCCCAGGCCCCGGCGGGTCGCGGGGAATCCAGTAACTTGCCGCCGCGGCGTCACGCCGCAAGCTGAGCGGGTCCTTACCGAACGTCCGCATGAGAAGGCCTACCGGTGTAAAGACGACGAAGAACAGCACCCCCATTACGACCGGATTGACGACAGCCGCAAGCGCCAGCCCCAACTTGTGCCAGGCGGCATTGAGAGGCGCAAGCAGCTCGGCCCGCAAAACAGTGATGGCGGCGATCGTCGCGCCACACCCCATTGCCCACCACCGCGGGCCCTCGCCGCCGAGAATCGGTGCACCACCGATCAGCAGGAACACCGCCATCCACACCATGCCGAACGAGCGATTGGAGCTCCGGTTCACGTCCTGGCGGCGCCGGAAGCTCTCATGAGAGGTCGGAGTCTGGTTCATGAGGTCTGCTCTAGGAGTTGTCGGTGCAGGTCTGATTCTTCTGCCTGAAAATAACAGTCCACCCTGCAACTGCTGACGACGGAATCATAGCAGATCAAGGTGTCACCGAAGCCGTCAGGTCAGGATGATGCCCGTACGGTCGATCTCATCGTCAACCAACATATGGGAATCGCCCTGAGAGTAGGCGGTATAACTCTGTCCCTCGATGACCTCCTCTCCCGTTAGCGTCCAAGAATCCGACGTCACGATCGCGTCGTCACTATCTCCGTGCACGATCAGCGTCTTCGCCGAAGTCGATGCATCAAGGCTCTCCGAGCTAATGATCAAGCGATTGCCGATGCCCAAAAGATCGACGGCCTCAATGTCGGTGACGCGACCGACTTCCGTCAGGTCGAGCGTGAGTCCTTCCCCTTCGATCTGCAAAAGATCAAAACCATCGCCGCCATCGACGTTGACGAAGTCGCCATCTGCGACGTTGACCACGTCATCTCCACCACCTGCCAGGACGACATCCGCCCCGCCACCACCGGTCAGGATATTGTCCGCGTCGTCGCCGAACAAAACGTCGGACTCCGCCCCGCCAGCCATACCATGGGGCACTTGACATACCTGCTCGTCCCCAAACTGGATTGTTTCAAAACGACGGGACTCGTGGCTGAAAAAGAAGACTCCCCAGACCACTTCATTGTCGGGAAGGTCGATGCGGAGATAGCGATTTACAATGTCGAACTTTATATCCGAGAGGCTCGCGACATCGTTGAGCACTAAAGTATCGACGTACGATTCCTCTGTATCTCCCCAATATTCATTTACGCGGGTAATGCCATCACCGGCATTCACCATGTAAAAGTCAGCACCGGCTCGCCCTTCCAAGGTATCGATGCCTGCCCCTCCCGAAAGCGTGTCGTCGCCCTCGCCGCCAATCAGAAAATCGTTGCCAGCACTGCCAGACAACCAGTCGTTGCCGGCACCACCGTCTATCTCATTGTTGTCACTATCGCCAAAGATAATATCGTTGTCACCACTGCCGGTAGCCTCACGCGGCAAATAATAAACATCACCCTGAGACAATGAGATAGCCTCGAAACGGCGAGACTCGTGGCCGAAAAACAGAACCCCCCAGACCATTTCATTGTCAGGAAGTCCGATGCGGAGATAGCTGTTTACAATGTCGAAATCCACATTCGAAATGCTTGTAACATCGTTGAGCACCAACGTATCAATGCAAGACTCTCCAGAATCTCCCCAGTATTCATTCACCCGAGTAATGCCGTCACCGGCATTCACCATGTAAAAGTCGGCACCGGCTCGTCCTTCCAAGGTGTCGATGCCCGCCCCTCCCGACAGCGTGTCGCTGCCCACACCGCCAATCAGAGAATCATTGCCCTCGTCGCCGAACAGCCAGTCGTCGCCGCGGCCGCCTTCAAGACGATTGTCGGCCGAATTGCCCGACAGCCGATCGTTCCCGTCACCGCCGATGCCATATTCGATCCTGGTCCCGGCTTCGATTTCCATCGTGTTGCCCGCGAGCGTGCTTATGTGCCCGGGGCGAAGGTCAATTTGCGCATCGGTAGTAAGGGCCGCAGCGTTGAGCGTATCGGCTCCCCCATCATCGGCGAGGATCCTCCGCGCAGCATAGGCGGCGCCGGAATAAAATCCGTACTGGTCAGTATAGATGTACGTGTCGTCCGTAGAGGGAGTGTCGCCGTACAAAGCAAGCGACCAGGACACAAGCGTGCCAGAGAAACCGGTTGAACGATCCGAGACTTCAAGCACCCAATTCCCTAAGCCGCTTTCTCCCCAATGGTGGGTACTCGTTAGATTGAAATCGATATCCGACCGGAAGAGCCCGGAGTCATTGGGATTTGAAGGATCCTTCCCCGGCCGGTCGAGCAGGATGCTTTCCGTCCCCTCAGGGGACGTCAAGGAGACGACGAGATCGCCGATCCGGTTGTGATCGACCTGAAGCTGGACCTCCACCTGGTCGACTTGAATATCGGACGCAACGGTAATGGTTGACTGTGTCGCCCCACCGTCAGGAATTGCGACGCTAGGCGAGACCGTACCGGCAACTGAAGCCTCGTTGGCACGGTCCGACTGAACCGTCCAGGTTTCCGCCAGACGCACCGCAGCATGGGCATCGACCAAACCGAAGCCGACGTCGTGGTCGACGATAAGACCGCCGCCGTTCCAGTTACGTGCCCCGTTTTCATTTGCCGCAAGCGGATCGAGCGGGCGAGCGGAGTAGGCGAGTATCTCCTGCACATCCCGGTAGCCCAGTGACGGGTTCGCGTCCAGGATGAGCGCCACAACGCCCGACACGATGGGTGTTGCAGCAGAGGTCCCGCCGAACACCGACGTTGTATCACCCGCGGAATAACCGGCACCGGCTCCACTGAGGTCCGTCGTGACAATACCGACTCCAGCGCCGGAGCTGGGAGCGCCCACAAGAATAGCGGCGCCGGGGGTCGAGTAATAAGCCACATCACCGGTGTGATCGACCGCTGCAACGGCGACCGTCTCTCGCGCATTCTGCAGGTTGTGATAATTTACATTATCGCCGGTTTCTCGGCTATTACCCGCAGCAAACACGAATACCGTACCAAGACCATCCCGTCCCTCGCTCACTCCGTTTACGAGAGCCGCGTGGTGTGCGCTGAAATACGACCGCAGAAAGTTGTCCGCGAAGGGACTGGTGAACGACCAACTGTTGTTGGCGATATCGACTTCGACTTGACGCTCGAGGAGATCAACTTCCTGGCGCGGCGGCCCCACGCCGTCGTAACTCATACGGTAGCCCACCAGCGTCGCGCCATAGGCGACACCAACCACGCCAACGCCATCCCGTTCGGCGGCGATCAGGCCAGCGACCGCGGTTCCGTGGGCCTGCTGACTGCCTGACAGCGCGGTGGGCGCGGCATCTTGCCCCCCGGTGACCGCATCGTAGTCACGGCTTGTGTCATAATTGCCATCGAGATCCGGATGGGCGTGCTGCACCCCATCGTCGACCACGCCGACGACTATGCCGGCGCCCGTATAGTCATTCCAGATATCGACAACGTTGATGTCGATACCCGGCTGCCCGCCGGTCTGGCCCACATTGAGTAGATGCCATTGATCGCCGAACAGCCCGTCCGCCGGCTCCGCCACGGCGGAAATCGACGCAAGCGAATGTCTGTCAGATGCGAATGAGCGTTGTGACATTGCTCATTGGTCGTCGCTTGTGGTCACTCTCACCATCCCTTGCGACAGTTCCCGGCCTTTGGGCCCGAAGCCGCACCCCATGCTATTTCTAGAGCGCGGTCACCGCACGCCGAAACGGCGTGAGGTGTTCCCTGGCTCCCTGCTCTTTGAAGCAGATCAAGATTCACGCCCGAGGTTGATTCGACCCGAGACGGTCTTGATCTGAGTCATCGAGTTCGCCAGAAAAGGGTAGCAAGGCTGCGGTCTGACGAACACTTGAGCCGAACACATCAGCAAAGTGTTATATGGCGAGGCTCGGCTATCCTGACCACCATCGCCAAAGCCCTAAGTGATCGGCTTGAATCCAGGTTCAGTCTCCGAAGCGCTGCTCGAAAATATAGGAATATATGCCTCTCTCTCGCGCCGAGACCTGCCGGAACCTGAAAGGTTCTTACAGAACCTCGTGCGCGGAGACATCGGCCTACTGGTCGTTTTGCCCGCCATTTCAACGAGAAACGTCGCGATCGAGTCTAGAGGCAGCCTGATATCTTTATATCCCTACAAGATTTCGCCATTATGTTTATGATAACAACGAAACACTACCATGAATCCAGTTTTATGGCCTTGATCCGAGAGCGAATGGCGTCTCTTTGCTCATCCGTATACCGTCGGCCGCCGAGGTCAGCCAGCTCTCGCCCCATATATTGGCGCGTAAACACCTTGTTGCTCGCCGCGAACTGCTCGCGGAATTGACGCGCTTCGCTACTATCGAACAGCAGCGCCGGTATATCGTGGTCCACCAAACCTCGAAATATCGTTTCGTAAAATTTGAAACGATCTCCCAGATCAATACCGTTCAAGATACGGGCAAAAACGAGGGCTCTGAGACCAACTGATGCGTTAATGCCCGCGCCGTTCGGCGCCAATATCCTCGCATCTAATGACTGGGATAGAACAATTGGCATACATTCCATAAATTGGCTGACAATATTACTCCGAACACCATCATATATTTTGCATATTATGTTTTCCGCACCAAATTCTTGAGTCCACGGGGATAAAATAGAACTATAATCATATTCACTAATATAGGATATGGCATATTCCTTGAACGATCTATTTTCACCCTTCACTCTTACCATCTGATTGTATTCAGATTCGGCAAGCTCGTCTTGTGAGCGAGCGAAGTATATGACCTTTACATCATACGAAAGTGGCAGCGAACAGAAGAAATCGCGAAGAATGCCAGGATCAGCCAGTTCGAAGTTCTCCGAACTCAGAACAATATGCTCGGCCCCGCAATGGGCAATCTCCCCTGCCACCGAGCGCCGAGCGGCATCAGGCTGACTCGGCGGCGTCATGTAATCTGGCAGGTTCCGGATGAAACTCTTGGCGAAATCCTGATGTCCCGACCCCCGTGCTCCCCCGCCCGCGCGAACATAGTGGATCCCTTGGGCGGCCAAAGAATCGGCTACAGAAGCCATGTACCTTTGAAGCGCCGTGGTCCCGGTCTTGCCACGCCCGATGTGCAAATAGACGGTCGGCAAGTTATCTCGTCCGCAATGACGCCCTGGGCGAGCAGGCGTTCCGCCAATTGAGTTTATATGGCCGAATGCGGTCCCGGCGGTTGCGCCGCCCCGCCAATGCCATCGTCAGAGACGCTCTGGTCACTGCCCCCTCATTCTCCACTCAGCATGGTAAGGTCGCCGATCCGTGCAGACCCCGTGCCGACAAAGCGAAACAGCACACGGAAACTGTCCGTCGCTGCGCTCGTTACGAAGTCCAGACGATAGCGCCCGTCTCTTGCACGCGAGCAGACACGGTGCTGAATACGCTTTCCGCCTCCATACTCGATCAGCCAGAGCGCGACGCGCAGAGAGCCGGAGGTCTCCAGCGTGCATTCGAGGCTGGACAAGGCATTCGGAGCAATCCGGGTTCCAAGGCGGGCTGGCGGCGGCTCCGACGGGCGGCCTTCTCCCATGATCAGATAGGCCTTTCCCTCGGCTCCCACATTCACATCGACTTGAAGGACGGTGTCGTCGCTCACGGTGAGCTCCCCCGCCGCCCCGTCCTGCCAATGCCAATGCTCTGCCAGGGTCTGCTTGTCCATCGCACTGAATGAAAAGCCTGCCAGCACGATCGGCTTGAGATCCGTAGCGACCTGCAGCGCCGGCGGCAGATACGCATTCAGGTCCTCATCGGGCAATTGATGGCGAAAATTCTCCAGAAACAGGGTTTCGTCGCGGCTTCCCCATGTGTGGCAAACGGAAGGAAGGGTTCGAAACAGGTACCCGCGATGCCCCATCTGCGAAAGGAAGCGATGAACCCACTCACCTGTGTCGAAATAGGATTCGTGGGCGGTTTCCAGCGCAATGATCCTCTCCGGCGGCTGCCGGTAGGTGTTCGGCGGTTTGCCGTCCGGGTAATCCGGTGGCAGGCCGTTTCGTACCCGCTCCGCGGTCTGACGGTGATGGCGAATCAACGGATCGTCGGAGTCTCGTTCATGCGGTTCACGAGAGCGCCGTCGAAACGACAGACCATAGGCACGGATCAGATCCGTCCGGAATATCGCGAACGACGGGCTGAAACTATGGAACACACCGTCGATCGGCTTTTGGCCCAAACCGGCCCATTCGTAGCCGGCATCCATCAGCGACATCACGAACTCGATGCAGCCGCGCTCCAGGACAAAGGTGTCGGTCTCCATACTGAGCAGATATAGCCGCTCGCTCTGCGCGCAGGCCAAGTCAATGCCGGCACCATGTGAAAATCGCCCGGCATCGCCGCTGTCGCCGGCGGAATTGACGATCACGTGGATTTGCGAAGAAAAGGAGCCGAGATAGGGCAAGACGGTTTCGATGACCGGACACTGCCCGCCACTGTTGTCGACCAAAGTGACATCGACCTCGGGATAATGGCGGAACAAGGCGTTGAGCATCGCCACTGTCGGTCGATAATGCCGATAGTGGACGACCACTATGTCCAAGTCCGCCAAGGTCAGCGGCAGCGGTGGCTTCCTGGCGGAGAGGTGTTCAGACTCGATCATCGCCGGAGTGTCCTCAATCGCGGCCCAAGCCTCCACCAGCTTTCTGTACAGGATGCCCGAATCCGCATTCTTCCGTCGGCGCTGATATCCCGCATTTTTCGCGATGGACCGAAACTGCGGACCGGCACCTGCGGAAAGCGCCGCATACATCTCGCGGATCTGCGGCGGTATCTCCGCCACTTTCAGCAATCCATCGGAAACGGAATTACGGTTCTGGTCGCCGGAAGCCAGCCTTGATGCTTCCTCCACCTTCTCCCCTCCGTACGGAACGCCAACAAGTTCCAGGATGCGCTGAAGCTCGGTCTCAGGATCATGCAGCAAAGCATCGTAATGCACGATGGCATAGCCCGATCTCCCCTCAATCGACTTGAGAGCATTCTGGTAATAGGCCAGCCACAAGTTCAGCGCCGTGTGGAATGGGACGCTGAACTTTAAGTTTCCCTGAAGCCTGCGCGCCTGCATCGACATGGCGACCTGGACGGGATTGCGGAACAGCACGACGCCACGTAGCCCCGGCACCAGTTCCTGCCAGAACGGCAGAGTAAGGGCGTTTCTCGGGTCCTTCCATCCCCAGACCTCCCGACCCCGGAACCTATCCAGGACGGTCCGTGCTTCCTGCCTGAGATCGCCTAGCCCGGGATGAGTGGCAGCCCAGTTCTCCCCGAACTCGGGCAAAGACTTCCAGGTTCCCCCCAGCCGTTCCAGGATACGGTCGTTCAGCTTCCGGAACGCCGCATGCTCCCAATAACCGCCCGGATTGTCAGACCCGCCGGGTCTGCCGAGACGTTCTTCTTCTCCCAGGTAGACACCGCATCGGCCCAGCATCTGTGCGAGCAGCGACGTACCGGACCGGTGCATGCCCAGAACACAGATCGCCGTGCTCTTCGCCGCCACCTCCCGCGTCATGCCTGACCTAACGCCCGATAGGCGGGGAAGTACATGGTCGCAGCAGGCCCGTTGTCGATGCCGCGGCTCAACGAATCGTACCGATCACGATCAACGATGCTCCCGCAGATCCAGTTCC
Organism: Rhodospirillaceae bacterium; assembly: GCA_002721365.1. Classification (GTDB taxonomy): domain Bacteria; phylum Pseudomonadota; class Alphaproteobacteria. The sequence goes on along the minus strand of PBKC01000082.1, from coordinate 447 downwards.
GACGCGTGCCGTTGGCGAAGCCCTTCTTGAAACGTTGCAGACCGGGACCAGACGGACTGTTGTCCGGAACGCCGCCTAGATCGATCAGCCGGCACCCATCGAAATGAGCGATGGCATAGTCCATGACGGAATAGGCCGCCGCATGATGGTAGCCCTCTTCGCTTGACGCGCTCAAATGGCTGTAAGCGCGGCCATCGAACCTCACCCAGATATGGCATGAGACCAATCGCCCGCCGATGGTCGCGCCGATCGCGACGAACTCCGGCATGCGGGCCAGCACTTCGAAATACGATCGCGAGAACTTGTGACTGCGCCCAAGGCGGTGCCGGGCGACGAGCGTGTCGTAAAGAGCGCACCACTCATCGATTCGATCCTGCAGCGACACCACACCGGTCTCACAGACCCTTTCGGACTTCCGTATCTCGTAACGATGGTGCCGCGACACTT
>PBKC01000081.1 GCA_002721365.1 Rhodospirillaceae bacterium | reverse complement strand
TCGTTCAACGTCAAGGGCGGACGCTGCGAGGCGTGCCAGGGCGACGGGGTCATCAAGATCGAGATGCACTTCCTGCCGGACGTCTACGTCACCTGCGATTCCTGCAAGGGCAAGCGCTACAACCGCGAGACCCTGGAGATCGCCTTCAAGGGCAAATCCATCGCCGACGTTCTCGACATGACCGTCGACGACGGGGCGGAGTTCTTCAAGGCGATGCCGGCGATCCGCGACAAGCTGGAGACACTGCAGCGGGTCGGCCTCGGCTATATCCGCGTCGGTCAGCCGGCGACGACGCTCTCCGGCGGCGAGGCGCAGCGCGTCAAGCTGGCGAAGGAACTGTCACGGCGGGCCACCGGCAAGACGCTCTACATCCTCGACGAACCGACGACCGGCCTCCATTTCGAGGACGTCCGGCGACTCCTGGAAGTTCTCCAGGCTCTCGTCGACACCGGCAACACCGTGGTGGTGATCGAGCACAACCTCGACGTCATCAAGGCCGCGGACTGGATCGTCGACTTGGGTCCGGAGGGCGGATCGGGGGGCGGTCGCATCGTCGCCGCCGGCACACCCGAGGATGTCGCCCGAGTTCCGGAAAGCCATACCGGCCGGTTCCTCGCCATGCATCTCGACCGGCAGAGCGGCCGGAAGGCATCCCCGGTCCGCGACGACGAACGCAAGCGCGCCTGACGATAACAGTCCCGGACGATGACCCGCGGACTCAGTCGCCGTGCCTGCGCCTGAGCAGAGGCCTTAAGCGGAAAACGATATAAGCCGCGATCACCGCCACGAAGGCCACGGCGACCGGTGTAATATGCAGCTGCCCACTCCAGAACAGCTCGACGAAGCCGATCAGCAGCACCAGCACGCCGAAGCCGGCCCCGAGCACGATCGCAGCCCCGACGATCGGATCGAGAATGCGACGGAGCGCGGGCGCCGGCTGGGAATCGAGATCGACCGGTGATTTGGCTTTCAGCCGCCTGAACGTCCGCCCGGTGCGGAGCTGCCACATGCCGCCTTCCAGCAGGAACACGATGCCCAGCGCCACGAACAGGCTGAGCCAGCCGCTGGTCGCGCCGTCGCCGCGTACCGGGAACATGACCTGAAGTCCGAGCGCATCGAGCAAGCCGCCCTCCGGCAGCATCGCGTACAGGAGGCCGCCGCCGGTCAGCAGCACCGCGAAAGCGATGAAAAGCAAGCCGTTGAGCAAGGCATTGCGCTGTCCGAGATCCAATATCCATCTCCTGTTGAGCGGCCCCGGCTGACCGCCGATACCGGACGACATTGCCGGGTCCGACCCGGATATCTATTGTGCGGCGGCATCCGTCATTCTCGGCCGAAGCCGAGCGGGGTACCGGAGAGACTCGAGCATCCGGTACCGGAGAACCGGATGCTGAACTTCCCGTGATCAATAGCGACGTTGAGGCAATGGCCGAAAGCAAAATCGAACCCGTTCACGTCATCGGCGGCGGCCTGGCCGGCAGCGAGGCAGCCTGGCAGCTCGCACGCCATGGCGTGCCTGTGGTTCTGCACGAGATGCGTCCCGTGCGGCGTACCGACGCCCATGTGACGGACAGCTTGGCCGAACTCGTCTGCTCGAACTCGTTCCGCTCTGACGACGCCATGGGCAACGCGGTCGGCTTGCTGCACGAGGAGATGCGGCGCGCGGATTCGCTGATCATGGCCGCGGCCGACCGCCACAAGGTCCCGGCGGGCGGCGCGCTGGCGGTCGACCGAGACGGCTTCGCCGCCGCAGTTCAGGTCGTTCTCGAAGAGCATCCGCTGCTCACCCTGGAACGGGGAGAGATCGCAGGCCTGCCGCCGGCGGAATGGCAGTCAGTGATCATCGCGACCGGCCCGCTCACCTCGCCGGATCTCGCCGCGGCGCTCAAAAGCCTCACCGGCGAAGACAGCCTCGCCTTCTTCGATGCCATCGCGCCGATCGTCTACAAGGAGACGATCGACTTCGACATCGCCTGGTTCCAGTCGCGCTACGACAAGGCCGGCCCCGGCGGCGATACGGCCGCCTATGTGAATTGCCCCCTCGATCGCGACCAGTACTACGCCTTCATCGACGCCCTGATTGCCGGGGAGAAGACCGAGTTCAAGGAATGGGAGGCCGACACCCCCTATTTCGAAGGCTGCCTGCCGATCGAGGTGATGGCCGAGCGCGGCCGTGAGACCCTGGCATTCGGTCCGATGAAGCCGGTGGGACTCACCGATCCCAGAACCGGCCACCGCCCTTATGCCGTGGTCCAGCTTCGCCAGGACAATGCACTGGGCACCCTCTACAATCTGGTCGGCTTCCAGACCAAACTGCGTTACGGCGCGCAGAAGGACATCTTCCGGACGATTCCGGGGCTAGAGAAAGCGGAGTTCGCCCGCCTCGGCGGCCTCCACCGCAACACCTTCATCAACAGTCCGCGGGTCCTCGACCCGCAGCTCCGCTTCAAGGCCGACCCGCGCCTCCGTCTCGCCGGGCAGATCACCGGCGTCGAAGGTTATGTCGAAAGCGCGGCGATCGGTTTGCTCGCCGGCCGTTTTGCCGCTGCGGAACGCCTGGGCGACTCAATACGGCGACCGCCCGAAACCACCGCGCTCGGTGCCCTGCTCGCCCACATCACCGGCGGCGGCGATTCGGCTACCTTCCAGCCGATGAACGTCAATTTCGGCCTGTTCCCGCCATTGCCCGACAAGGTCCGCAAGAACGAGCGCAAGTCCGCCATGGCCCGCCGAGCCTTCGACGACCTCGCGGGGTGGCTGAAGCCAGAGCCGGTCGCGGCGGAATAACCAATCCCCCGTCATGCCCGCGCGGGCGCGCATCCTCCGACAGGTTCCTGCCAAAGCCGGTTCCCGCTTTCGCGGGAACGACGTCGACACGAAATCCGATGATTACAGCCGCCGGGTCAGCACGGTGCGCATCAACCGCAAGTGTCGTGTGATCGGGGCCGGTTCGCGGCTCGGCGCGAAGACGTCATAGCGGGCGGCGCGAAGTCGGGCGAGATAACGGTCGGCCAGCGCGCCGGGAAGGACGGCGGGCAAGGCGGCCCGGGGCATGCGGCCGATCCGACGCGCGGCAGACAGGTGCGATCGGGCGCGCTCGGCGATCGCCTCGACCACCGTGGCGAGAGCCGGACTGCCCTGCCCTGCCAACAATTCCTCACGGCGCACGCCCGCCTCTTCGATCAGGGCGGTGGGCAGCCGGATATGGCGAAACCGGGCGTGGAACGGGACGGCACGAAGGATTCCCGCGAGCGCGTAGGCCGTCGCCGCTTCTCCTGCCGCCTGATCCAGCGCCTCGTCGCGAACACCGCTCGCCTCCAGAGTCAGGGAAGCGAGTGACGCCGACGTGGCCGCCGCGTAGGCATCGAGTTCTTCCAGCGTCCCGATCGGTTCGTCATCGAGATCGTCCTGCCGCGCGTCGAGCAGCCGGTCGAGGTAATAGCGGGTCAGTCCGCCGCGTTCGACGGCTTCGCCCAGCGCCAGGGCCACTTGGTGGTGCGGCGGCCGGCCGTCGTAAATCGCCGCGACGGCGTCACGCCACCACTGGATGCGGATCGCGCCGAGCGTCGGGTCCGAAACGCTCTCTCGCACCCGTGCGACCTCGAGATTGAACGCGTAGAGGGCCCATAAGTCCTCCCGCGCATCCGGCGGGGCGAACAGGGCACAGAGGAATCGGTCGTTGTCGTGGCTGCGAACTTCGGCTCCGCAATAGGACAGGGCGCCGTCCGCCACCGCGTCGTCCGTTACGGTACGGCGATCAGGGCCGCGGCAACGCGCCGGCCCTCGGCCATCAAGACGTTATAGGTCCGACAGGCGGCGCCGGTGTCCATCGTCTCGACGATGATCCCGGCCCCACGCACGGCGCGGACTGCGGGTTCCGGCAGGCGGGCGAAGCCCTTCCCACTGCCGAACAGGAGAAGATCGACGGCCGGTGCTTCCGCACCCGCCATGATCGCCATCATTTCGGGCGTCACGTCCCCCGCTGCGGCGACCGACCAGGCGACGACGCGCTCGGGAAAGATCACCACCGACCCGTCGAAGCGCTCTCCACTGATCTTGAAGCCGCCACCGCCATAGCTCTCGATGACCTGGCGGTCGCCCGGAATGAGCGGGCTGATATCCACCGAAGCCTCCTTACCGTCGTTCGCCCCCAGACCGAGACCGTGAGGACGGTCAGGTCTTCAGCGCGAGGCCGGCGCCTTGTCTCCCGCCGCATCCTCCGCCGTTTCGCCGCGGTCGCGCCGCAGGTTCAGGCCCATCAGCAGAGGTGCTGCGATGAAGATCGATGAATAGGTCCCGACCGCGATGCCCCAAATCATCGTGAAGCTGAAGCCCGCGATCACCTCGCCGCCCAGGAAATAGAGCGCGAACAGCGCGAGCAAAGTGGTGAAGGAGGTATTGAAGGTCCGCGCCAGCGTGTTGTTGATGCTGCGGTCGAGCAGAACTTCCAGATCTTCCTTCTTGTATTTCCTGAGGTTCTCACGCACGCGGTCGTAGACGATGACGGTATCGTTCATCGAGTAACCGATGATCAGCAGCACCGCCGCCACTGTCGCCAGATCGAACTCGATCCCGGTGATGGTGAACATGCCGATGGTCAGGACCACGTCGTGGATCAGGGCCACGACCGAACCGATGCCGAACTGCCATTCGAAGCGGAACCAGATGTAGAACAGCATCGCGATGACCGAGAAGACGACCGCTTCGATACCGGCCACCACCAGTTCGGAACCGACCTTGGGACCGACGAACTCCACGCGGCGATAGTCGACGCCATCCCCGTATTCCTCGGTCAGCGCCGCCCGCACCGCCTCGACTGCCCGTTGCTGCTCGGCTTCCTCGCCCGGCTGTCGCTCGACACGGATCAGCACGTCGTTGGGCGCGCCGAATTCCTGCAGGGACACACCGCCCAGGCCAAGATTGTTGAGGCGGGTCCGCATCTCGCTGAGGTCGGCCGGACCCGGCGTCTGCACCTCGACCAGGATACCGCCTTCGAAGTCGATGCCGTAGTTGAGGCCTCGCGTGAAGAACAGCGCCACCGAAGCGATGCCCAGCAGCAGCGAGAATACGAAGGCGATCTTCCGCCAGCGCATGAACGGGATGTGCGTGCCGTCGGGAATGACGCGAAGCGGTCGCATGGGCGGCTTCGTCCTCCTAGACCGGAAGCTGTTGCGGTCGGCGGCGCTGCAGCCACAGAACGACGAACATGCGCGTCACCATGATCGCGGTGAACATCGACGTGGCGATGCCGATCGCCAGGGTGACGGCGAAGCCGCGCACCGGGCCGGAACCGAACTGATAGAGAATGACGGCGGCGATCAGAGTCGTCAGATTCGAGTCGACGATAGCCCGTAGCGCCTGACGGAAGCCGATATCGACAGCCGAGATCGGAGATCGTCCGTCCTTCACCTCCTCGCGTATGCGCTCGAAGATCAGAACGTTGGCGTCGACCGCCATACCGATGGTGAGCACGATGCCGGCGATGCCCGGCAATGTCAGGGTCGCCTGCAAAGCCGTCAGCAAGGCGAAGATCATCACCATGTTGCCGAACAGCGCCACCGTCGCCATCAGCCCGAACAACCCGTAGGCGGCAATAATGTAGATGACGACGAGGACGAGCCCGACCAGAGAGGCGAACTCACCCGCCCGGATGGAATCCGCGCCCAGGCTGGGACCGACCGTCCGCTCTTCGAGGATGATCAGCGGCGCCGGCAAGGCGCCGGCCCGCAACAGCAACGCCAGATCCTGGGCCGACTGCACGGTGAAGCTGCCGGAGATGACGCCGCTGCCGCCCGGAATGGGTTCACGGATGACCGGCGCGCTGATCACCTTGTTGTCGAGAACGATGGCGAACCGACGCCCGACGTTTTCCTTGGTGAGGTCGGCGAAACGCCGCGCTCCGACGGCATCGAAGCGCAGGCTGACCACGGGTTGGCCCTGCTGGAAGGTCGCCTGGGCGTCGGTCAGATTCTCGCCGCTCACCCCGACCCGCTTGCGCACCACATAGGGCACCGGCTGGCCATTGGCGATGCGGTCGTCCTCACCGTACAGCAGCTCCGAGCCCGGCGGCACCCGTCCGCGCACGGCCTCACCGACCGGCACGCTGTCGTCCACGAGCCGGAAGTTCATCTTCGCGGTGGTCCCGAGCAGTGATTTGATTCGCTCGGGGTCGTCGACGCCGGGAAGCTGCACCAGAATGCGCTGCTCGCCCTGTCGCTGAATGGTCGGTTCCCGCGTTCCGGTCTCGTCGATACGGCGACGAATGATCTCGATCGACTGGTCGACCGCCGAGCGCTGACGCTCCGTCATCGCCTGCTCGGTCAAAGTCAGCGTCACCGTTCCGTCCGGATCGCTCGATACGATCACGGACCGGTCGATATCGCGCAGAATCTCGACGGCAGCGTCGATCTGGCCGGTATCGCGAATGGTGAGGTGTACCGCATTGCCGGAAACGCCGAGACCGGTGTAGCCGATACGGTCACCGCGAAGGCGAACGCGGGCCTCGTCGACCAGCGATTCCAGCCGCTCGCGGACCACGGCACCCACCTCCACCTCCATCAGGAGGTGAGAACCGCCCTGAAGATCGAGACCGAGACTGATCTGCTTGTTGGGAATCCAGTCAGGCCAGGACTCGACAGCGTCCCGGCTGAAGAAGTTTGGCAACGAGAACAGGACGCCGAGGACGAGAATCCCGACGACCAGCGCGATCTTCCAGCGCTCGAAACGAACCATATGGATCAGGCTCCGGCGGTTTGCGGCCTAATCCGCAAACCCAGGTGGCGGGAAAGGCGTGTCATTTCGGCTTGCGCCGGCCGCCCCCGCGCGTCGACGTCGTGCTGTCGTCTTCGCTTTTTTCGCTGTCGTCGTCGTCATCATTGCTGGCCGGGGCCGGTTCGGTCTTGGCCAGAACCTCGGCGATGGTGGGCCGCGAGACCTTGACCCGCACGTTCGGGGCGATCTCGACGGAAATCATGGTGTCGTCCTCCACCTTCGCAACGGTGCCGATGATGCCGCCGGCGGTGACGACCCGGTCTCCACGACGAAGGCCGGCCACCATGTCCTTATGTTGTTTGAGTTTCTTCTGCTGCGGACGGATCAGGAGAAAGTAGAAGACGCCGAAGATCAACAGGATCGGCAACAGCGACATGATGCTGAATCCGGGCGCCGCGCCCGTGGCCGCCTGCGCGTAAGCTGGGCTGATGAGCATGAAATTTCCTAGGCGTCTGCGTGGATTGGCGGACTATACCGATCCACTAGGCCTTTGCAACCAAAGTCGGCGCGCGTCGAACGGCACGAGTCAGTAGACGTCGCGGCGATAGCGGTCGGTGCTGGCCAAGCGCTCCACGGCAGCCTGGCCGAGGATTTCGGTCAGCGCCTCTTCGACACCCGGCGCCATGCCCTTCAGGCTTCCGCAGACATAGATGGCCGCACCCTCGGCGACCCAGTCGCGGACCCCGTCGGCCTCGGCGCGCAAACGGTCCTGGACGTAATGCTTCTCCTCCTGGTCCCGAGAGAACACGAGGTCCACGCGCTCGAGGATGCCCGCCGTGCGCCACGCCTGAATCTCGTCGCCATAAAAGCTGTCGGTGGCGGCATTGCGCTCACCGAACAGCAGCCAGTTGCGATGACGGCCGGCGCGGGCGCGGGCCTTCAGATGGGACCGAAGACCGGCGATGCCGGTGCCGTTGCCGATCAGGATCATCGGCCGGTCATCCTCCGGCGGATGAAAACCAGGGTTCGATCGCAGCCGCAGATCGATCTCCCCCTCCAGCGCCGCATGCAGGGTGAGCCAGCCCGAGCCGAGCGCGGGCGCCCCGTCCGGACCCCGCATCTGGCGGACCAGGAGGTGGATGGCCCGGTCCGAAGGCAGCGACGCGATCGAATACTCGCGGTGCGGCAGACGGACGAGCATCGAAGCCAGTTCGACCTCGCTCTTACCTCCGATCGTGGCGATTTCGGGCAAGATCGCGCCGCTCAACACCTCGGCGAGCGGGCCATTCCCCATCGGACTTTCGACGTCGACGGCGCCGTTCAACCCGGCCTCGGCGAGATAGGCGGCAACCGTTTCGGGCGCATGCCGCGGCCCGATTTCGGCGATATCACCAGCGCACCAGTCGAATCCCTCATAGTCCGTGGGCACCAGTTCCAGGTGGAAGCAGGGCCAACCGGCACTGCCGGGATTCATCAGTCGGCGCCCGGTAAGTCGCCAGCGGCTATAGGCAGGCGGCCGCCAATCCGGAATATCGGCCGGCTCGCCGAACAAACTCAGATGATGCTGCCAATGCCGCAACGCGCCATCGTCGCCGCGATCGACGTCGACGCGGTCGAACAGCGGCTCGGCCCCCTGCCGACGCAGCCAGGAATCGAGCGCATGCCCGAACGCGCAGAATCGCTCGTAATTGCGGTTCCCGAGGGCCAGCAGCCCGTAGCTCAACCCTGCCAGCGGCACCGACCGGTCGGTCATCGCCCGCAGGAACGGCCGTGCCGAATCGGGCGCCTCGCCGTCGCCGAAAGTGCTGGTGACGAACAGGGCGCACTTTACCCCGGCGAGACCGCCAGGGTCCAAGCGACCGAGAGGCTGCACCTTGGCCGGTCGCCCGGCGGCCTGAAGCATGGATGCGCTCTGCCATGCCAGCCGCTCGGCGTTGCCGGTCTGACTGGCGAAGAAGATCAGGACCGGGTCTCCGGCGATCTGCGACTTTCCGTCGGCCGGCGCCGACCTTTCGAGCGCCCGCGCCGCGGCGCGTGCCTCCGCCTTGTGCTTGCGCCGACCCAGATAAAGCAGCCAGCCGCTCAATGCGAACAGCGGCATCAGCAGGCTCGCCACCATCAGCACGATCACGCCGCCGAGACCGAAATAGCTGCCGCTGTGGAGGGGAAAGATGCTCCCCATCAGCCGTTCGTTCAGCGGCTTATCGACGTATCGTTCGTGATTGACGATCGAACCGTCGTTCCCGTCGAGAACAAGCGTGTTGTTCGCCCGCGGATGCGGCGGATCGGCATCCAGATAGCGGATACGGATCGGTTGCCCCGGCCGGTCGCCGAGCTGAAGCGTCGCACTGCTGAAACCACCCGCTTCGCGCAGGAAGATCGCCCAGGCAGAGTCGATGCCCAACCCAGGCTGCGGCGGCATTTCGCCGGCTTCGCCGCGCCGTTCGGCGGGCGGTGCCCCCCCGGGCCGCCCGCCGAACGCGGGACGCTCCACCCCCGCGAGGGAATAAAGACCGTCCCGATACCAATCATAGGACCAGTAGAGCCCCGTCAGCGCCATCAGCAGGTAGGGGATGAGAACCCAGGTGCCGACGATGGAATGGAGCTCCCACAAGAGGCTCCGGCCGCGATGCTTGAGGTCGAGTTGAAGCCATGCACGCCAACTCAGCGCCCGTCGCGGCCATCTGAGATAAAGGCCGGACAGCGCGAAGAACACAAGGGCGACGGTGGACGCACCGACGATCTGCTTACCCGTCTCTCCGGACAGCAGCCAGCGATGCAACCCCATGACCGACCGGAAGAATTTCTCACCGGTCGGCTCACCAAGCAGCGTGCCGGAATAGGGATCGACATAACGGGTTTCACCGCGGCGGCGTCCCTCTCCCGGCGGCGGGGCGAACATCACCCGCGCCGAGGTCTCCGGGTCCGACGACAGGGTCAGACCACTTACCGTCTTGGCAGGTTCGGCGGCCGCCACCCGTTCCACCAGTTCGGACGGCGCCAACGCCCCTCCCGGTTCCGGCTCGACGGTGATGACGCCTGGGCTCAGCCAACGAATGATGTCGTCCTCGAACGACAGCATTCCGCCGGTGAAGCCGACGACCATGAGCACAAGCCCGGCCGTGATGCCCAGAAACCAGTGGGTCTGGAACAGAACGGTCTTCAGCATATGAGGGGAAACTCCGAAACGCGTCGATCACACCGCCGGCCGTCGCGTTTCGCGCCCGCCGAATATGCGACTAATTATCAGACGCATCTCAATCAGATCAACCGTAACCGACAGAAGCCCCCCATCATGTCGATGACGCCGGGGGCGTCCAGCGCCCGGAGCGGTTTGGACCAGTGTGGAGCTGTGTTAGATCAAGGTTCACCCCACACGTCGTTCCGGCATGTGGCGACCGACCCTGGACCAACCATCGATCAGGTGAACGCATCCGATCGATGGTAAGTTACTCGTTATCAATAGGTTAGCGCGCCGGGCCGTTCTCGTTCGGGCGTGCAATACTCTATCACTCACTCTCCTCGTCAACCCGCTTTCCGAGACCGATGACCGACATATCCGCGCTCGAACGCCAACTCAACCGCATCGCCGACGCCCTCGACAGGCTCGCACCGCCGCCGCCTCCCGCGGTCGACCTTCGTGCCGGGGACGCCTTCCTCTGGCATGCCTCCCCAGCCACGCTGACGCTGGTCCCCAAGGTCAGCCGAGTCGATCTCAGCATGCTGAAGGGCATCGAGCTGGTCCGCGACGTCCTGCTGGACAACACCCGCCGATTCGCCCGCGGCCTCCCCGCCAATAACGCGCTGCTGTGGGGCGCGCGCGGCATGGGCAAAAGCTCTCTGGTCAAGGCCGCCCACGCCGACATCAATGCCGAGCAGCCGGGCGCCCTGGCACTGGTGGAAATCCATCGCGAGGATATCGCCTCCCTCCCCGTCCTTCTGTCGCAGATCCGTCACAGCGACCGGCGGTTCGTCCTCTTTTGCGACGACCTCTCCTTCGACGGGGCCGACACCGCCTACAAGTCGCTGAAGGCGGTGCTCGAGGGCGGCATCGAGGGGCGGCCGGAGAACGTGATCTTCTACGCCACGTCGAACCGCCGCCACCTGATGGCGCGGGAGATGATCGAGAACGAGCGCTCGACCGCGATCAATCCGTCGGAGGCTGTCGAGGAAAAGGTCTCGCTGTCGGACCGGTTCGGTCTCTGGCTCGGCTTCCACGCCTGCAGCCAGGACGTCTTCCTGGAGATGATCGCCGGCTACGTCAGAGAATACGACCTCGGGGTCGACGAGTCGGAATGGCGTCCGCAGGCGATCGAATGGGCCGCCACCCGCGGCGCCCGCTCCGGCCGCGTGGCTTGGCAGTTCATCCAGGACCTTGCGGGCCGGCTCGGAAAGCCGTTGGCATGATCGTGCTGGCTATTGCCAGCTCAGATGCTTGACCGGGTCGACCGCCTCGGCGCCCCGGCGCAGTTCGAAATGCATCTGGGGCGATGAGACACCGCCAGTGCTTCCGACATGCGCGATAACCTGGCCCCGGTTCACGACATCGCCGCGATCCACCAGCAGGTCGTCATTGTGGGCGTAGGTGCTGATCCAGCCGTCGGCGTGGCGGATCAGCAGCATCTTGCCGTAGCCCCGTAGCTCGTTGCCCGCATAGACGACGGTGCCGGATTCGGCGGCGCGAACCGGCGTCCCGCGGTCGGCGGCAACGTTCACTCCGTCATTGCGGCCGCCGCCTGGCCGGGGACCGAAGCCCGACAGCAGCTTCCCCGACACCGGCCACAGGAATTTGCCTGACGACCGCGGCGGCGGCTCGGGAATGACCGCCGGCCGGTTGGCGGGAAACGCGGCCGGAATTGCCGGCGGCGTCATTGTCGAGTCCTGCGGGTGCCGCTGGGTCTGCTCCGGCTGCACCGGCGATCGCTCCGTTGGTTCGATGACCGTCCGTTCGACCGGCACTGTCGGCGGATCGGCCGTCGCAACCATGTCGGTTCGCCCGACTTCCGGCGGACATGACGGCGGCGCAACGGTCGCGGGCAGGCGCAAGGTCTGGCCGACCATGATCACGTAAGGCGGATCGATTCCGTTCATCGCGACCAGGGCGCCCATATCGACACCCTTGCAGCGCGCGATCCTGAAAACGGTCTCCCCCGGCTGGACGGTGTGGGTGCGCCCTGCCTCCTCCGGCATCCGCAGAACCTGATCGACCAGCAGGGTATAGGGAGGAGACAGGCGGTTGGCAGCGATCAGCGCCTCGGCGGAAACCCCGTGACGTCTGGCTATCGCGTAGACCGTGTCACCGGGCGCCACACGCACATGACCGTCGATCACCGGCGGAAAGGCGGTCGGCGTGACCTCCATGGCCGACGGCGCGGCATAGGTCGCGCTTCCCTTGTACTCGACGGGCGCCAGCGGGCCACGGCGCGTGCAGCCGCCGACTGCAATCAGTAGGACGAGGGCAAGTGCCCCCGCCACTTGGGCCCAACCCGAGTCCTGACGGTCTCGCCGCATCCTCGTCGTTCGCCTTCCTGCAAGGCTGGATCAAATCCGCAGAGGACGACTCGCAACTCACGCCATTCCGCCGTGAAGCGATCGTGCTCCATACCGCACCCGGAATCGTACGTGGTTACGGCTGCATTCTTCAAGTGATGGATTAAGTTTCTCAGCGCGATGTCGCGACGGGCTCGCCATCCATCAACGGAATGAACCGAACCGGTCCGATTTCCTCCCGCTCCAAGCCGTCGGCCGTGCGCCGCAGCCGCACCAGCATCTGATCGCCCTCGGGCGACCCTTCCGGCATTACCAACAGACCGCCCTCTGTGATCTGAGCCACGAGCTTTTCCGGCGGCGAGAGAACCGCAGCGGTCAGCAGGATACGGTCGAAGGGCGCCTGTTCCGGCCAGCCGAGAAAGCCGTTGCCGACCTTCCCGGTGATGTTGTGGATATTGAGGGCCCGGAAGCGCTTCTCCGCCTGTTCATAGAGGTCGCGGCGCCGTTCCATCGTATAGACGCGCCGGCACAGCCGCGCGAGGACGGCCGCCTGGTAACCTGAACCGGTCCCCACCTCCAGCACCTTCATCCGGTCGCCGAGAGAAAGCGCGGCGATCATCCGCGCGGCAACGCTGGGCGGGCTGATCGTCTGCCCCGATTCGATCGGCAGGGCGACGTCGCTATAGGCCTGGTCGGCGAAGGCTTCGGCGACGAAGCGCTCCCGCGGAACCGCCTCCATCGCACCCAAAAGCCGCGAATCGGTAATGCGGACCCGCCGCAGCGCCAGAAGCAGCCGCGCCTTGTCCGACTCGCTCATGCCCGTCGCGCGCTCACGAAAACACCGCCTGCATCGACTGACAGGTCTGGTGATGGGTGAGATCCATGAACAGCGGCGTCACCGAGATCGCCCCGTCGGCGATCGCCACCAGATCGGAGCCGGGAACCGTCGCCTCCTCCGTCCGCGCCGAACTGATCCAATAATAGGGGCGCCCGCGCGGATCGACCCGCTCGTCGATGGCGCTGCCCGGCTTGCGGCGGCCCTGCACGGTCATGCGGACGCCGCTGACCGAGTCCTCCGGCACGTCGGGAAAATTCACGTTCATCATCACGTTCGAGGGCCAGCCGACTTCCAGCAGTCGCCGGATGACACCCGGCGCATGATGCTCGGCGGTCGCCCATTTCGTGCGGGCGCGGTCGGCGGTGTCCTGGCTCAGAGCGATCGCGGGAACGCCGAGCAGAGTCGCCTCCATCGCAGCGGCGACCGTCCCCGAATAAATGACGTCCTCACCGAGATTGCCGCCGCGATTGATCCCCGACAGCACGAGATCGGGTCTCTCGCCATCGAAGACCTTCAACACCGCCAGCAGCACGCTGTCGGACGGCGTCCCGGCAACGGCGTAGCGACGCTCCGACAGGCGGCGAAGCCTTACCGGCGTGGCCAGCGTCAACGAATGCGACGCCCCACTCTGGTCGGTTTCGGGCGCGACGACCCAGACGTCGTCGGACAGAGTTTGGGCGACCCGTTCCAGCCGTTCGAGCCCCGTCGCGTTGATGCCGTCGTCGTTGGAAATCAGGATCCGCACGCTGCCCCCTCAGCCTTCCGCTTCGATCCGCTCGATCCCACCCATATAGGGCCGCAGCACATCCGGCACGACAACCGAGCCGTCGGGCTGCTGGTAGTTCTCCAGCACCGCCACCAGCGCGCGGCCAACCGCGACGCCGGAGCCGTTCAGCGTATGGACGAAGGCCGTTCCCTTCTCGCCTTTGTTCCGCATGCGGGCATTCATCCGCCGGGCCTGGAAATCGCCACAGTTCGAGCAGCTCGAAATCTCGCGATAGCGATTCTGGCCGGGCAGCCAGACCTCGATATCGTGAGTCTTGCGCGCCGAGAACCCCATGTCGCCGGTGCTGAGCATCATGACCCGGAACGGCAGGCCGAGCCGCTTCAGAACCGTTTCCGCACAGGCGGTCATCCGCTCCAGTTCCTCATCCGACCGATCCGGCTCGACGATCGACACCATCTCGACCTTCGTGAACTGGTGCTGGCGGATCATCCCGCGGGTGTCCCGGCCGGCGGCCCCCGCCTCGGCGCGGAAGCATTGCGTCAGCGCCGTGAAGCGGAGCGGCAGACGGTCGGAATCGACGATTTCCCCGGCGACAAGGTTCGTCAGTGGAACCTCGGCGGTCGGGATCAGCCAGTAGTCGTTCGTCGTGCGGAACTGGTCCTCGGCGAATTTCGGCAGCTGACCCGTCCCGAACAGAGCCGTATCGCGCACGAGAAGCGGCGGCGCCATTTCTCGGTAGCCGTGCTCGCTCGTATGGAGGTCGAGCATGAACTGGCCGAGCGCTCGTTCGAGCCGGGCCAGGGGACCGGACAGCACGACGAAACGCGCTCCCGACATCTTTGCCGCCGCGCCGAAGTCCATCTGCCCAAGCGCTTCGCCGATATCGAAATGCTCGGCGGCGCCGTCCGGGCTTGCCGGTTCTCCGACCGTCCGGAGAAGCCGGTTCGCAGTCTCGTCCGGTCCGTCGGGAACGTCCGGTCCCGGCAGATTGGGAATCTCGGCGAGCCGCGCGTCGACCGCCGCCACCGCATCCCGCTCCTCGGCCTCGATCTCCTGCAGTCGACGCTTGATCGCGGCAACCTCCTCGATCGCGGCCGATGCGTCCTCGCCCCGCGACTTCGCCGTGCCGATCTCACGCGACGCATCGTTGCGCCGACGCTGAAGCTCCTGCGATTCGGTGATCAGACTCCGCCGCCGCTGATCGAGCGCGGCGACCTCCTCCGCTGCAGGCGGCAGCCCGCGCCGCGCCAGTCCCGCGTCGAATGCGGCAGGGTTCTCACGAATCCACTTCAGGTCGTGCATCGCTCAGGCCTCGGAATTTTTGGGGGACCGCTCCCCGAACCGTCAGCGGTTCAGGTTGAAGTCGGTCTCCTCTACGCCGTCGTCACTCTCGTCATCGGGCGGCGGACGCCGGGTGGCATCAGCCTCCGACGACCCGGCCGCTTGCTCTTCGGCTTCGGCCTCGTCGTCGGTTTCGGATTCGGAGGACTCTTCGACGGTCCGCCGCCGCGATTCCATGATCCGTACGCCGAAGATCGAGATCTCGTACAGCACGATGATCGGAATGCCCAGGATGACCTGGCTGATGATGTCCGGCGGCGTCAATGCCGCGGCCGCGACGAACGCAATGACGATGGCGTACTTCCGCTTTTCCGCCAGCGTCTTGGACGTCACCAACCCTGCCCGGCCGAGCAGCATCAGGAGGACGGGAAGCTGGAAACAGATGCCGAAGGCGAAGACGAGCTTCATGACCAGCGACAGGTATTCGTTCACCTTCGCTTCCAGCTCGATCGGCAGAACGCTCTCGGCGCCGCTGCTCTCGAAGCTCAGGAAGAACTTCCAGGCCTGCGGAAAGACGACGTAATAGGCCATGGCCGCGCCGAGTATGAAAAGTACCGGCGTTGCACACAGGAACGGCAGAAAAGCGCGGCGCTCGGTCTTGTAGAGACCCGGCGCCACGAACTTCCAGAACTGGTTGGCGATGATCGGGAAAGCCAGGAAGAACGCCGCCCAGAAAGCCACCTTCATGTAGGTGAAGAAGGCTTCGGTGAGGCTGGTATAGATCATCCGCCGGCCGGGCGAGCCCTGCTCCGCGTAGATCTTCGCCAGCGGTTCCACAAGGAACCCGTAGATGTTTTCGGCGAAGAACCAGCAGATACCGAACAGGATAATCAGCGCAATCACCGAGTACATCAGGCGATTGCGCAGTTCGATAAGGTGGTCTAGGAGCGGCGCCCGGCTCCCATCAAGCTCGTCCTCAGCCACGGATCACGCGTCCGCCGAGGATTTACTGACTTCCGTCGCCTGTTTCGGTTCGGCTGCGGGTGTCGAGGTCTTTTCGGCCGGTTGGGCCGTATTGCCGGCCGAGCCCGTCGTGCTCGCCGAAACCGTCTCGCTGGAGCTAGAGCTGGAGCCATTGCCGCTCTTGGCCCGGGAGTCGAACGGCGAGATCACTTCGTCGAGCTCGCCTTTCGGATCGACCGTCTTCTGTATCTGCTTCTTCACGTCGGTACGGCCGATCTGCTCGATTTCACGCTTCACATCGTCGAGTTCGGATTCCCGGACGGCCTCCTCGACGCTCTGCTGAAACTCCTTGGCCATACCGCGCACCTGGGCCACCCACCGTCCCACGGTCCGAAAGACCTTGGGCAGGTCCTTCGGGCCGATTACGAACAGCGCCACAAGGGCGATGATGCTGAGTTCAGGCCAACCGATGTCGAACATGGGGCCGGTATCGAATTGAGAGCGGGAGCACGAACCGGTGAGCGATCAGGATCAGCTGTTGACGGCTTCGTCCTTGACCGGGGCCTTGGAGCCCGTCTTCTCGGCCGTCTCGCTGTGCACTGTATCGGCGTGCTTCACTTCCCGCGGCTTCTCGTCTTCGTCGGCTTCATCGCGCATTCCCGACTTGAAGCTCTTCACGCCCTGCGCGACGTCGCCCATCACTTTCGGCAGCTTACCGGCGCCGAACAGAATCAGGACGATGATCAGGATGAGGGCAATCTGCCAAAACCCGAACGACATGGTGAAACTCCTCGCTCACACGGCCTTCTAAGGCCGGCGCATCATGTCAAATGGCCGCATGCGACGCAACGCCGCCCGGCTCACAACTCACCCCTTACTTAGGACGTTTCGCGGGGAAATACAAAGACCCTGTCGCGATCGAGTCTAACCCGCACCCGGCTTCCCTCAGCCAGAGGCTCCGTCAGGGCGACACGCGCGACGACCGGTCTCTCGACCCCATCCACTCCGAGCTCCATGAGCGTCGCCGGGCCGAGTTCACGAAGGTCGACCACGGTGGCGTCCGCGCCCTCATTCTCCTGGCCGACGCCGTCCGTCGCGGTCAAGCGGATCGCTTCCGGACGGACGAGGACATCGACCGCCGCGCCTTCGGCAAACCCATTGGCCGAAACCTTCCCCACCGACGTCTCGACGATGCCGCCGCGCACGATGCCCGGCACGCTGTTCGTTTCGCCGAGGAATTTGGCGCAGAACGCCGTTCGCGGATGGTGATAGAGATCGCGTGGTGACCCGTCCTGTTCGATCCGGCCCTCGCGCATGAGCACGATATGGGAGGCCGTACGCATCGCCTCCTCCGGGTCGTGGGTGACGAGCAAGGTCGGGGTCCCTGTCTCGCGCAGCAGCTTGATAGCCTCCCGGCGGACACGGTCGCGGGTGCCGGTGTCGAGCCCCGAAAACGGTTCGTCCAGCAGCATCACGCGGGGACGCGGTGCCAGCGCACGGGCCAGCGCTACCCTCTGCTGCTCGCCGCCGGACAGCGTATGCGGATACATGTCGGCAAAGGCGTCCATGGCGACGCGGGTAAGCGCGGTCTTCGCCCGTTCACGCCGTTCCGCCTGGGCGAGATCGGTCAGACCGAACATCACGTTCTGGATCACGCTCAGATGGGGGAACAGGGCGAAATCCTGGAACATCAGGCCGACGCCCCGGCGTTCGGGCGGGACCTGGACATCGGGCCCGGCAACCAGGGTACCGCCGATCGAGATCGCGCCTTCCTGCAGGGATTCCAGACCGGCGACGATCCGCAGCAAGGTCGACTTGCCGCTTCCCGACGGCCCTAGAAGGCAGACCACCTCGCCCGGCGCCACCGTCAGACTGACCGCGTCGAGAACGAGTCGAGGGCCAAAGCGATGGCTGACCCTCTCGACCACCAGACCGGCGCCGCTCACGGCCCCTCGCCGCCCGGTCGGGATCGCGTGATGGCGCGGCTCAGTAACACCACAGGGGCAATGCCGACCACGACGATCGCCAGAGCTGCGCTCGCCGAATCTGCCAGCCGCTCATCCGACGCCAGTTCGTAGGCCTTGACCGCCAAGGTATTGAAGTCGAACGGGCGCATGATCAGCGTGGCCGGAAGTTCCTTCATCACGTCAACGAATACCAACAGACCGGCGGTCATCAAACCGCCTGCCACCATCGGCATGTGAACCCGGAACAGCACACGGCCCGGCGAGGCGCCCAAGCTGCGTGCCGCCCCATCCATGGACGGGGTGACGCGGCCGAGGCTCGCTTCGACGGTGTTGAGGGAAACGGCGAGGAACCGGACCAGATACGCGAACACCAGGGCGAGGATCGTCCCAGTCAGCAAGAGACCGGTCGAGACACCCAGCCAGTCGCGGGCCAAGGCATCGACCCGATTGTCGAGCCAGGCAAAAGGCAGCAGCACACCGACCGCGATCACCGATCCCGGCACCGCGTAACCGAGACCGGCGGCGCGTGCCGCCGCCCGCATCGGGACGGTGCCGCGGAGGCGCAAGGCATACGCGACCAGCAACGCGACACAGACCGCGATCACCGCGGTAATGGTCGCGAGAGAAACACTGTTCCAGGCCAGTGCGAAGAACGACGCGTCCAGCATCTTGTCGGCCGTCGCGATAGTCCAGGCGCCGAGCTGACCGAAGGGGACGAGGAAACCCAGCAGAACGGGCAGCAAGCAGGCGGAAACCGCCAGCCACTTCCGCACGCCAGTGAGGGCGTAGCCCGGCAGTTGGCGGTAGCGGGCACTCGTGTGGTGGAAGCGGCGTGAGCCGCGCGAGCTTCGTTCGAGCAGGATGAGCGCCAGGACGAAAACCATCAGCATCGCGGCGAGTTGGGCGGCGGCGGCCGGTTCGCCGAAACCGAACCACGTCCGGTAGATGCCGGTGGTGAAGGTGTCGACGCCGTAATAGTGAACGGTGCCGAAGTCGCTCAACGCCTCCATCAGCGCCAGGGACACCCCGCCGACGATCGCCGGCCGCGCCAGGGGCAAGGCTACCGTCAGGAAGCTCCGAAACGGCGATCGGCCGAGCGTCCGGCTCACCTCGAGGACACAGACCGACTGCGACAGGAAGGCCGCCCGCGACAGCAGGTAGACATATGGATAAAGGACCAGCGTCATGACCGCGATGGCCCCGCCGAGCGAGCGCGGCTCAGGAAACCAGTAGTCGCCCCGCCCCCAGTCGAAGGCACTTCGCAGCAGGCTTTGCACCGGCCCGGCATATTCGAACAGGCCGGCATAGGTGAAACCGATGGCATAGGTGGGGACCGCCAGCGGCAGCAGCAGCGCCCATTCGAACACCGGACGTCCCGGAAACCGGCACATGCTGCACAGCCAGGCGGTACCGACGCCTATGACCGCGGTGCCGATCCCGACTCCGAGAAACAGCCATATGGTGTTGGTCACGTAGCGTCCGAGCACGGTCTCGGCGAGATGGGTCCACACCTCGCCGGCCGGAACGAAGACGTGACAGAGCACCACCACAACCGGCACGGCGACAAGGGCGGCGACGGCGAACGGCACATAGTCCCAAAAGCCGCGCCGCCGCCGCCCGACCGGCGACGGCAGCAACGCTTCTTCGGTCTCGAGTACGGAATAGGTGGTCATGCCGTGGCGGCAATACCTCCACCGGACGGCAAAGTCACGCTCCGGCTCACCGCCAGCCGACCCGGTCGGCCAGCATCACCGCTTCCTTGTTAAGTTCGCCGAGGACCGAGAGGTTCAGGTTGTCTTCCTTGAACGTCCCCCAGGACGCAACCTCCTTCGACGGCGCCACGTCCTGGCGGGCCGGGTATTCCTGGTTGGAATTGGCGAACAGCTCCTGGGCCTCTTCGCCGACCATGAACTCCAGCAGCTTGACCGCATTCTCCTTGTGGGGCGCATAGGCCGTCACGCCTGCGCCGCTGACGTTCACATGGGTACCGCGACCGTCCTGGTTGGGGAAGAAAACCCTGAGCTTCTGCGCCGCGGCGCGTTCGTCGGCGTCGTCGGAAGCGAGCATGCGGCCGTAATAGTATGTATTGACCAAGGCCAGATCGCCCTCGCCCGCCTCGACCGCATGAATCTGGTCGCTGTCGCCGCCCTGCGGCCGCCGCGCGAAGTTCGCGACGAGACCACGGGCCCATTCCTGGGTCTTCTCCTCGCCGAATTCCGAGATCATCGCCGCAATCAGCGACTGGTTGTAGATGTTGGTGGACGACCGAATGAGCAGCCGGTTACGCCACTTTTCGTCGGCGAGATCGAAATAGGTGGACAGCTCCGACGGATCGACGCGATCGGGGGAATAGACGAACACGCGCGCGCGCTTCGAGAGTCCGAACCAGTAGCCTTCGGGATCGCGGAGATGCTCGGGGATGTACTTCTCCAGAACCTCGGACTTGATGGGCTGAAGCAACCCGTCTTCCTTGGCGCGCGACAGGTTACCCGCATCGACAGTGACGAGCACGTCGGCGGGTGTGTTCTTGCCCTCGCTCTTCAAACGCTGGTGGAGTTCTCCCGCATTCCCGGTGATCAGATTGACTTCGATGCCAGTCTCTTCGGTGAAGGCATTGAGGATCGGCCGAATCAGCTCTTCCTTCCGGTACGAGTAAACGTTCACCGGATCGGCTGCGACGGCTGCCAGGGTCGTGAAAAGAACGGCGGCGGCACTCGCCGCCGTGATTAGGATACGCATGAAACGTCAACCCCTTATGCAAATGCGTGTCATTTACAGGAGGATAGGAAGCCACGCGTCGCCTTACAAGGCGCGGACGAAAAGCCAGTCAGGCGCCTATCACTGAGCAGCCATGAGCCATTTGGGCGGGCGGTCACGGCGCGAACTCATCATCGTTTTCGTCATCCTCGGCATCACCGTCTTCGCTTTCCCCGCCACCGGTCTCGCCTAATTGCCAAGTGCCGATCGTGGGATCGAGCAAGCCGGCCGCCCGCAATTCGTCGACGCCGGGCAGTTCGTTCAGGCTGCCGAGGCCGAAATGATCGAGAAATGCCGGCGTGGTCACCCAGGTGACCGGGCGACCCGGTGTCCGGCGCCGGCCTCGCGGCTCGATCCAACCGGTCTCGAACAGGATATCGAGCGTTCCCTTGCTGACCGCCACCCCGCGAATGCCTTCGATTTCGGCCCGCGTGACCGGCTGGTGATAGGCAACGATCGCCAGGGTTTCGAGTGCCGCTCGAGACAGCCGCCGCTCGACGGTTTCCGCTCGGGTCAGATCGCCGGCCAGATCGGGCGCCGTCCGCATCGCCCAACCCTCGGCGACTTGCACCAGATTGACGCCGCGCGGCGCATAGGCGGTCTCGATGGTGCTTAGAATGGCATCGAGGTCGACACCTTCCGGCAGACGCGCGGCGATGGCATCTCGCGGCAAGGGGATTGCAGACGCGAACAGCATCGCTTCGACGACACGGGTCCAGTGGCCGATATCCGTCATTGGCTTTCGACCGACCGGGCGGCCACCGCCCGCATATAGATCGGCGAGAACAGCGAATCCTGTCTGAGCTGCAGCCGGCCCTCGCGCACCAACTCCAGGCTGGCTGAGAACGTCGCCGCCACCGCGGAGCGCCACAACGGCCCCTCGGTGATCTCGGGCGGCAGGAACGACGCCAGGGTCCGCCAATCCCGTGCGTCCGACAGAAGAGCCGTCAGGCGCTTCAGCGCGATCTCCATCGAATGGAATTGCGTCGGCATGACCTCCAGACGGTGGGGTTCCTGCCGCCGCCGTTGGGTCGCATAGGCTTTCAGCAGGTCGTAGAGCCCGACCCGATAGATCGGCGTTTCGTCGACGGGGAGTTCCTCCGGTGCGCCGCGCGCGAAGATGTCGCGGCCCAGCTGCGGCCGGCGCAACAGCTTCTCGCTGGCTTCACGCATCGCTTCCAGCCGGGCGAGTTGGAACGCCAGGGCTTCCGCCAGTTCCTCGCCCGAAGGTTCGTCTTCGTCGGGTTCGTCGGGCAGCAGCAGCCGCGACTTGAGGTAAGCGAGCCACGCCGCCATCACCAGATAATCCGCGGCTACCTCGATCTTGAGGCGCCGGGCCCGCGCCAGATAGTCGAGATATTGATCGGCCAGCGCCAGGATCGAGATCTTGGTGAGATCGACCTTCTGCCGTCGTGCGAGCGACAGGAGCAGGTCGATCGGTCCTTCGTAGCCGTCGAGCGCCAGGACGAGCGAATCGTCCTCGGCGACGATGGGTTCGTCGAAGTCGTCATCCGGTTCGGACGGTCGGTCAGACAACCGGCGCCTCGCTCAACAGCGCGTCCAGACGGGACGAGGCCGCCGCCGTATCGAAACCGGATATGGCGTCACGGACGAGCGAAGACCTCATCCGGGCGAAGACCTCGTCTCTCATCGGCGGCAGTGCCTCGACCAGCGCCTCCATCTCGTCCATACGGCCGTTGCAGTGGAGCGCGAGATCGCAGCCGGCGGCCAACGCGTCACGGCCACGGTCGCCCATCGCGCCCGAAAGCGCCCCCATCGACAGGTCGTCGGTCAGCAGGACTCCCTTGAACCCGATCCAGCCCCGGATCACGTCGCCGACAACCGCGGGCGACATCGTCGCCGGCCGTTCGGGATCAATCGCGGTGTAGACGACATGGGCCGTCATGGCCCACGGCATGTCCGAGAGCGAACGAAACGGCGCGAAGTCAGCGGCGCGCAGGGTCGCGAGATCCGCATCGACCACCGGCAGACTTTCGTGGCTGTCGACCGTCGCCCGGCCATGTCCCGGCATATGTTTGACGATCGGGGTCACCCCGCCCGCGAACAAGCCCTCGCAACAGGCGCGGCCGAGCGTCGCCACCATCGCCGGGTCTGCGGCGAAGGCGCGATCACCGATGATCGGATCCGCGTCGGTGGCGGGCAGGTCAAGAACCGGCAAGCAGTCGACGTCGATGCCGAGCGCACTGAGCTCGGCAGCGATCAACGCGGCGTTCAACCGGGTCGCCTCGATCGCCTTGTCCAAATCGACCTCGGCAAGCGCGCCGAAGCGGGCCGCAGACGGTGCCGCCCGCCAGTGCGGCGGCTTCAGCCGGGCCACCCGCCCGCCTTCCTGGTCGATCAGAACCGGCGCGTCGTCACGCCCGACCGAAGCGCGCAGCTCGCGGACCAGCTCCACGACCTGCGCGGGCTCATGGCAATTCCGCTGGAACAGGATGAAACCGAAGGGATCGGCTTCGGCGAAGAAGCGGCGTTCGTCTGGGTTCGGCGCGACTCCGGCAAGCCCGAGAACGAGAGGCCGCGGCACCTGTCAGAACCCCACGACGATGCAGCCTGCCCCGCGCGCCTGCACATCCCTGCACAAGGCTTCCGCCGCGTCCTTCTGCCCCACCGGCACGCGCAGCCGGTAATAGACGCCCTTCTCGGCCAGATCGGCGCGGTCGATCCGCGGCGCGTGACCGCCGAGCAGCTCGGGCATCAGCCGCTTCAACCGTTCCCATTCGGCATTGGCGCTGTCCTCTGATCGGAAGGACGCGAGCTGTATGCCGAAGGGCGCCTTTGAGGCGGGCGTTTCCGGTTGTGTCGACTCGGGCTTCGGCTGGGCCTCGGCGGCGACCGGCGCCGCCGCGGTTTCCGGCGCCTGTCCTGACGCCCCGGCGGCAGTCCCCGCCGTCGAAGGAGCGGCCGGCGTCTCCTCCGGTTCGGAGGCGGCCGGAACCGTCTCGGGCGACGTCACGGTTGGCTGGGCCTCGACGGCGGCGATGTCGGCGGCAGGTTCCTCGCTCTCCGCTTCGGGCTCGTCGGTCGCCATCTCATCCCCGGACGGTTCCTCCGTGGGTTGAGACTCCGACGCCTCGACCGACGTTGCCTCCGCTCCGGCCTCGGTACCGGCAGCTTCGGATTCAGCCTCGCCGGAAGGCACCGTTTCCGCCACGTCTCCGGGCTTCCCGGCGGCGGACTCGGCTACCCCCTCAGCCTCTTCCGCGACCTGCGCTGGCGGAGGCGCCGGCTTCGCGATCGGTTCCTCGGGGGGCGGTAGAAGCTTCTCGATGACCGGCTCGTCGATCTCGCCGTCCAGCACGTCGTAGACCGCCTTGTCCTGGTCGGGGACCTGCATGCCGCCGGGATCGGCGGGCCGTTCCTTGATCGGTCCCTGCTGGGCCGTGATCAACGGGACATCGACCGCGATCACAGGCGCCGGCTGTTCATGGTAGGCGAGCCAGGCCACATAGCCGGCCGCGCCGAATGCGGCCAGAACCGCCAGGACCGCCAGCACCCGTCCGAGGGTAAAGATCCGACGCCGCGGCCGGGGCCAATCCCCGTTCGTGTAGTCGGCCTCGCCGTCAGAAGACCGTTCGGCATCGAATGGCGGTGTCGAGGCCATTCAGCGCATTTCCTCCACCGGCTCGACCCCGAAGATGTCGAGACCCGATGCGATCACCAGCCGGACGCCCTCGATCAGGGCGAGCCGCGCATGCGTCGTTGCGACGTCGTCTTCGATCAGGAAGCGCAAGCCGGGATCTTCCTTGCCGAGATTCCACAGGCCGTGAAAGGCCGAAGCCAGATCATAGAGATAGAACGCCAGCCGGTGTGGCTCGTGGCTTTCGGCGGCACTTTCGATCTGTCGCGGCCATGCAGCGAGCAGTTTGATCAGACCAAGCTCGGCGTCATGGGTCAAGGCGGCGAGGTCGCCGGCCTCCTGAAGCGCCGCGGCAACGGCGTCGGCGCCCAGGATCTCCTCGGCGTTGCGCATCACCGAACGGATGCGGGCATGAGCGTACTGGACGTAGAAGACCGGATTGTCCCGGGATTGCTCCGTGACCTTGGCGAGGTCGAAATCGAGCGGCGCGTCGTTCCTGCGCGTCAGCATCATGAAGCGCACGACGTCCTTGCCGACCGCATCGACGACGTCACGGAGCGTCACGAAGTTCCCGGCGCGCTTCGACATCCGCACCGGCTCGCCACGATCGAGCAGGTTGACCATCTGGCAGATCTTGACGTCCAGATTGGCCTGTTCCTCGGTCAGCGCCGAAACACCCGCCTTCATCCGCTTCACGTAGCCGCCGTGGTCTGCCCCCCAGACATTGATCATGTCGCGGAAGCCGCGGGTGAACTTGTCGTAGTGATAGGCGAGATCGGTGGCGAAATAGGTCCAGCTGCCATCGCCCTTCTGGAGAGGACGGTCGACGTCGTCGCCGAAGTCGGTCGCCCGGAACAGCATCTGCTCCCGCGGCTCCCAGTCCTCCGGCGGCGCCTTGCCCTTGGGCGGCTCCAGCACGCCCCGGTAGAGAAGGCCCAGGGAGTCCAGATGGGCGATGGCCCGGTCCACGGCCCCGCCGGCAACGATCTCGCGCTCCGACACGAACAGCGAATGACGGATGCCGGAGGCGTCGAGGTCTTCCCGAATCAGGTCCATCATCGCCGCGACCGAGACGTCCCGGACGATCGGCATCCAGCTCTCGGCCGGGCCGTCACGAAGCGCAGGCCCGTGCTCCGCTGCCAGCGCCTTTCCGACCGGGATCAGGTACTCGCCGCGATAGGCCCATTCCTTGCCCGGGAAACGGGCTTCGAAAGCGGCCTCGTCGACCGTCTCGCCAAGGGCTTCGAGGTAGCGGACATAGGCGGAATAGGCGAGCTGCTCGATCTGGTTGCCGGCGTCGTTGATGTAGTATTCGCGCGTCACGACGTAGCCGACCTTCTCCAGAAGGCGCGCCAGCACGTCCCCGAATACGGCACCGCGGCTGTGTCCTACATGCAGCGGCCCGGTTGGGTTTGCCGAGACATATTCGACGTTTACCGGCTGTCCCTCACCCATCGTCGAGGCACCATAAGCGATGCCCGCCGCCAGAACGTCCTTCAGGCAGGCATGCCAGAAACCGTCCGACAGGCGGAGGTTGATGAAGCCCGGCCCGGCGATTTCGGCCGCCGCCACCGCCGGGTCTTCGCCCAGACGTTCGGCGATCGCCTGCGCTACGTCGCGCGGCTTCATCCCAGCCGGCTTGGCGAGCAGCAGGGCGGCATTGGTTGCGACGTCGCCATGAGCGGGATCACGGGGCGGCTCGACCGTCACACGTGACCGGTCGAGCCCCGCCGGCAAAACCTCCGCCACCTCCAGGTCGCGAACCGTTTCATCAATCCGTTCAGCGAAATATTTGAAAATATTCATCTAAGCCTTGGCGGAAACGTCGAACAAGCGTTGGTGCTCCTCTAGGGCATACCGGTCGGTCATGCCGGCAATATAGTCCGCTACGACACGCGCCGTTTCGGGCGAACCCGCCGCCGCGGCACGCTCGCGCCATGCGGTCGGCAGGCAATCGGGCTCACCGAGCAGCAGGTCGAACAACTCGGCGATCACGCGTCGCGCCTTACTCGCCATCCGATTGACACGATAATGGCGGTACATGTTCTCGAACAGAAAGGTCTTCAGCGCGCGGTCGTTTGCCCGCATCTCCTCGGAGAACCCGATGAGCGGCTGTCCGAGATGGCGGACCGCTTCGACGGAATCCGGCGCCAGCGCTTCGATCCGTCGCCGGGATTCCGTCAGCAGATCGGCGACCATGCGGTTGATCAGGCGCCGTATCGCCTCGTGGACCAGGCGCCGCCGTTCGAGGCCCGGATAGCGCGCCTCGACCTCGGCGAACACCTCTCCCACCATCGGCAGCGCCTTCAGGGCTTCGATGCTGAACAGATCAGCCCGCAGCCCATCGTCGATGTCGTGATTGTTGTAGGCGATATCGTCGGCGAGCGACGCGACCTGAGCCTCGGCGCCGGGCCAGGTATCGAGCTCCATCGCATGACCGGCGTCATATTCCAGGATGTAGGTCGGTGCTCCATCCCGCGGCAATGGCCCATTATGTTTGACCACGCCCTCCAGCGTTTCCCAGGTAAGATTCAGCCCGTCGAAATCGGCGTATTTGCGCTCCAGGCGCGTGACGATGCGAAGCGTCTGGGCGTTGTGGTCGAATCCGCCGAACGCGGCCATGGCAGCGTCGAGCGCATCCTCTCCCGCATGGCCGAACGGCGTGTGGCCGAGATCGTGGGCCAACGCCAGGGCCTCGGCCAGATCCTCGTCGAGCCCGAGCTGGCGGCTGATCGACCGGGCGATCTGCGCGACCTCCAGGCTATGGGTGAGCCGCGTGCGGTAGTTGTCGCCCTCGTGATAAACGAAGACCTGGGTCTTGTATTCCAGTCGCCGGAACGCGGCAGAATGGACGATTCGGTCGCGATCGCGTTGAAACGCCGTACGGGTCGCGCTCTCCGGCTCCGAATAGAGCCGGCCGCGTATCTGTGCCGGACGGGTTGCGAAAACGGCAGGAGTACGGGTCATCGGCCGCGAAAGTAGTCCCGCCGACGACTGCGATCAATGTCGGGTTGGATTGAGGGCGGCAGCGATTTGACAAGGGGGCAAACGTCCCTAAATATCTGGGGAATTAACGCTCCAGCTCATCGAGAGGGAGTTCGGATGTCTCAGATGAAACCACTGTCCGCCGTCGACTACGGACTGTCGATGACCGACGGTGCCGCGTCCCGCATCAACCGCATCGTCGAGGAGGAAGGCCTCCCCGGCCTGGCGTTACGCGTCTCGGTGTCGGGCGGCGGATGCTCGGGTTTCCAGTACGGGTTTACCCTGGACGACGCGCGGAACGCTGACGACCTGTCGCTCGAACATGACGGAGCGACGATCGTCGTCGACGAAATGTCTCTTTCCCTGCTCCAGGGATCGCAGATCGACTGGCAGGAATCTCTCGAAGGTGCGACCTTCGTGGTCAAGAACCCGAACGCCACGGCTTCCTGCGGATGCGGTACGTCCTTCTCGATCGGCTGACCTGCCGCGGCCGATATATTGACTGAGGGAGAACGGGTCCGAAATTCGGGCCCGTTTCGTTTGTGGAATGAAGATCGCCACCTGGAACGTCAACTCGATCAAGGCCCGCCTGCCCAACGTGCTCGACTGGCTTAAGGAGGCGAGCCCGGACGTCGTCCTGCTCCAGGAGATCAAATGCGTCGACGAGGCCTTCCCCGAACTGGAAATCGGTGACCTGGGCTACAACGTCGCCGTCCACGGCCAGAAGACCTATAACGGCGTCGCCATCCTGGCAAAGCGGCCCATTGAGGACGTACAGCGCGGACTGCCGGGCGACGACACGGACGTCGAAGCCCGCTATATCGAAGCCGTCGTGGGCGACATCCGCGTCGCCTCGGTTTATGTCCCGAATGGCCAGTCGGTCGACTCGGACCGCTTCGCCTACAAGCTCGGCTTCTTCGGCCGCCTCCGCGACCGCATCGGCGGCCTGCTCGACCAGGAGGAGGCCATGGTGATCGGCGGCGACTACAACGTCGCGCCGGCACCGGAGGATGTCTACGACCCCGACCGGCTGGACGGCACCGTCTGCTACCACCCAGACGAACGGGCC
Source organism: Rhodospirillaceae bacterium (assembly GCA_002721365.1). Taxonomy (GTDB): domain Bacteria; phylum Pseudomonadota; class Alphaproteobacteria. The sequence goes on along the minus strand of PBKC01000081.1, from coordinate 21,662 downwards.
GCCTGGCGGCAGATCGTCCATCTCGGCGTCACCGACGCCTTCCGCGCCCTCCACAGGGAGCCTGGGCGCTATAGCTGGTGGGATTACCGGGGCCGGGGCTTCGAAACCGGCCAAGGCTACCGCATCGACCATCTGTTGCTGTCACCCCAAGCGGTCGACCGCCTGGACGATGCCGACATCGACATAGCCCCACGCAGTCAGCCCAAAGCCTCGGACCACACGCCAGTCTGGTGCGCTATCGCCGAGTAGCTCGGCCGGGTCTGCTCAGTCTGGTATCCGGAAGAAGCGCGATCAGGTTTCGCGCCTCTTTCATTCACTCCGCCTTCGTGCCAGCAGCACCGTCTGCATGTCGCAGTCCGGGTCTTCCATCACGAAGGCGACGACTTCCATGCCCATCCGGTCCATTTCCGCCTCGTATTCGGCCGGAGACAGGCTGGAATGGTAGACCCGCTCGCCGCCCACATGGCCGTCCACTTCGCCGGCTTCCGGGCCGACCGTGAGCATCAGGACGCCGCCCGGCCGAAGATGCTGGACGAGCTTCGGCAAGGTCGTCCGCAGCTCATCCTGAGTCAGATGGAAGAAGCTGTTCCAACCGATGATGCCGTCGAAACGGTCGCCGAGGTCGAGCGTCCGCATGTCGGCCCATCGCCAGTCGCCCTGCGGACAGCGCTCGCGCGCGATCTCCAGCATCGCCTCCGCAATGTCGACGCCGGTGACCCGAAATCCCCGCGCCCGGAACCAGGCGGGGAACGGGTCCCCGGCACCACAGCCGAGATCCAGGATCGTTCCGCCCTCCGGCAGCAGAGCGGCGAAGCGCGCGAGCCATGCGCGCTCGTGAAGCATCTTCGGCCGCTCGGCGTCGAACGGCGCTGCCTGCCGCTCGTAGACATCGCGCGTTCTTGTGGCGAGCACGGCCAAAGATTCCTCGTCATCCATCCGCGACGGCCCGGTCGGGGTGGATCTGCCCGGCGCCTTCGAACGTCCTTCCTGTCGGCATCAGGCGGACACCGGCACGAAGTCGCTGGTAATCGAGGGCTTCGTGGTCAGCAAGGTTCGGCCCCGGCGCCGTAGCGACGATGATCTCGCCGGCGATATCGGTGAAGTCGGCACGAAAATGCACCGAACTCTTCACCACCAGGATCGACCGCTCGGCGGGCTCGATCCCGACATGACGAAAGATCGCCTTGTCCGCCGCCTGCATCTTCTTGCTAGCGACGATAATCTCGACGCCGCCCGTCTTGAGGACCGCCATCGGCCCGAGAGTCATGCGACTGCCCCCGAACATCGGCCCGGTGGCAGTGAAATTGCCGTCGGCCAGCCGTGTCACAGTGAACGATCCCTCGTAAGGAAACTGCCCCTCCTGGCTCGACTTCGCGCCGATCGGCAAGCGTATGTCCGCCCCTCCCCCGCTTCATGCGCCGACGCTGCCGCGTCGGGATCGTAAAGGACTGCAAAGACGGCATCCCGTGCACCGTTCCGCACCAATGCCTCCAACATGCCGACGGTGTCGGAATTGCCGCCGGCGCCCGGATTGTCCTGGGTATCTGCGATCACCAGGGGGGCGCCACGCCGTCCGTGCCGCTTTGCGTAGTCGACGGCATCGTCCGGATCGAAAAGGGTTCCCGCGAAATCGGCTTCCGCCGCCGCGACGCTCCTTTCCAGGTCTGAAACGGCATGGTCGAGCAGGTCTGCCCGCTCGCCGTACCCGAACACGGTCGGTCCGCATTGGCCGATATCCGCCGGCGGAAACCCTGGCGTGAAGGAAAGCGACAGCAGCGACGGCGAATCCGCTTCCAGTTCCTCCAACCGCCGATAGAGACCGGCCGCAGGTTCGGTCAAGGTACACTGCCAGACCAGGGGAATGAGGAACGGCAGCTTGCGGAACGTTTTCTGCGGACGGCCTTCATTGACCACACGCTCCAGAAGCGCCGCCGCCCGCCGTCCCGTCTCGGCCATGTCGACATGAGGGTAGGTCCGGTAGGCGACCATCACGTCCGACAGCGCCATCATCCGTTCGGTCACGTTGGCGTGCAGATCCAGCGCGACAACGATCGGCAGATCGGGACCGACAAGGGCGCGAACGCGGTCCAGCAACGCCCCCTCACCGTCCTCCAAATGGGTGCAGACCATGGCGCCGTGGAGATCGAGGAACAGAGCGTCGACCGGCATGGCGGCGGCCAGATCCGCCAGCATCATGCCGACGATCCGCTCGAAAGCGTCGGCCGTGACCTGAGCCGAGGGGACAGCGGAACACCATAGCAACGGGGCAAGCTCATGGCCGTTCGCTTCCGCCGCCTCCCAAAATCCCGCGACCGGCAGGTTCATCCCGGCGATCGCCGACCGCAGCCATTCCCCTCGGGAGAGCGCGGGCCAACCATCCGCAGCCTCGAAGTCGGCGAAGGTTGCGTTGACCGGCGCGAAGGTATTGGTCTCGTGGTGGAAGCCGCCGCAGGCTATGCGCATCCAGGATCTCCTGCCTGTGCTCAGGCCCCGGGCAAGAACGATACCGCTATTCGGTGACGATCTTGACCTTCTGACCGGCGAGGAGCCCTTCCCCGCCGAGCAGACCGTTCAGCACACGGAACTGTTCTTCCGGATAGGAGTCGACGTTCATCATGCCCACGAATCGGCTGACCCCGTCACCCGAACCGACCGGGACAACGTCGAGGCGCTTGGGCTGATAGCGGGCCGCTTCAGCCGCCGATAACCGCTGGAAGCTGTATGTGGTGCGCTGAAACGACTCGATCAGTGCGCTCGACGCCCGGCTCGGAATTACGAACATGAACCGAAAGACCTGCGTGCCGTCGAAGGCGATAGCGACGAGCCGGAGGTCGGCGGGTTGCCCCTGAACCGTTCCCTTGACCAGCGCCGTCGCAGCCTCCATTCCGTTGACGGTGATCCGCTCGAGGCTCTGGAGAGATGCCCCCGCCGCCCAGTCGTCTCGGAGGTAGGAGACGATGGGAAGGCCTGATCGCCGCTGGGCGGCATCGAACACGATCACTGCCCCGCCGGATCCCTTGGCAACGACCTGCTGCGCCCCGTTCATCAATCTGAAGTCCTCGGGCACCCTGAATCGGAAGCCGAGCGTCGGATGCACGAAATCCCGGCCGCGAACGAACCCCTGCTCCGGCGCATCGCCGTAGACGATGCCGTCGATCTTCTGGAGATAGATATCCCGCGCCAGCATCGGGTTCCGGACCGCATAACCTCCGGCTTCCGCGACCGCACGCTGGACGCGGTCCTGGGTCCGGGGGTGAGTCGACATGATGTTGAATTCCGGCGGGTTTCCTCCGGCCATCTTGGCTTCGAGGTTGCTGTGGGCGTTCAGCGAGGCAAGAAAGCTCGACATCGCCGACGGGTCGTAACCGGCGCGGGACAGATAGCGGACACCCAGGGTGTCGGCCTCGAACTCCTGCTCCCGCGAATAGCTTTGGATCACCGCCATGCCACCGGTCTGGGCCATCTGAGCGACCTGAGAGCTTCCCGTCGCGACGCCGAGAACCGCGGCGGCCACCCCGGCCAGGGCCGACTGCGTCGCGCGCTGGGCGGAATGACGCGACACGATATGACCGACCTCATGGGCGAGGACACCGGCGATCTCCGCTTCGTTGTTGGCGAGGGCCAGCAAGCCGCGCGTTATGTAGATGTAGCCGCCCGGTACGGCGAAGGCGTTGACCACGTCGCTGTTGAGGACCGTGAAGGTGTAGCTGACGTCGGTCCTCTCCGAGGTCGCGGCAACGAGTTCACCGATGCTCTGGACATAACGTTGCAGCGCCTCGTCGGGATATTCGCCTCCGAACTCGGCGAGAATCTCGGGCCGGGACTGTTTCCCGATCTGTTCTTCCTGAGCAACCGGCAGCGCTCCGGTGAAGATCCGCTCACCGGTCGCCGGGTTGGTACTGCATCCGCCAGCCGCCGCCACACCAGCGCCAAGCGCAAGCGCCGCCAGCCACCGCGTTGCCGTCCGTAGCCGAATCATCCTTCCCTCGTTCGGGCCCGACATTTCATATGGAGGATATGGGAGTTTAGCCGCGTCTTCCCAAAACGAATACGGCGGCTGGGGGGTTGCCCCAGCCGCCGCGTATCGGGGTAACGCTACGTTATCGGATCAGATGTCGGCGTAGCATTTGACTTCGCCCTTGGCTCCGGGATGGGTAACGGCGCCCTTCTGCGCCGATCCCACGGTCTGGGCGTATTTCCAGATGCTGCCCGAGCCATAGTCGCTCTGGCGCGCCTTCCAGGCCTGCCGGCGCTTCTCCAGCTCAGCGTCCGAAAGCTCGACGTCCAGCCGGCCTTCGACGGCGTCGATGACGACGATATCGCCGTCCTCCAACAGACCGATCGGACCGCCGACCGCCGCCTCCGGCCCGACATGGCCGATACAGAAGCCACGGGTCGCGCCCGAGAAACGACCGTCGGTGATCAGGGCCACCTTCTCGCCCATGCCCTGGCCGTAGATGGCCGAGGTCGTGCTGAGCATCTCGCGCATGCCGGGGCCACCCTTCGGGCCTTCGTAGCGGATGACGATAACCTCGTCCTCCTTGTAGTTCCGGCTCTGAACGGCCGCCATGGCGTCTTCTTCGCAATCGAAGACTCGCGCCGGCCCTTTGTGCACCAGCCGCTTCATGCCGGCGACCTTTACGATCGCTCCTTCGGGCGCGAGATTGCCCTTCAGGCCGACGACGCCGCCGGTGGGCGTGATCGGATCACTGGTCAGCCGGATCACGTCCTGATCGGTCGGGAAGTCGATCTCGGCCAGGTTCTCGGCGATCGTCTTGCCGGTCACGGTCATGCAGTCGCCGTGAAGATAGCCGCCTTCCAGAAGCGCCTTCATCAGCACCGGCACGCCACCGACCTCGTAGAGATCCTTGGCGATGTACTTTCCGCCCGGCTTCAGGTCGGCGATGTAGGGGGTGCGCTTGAACACCTCGGCCACGTCGAACAGATCGAAGTCGATCCCGGCCTCGTGGGCCATCGCGGGCAGATGCAGGCCGGCGTTCGTCGACCCGCCCGATGCGGCGACCACCGTCGCGGCGTTTTCGAGCGACTTGCGGGTGACGATGTCGCGCGGCCGGAGGTTCTTCGCCAACAGCTCCATGACCTGGAAACCCGCCGCCTCCACATAGGCGTCGCGCGATTCGTAAGGTGCCGGCGCCATCGCCGAGTGCGGCAGAGCGAGACCGATGGCCTCGGAGACGCAAGCCATGGTGTTGGCGGTGAACTGGCCGCCACAGGCACCGCCCGACGGGCAAGCATGCCGCTCGACCCGATCGAGCTCATCCGCGTCGATATGACCGCCGCTGTGCTGACCGACCGCTTCGAACACGTCCTGAACGGTCAGATCCCGCCCCTTGTAGCGGCCGGGGAGAATGGAACCGCCGTAGACGAAAACCGAAGGAACGTTCAAGCGCAGCATGACCATCATCATCGCCGGCAGCGTCTTATCGCAACCCGCGAGGCAGACCATGCCGTCATAGGAATGGCCGCGCATGGTCAGCTCGACCGTGTCGGCGATGGCTTCGCGCGAAATCAGCGATGCCTTCATGCCCTGGTGACCCATGGCGATGCCGTCGGTCACGGTGATGGTCGTGAACTCGCGGGGCGTCCCGCCGTTCTTCGAAACCCCACGCTTGGCGGCCTGCGCCTGCCGGCCGAGCGTGATGTTGCAGGGCGCTGCCTCGTTCCAGGTGGTGGCGACGCCGATGAAGGGCTGATGGATCTCCTCCGTGGTCAACCCCATCGCGTAATAGAACGAGCGATGCGGCGCCCGGTCGGGCCCTTCGGTGGTATGGCGGCTCGGCAGTCGACTCTTGTCGAAGCGGCTGCTGGTCATCTCGTGTCTCCCCGACTACGTCTTCTTGGTGCAAAGTGGCCGGAGAATAAGGATTGGAGCCCAGCTTGCCTAGCGCATTGCGGGCACACCCACCCGCCGCCCGACGCAAGACCGGGGAGACGACGATGCGACGACCGCTTTTGCTGCTCACCCTCGGCCTCGCCCTCCTGACTGGCGGAGAGGCCAAGGCCTGGGATCTCTGTTTTGGCAACATCACCGTCCTCTGCGTGCGCGAGCTCGGCTACGATTTCCAGAGATGCGGCCAGTTGTTGGGGGAGGACGGCGCCCCCGCTGTGTTCGAGAACTGCGCCGATCTGGATACCGGAGACTGCTATCCCTGCGCCCTCCAGTCCTCACGCGACACGGCGAACGCCTGTACGGCCGTCTACGGGCCCAAATGCAATCGCTTCAAGGTCGAAGACCCGAAATTCGAAACCTACCGGTAGCCGGCAACCGCGCCCGCCTTCACGGCAGGAACATGCCTTCCTAAGTCTCCGTTGACGCGACATTCGTCAGTCACAACGGAGGCATCCATGGACGTACCCCTCGAACTCAGCTTCCACCAGGTCGACTCCTCTGAAACGGTGGAGCAGCGCATCCGGGAACGGGCGGCGAAGCTCGACAGGCTTTACGACCACATCGCCTCCTGCCGGGTCGCCGTCGAAGCACCCCACCGCCAGCATCGGAAGGGGAACCAGATGCGGGTACGGATCGATATCTCGGTTCCGGGCAAGGAACTGGTGGTGACGCGTTCGCCGCACCGTCCCGAACAGACCTATGCAGACCCCGACGTCTACGCCCTGGTGAACGATGCCTTCGACGCGGCCGAGCGTCAGATCAAGGAGTTCAAGGCCAAGCACAAGCGCGAGGCAAAACCGCACGACGCACCGATGACGGGGCAAGTCCTGAGCATTGCCGGCGACCGCGACCACGGTTTCCTACGGTCCGCGGACGGACGCGAGCTCTACTTCCACCGCAACAGTCTGACTCACGAGGCGCTGGAAAGCCTCGCCGCCGGCGACCGCGTGCATTATCTGGAGGTCGCAGGCGACACCGGCCCGCATGCGAGCAAGGTCTGGCGCGTGGCCGACGGCGCCAGCGGGTGAAGCGCCCCGCCGGCAGGTCATCGCCCGGCGTCTGGATGCCCGCCTTCGCGGGCATGACGACATAGTGAGGGTACAGCCCTTGCCTCATCGTCGTTCCCGCGAAGGCGGGAACCCAGGGATGGTCAGGGCCCTTGCCAAATAGCGCCGAGCCAAGAGGTAGCCCGGATGGAGTGGAGCGCAATCCGGGGTCGACGACCGATCCCCGGTTTCACAAAGCTCCACTCAGGCTACGGCTATCTCACCGTGGCCAACCGCTCGCGGGCGGCTTCGAGCTTCGTCTTCGCCTCGACATAGTCCGCGCGGCGCTCCCGCTGTTCCTCGACCACCTCGGCCGGCGCGCGGCTGACGAACTGCTGGTTGCCGAGCTTCTTGTCGATGCGGCCGATCTCGTCTTCGGTCTTGGCGATCTCGCGGTCCAGACGAGCCCGCTCCGCACCCAGATCGATGACGCCGGCCAGCGGCAAGGCCGCTGTCGCGCCTTCCAGAACGATCTGCACCGCTCCCTCGGGCAGTGCAGAGGCAACGGTGACCGACTCCGCCCGCGCCAGGGTCTCGATCAGCGCCCGATGCGTTTCGACACGCGCGGCAGCCTCCGGCGTCGCGTCGCCGACGACAACCGGGATCTTCGCGGCCGCCGGAACGTTCATCTCCGCCCGGACCGCCCGGACCTCGCCGACCAGGGCGATCACCCAGCGCATCTCGTCGCGGGCCGCCATATCGACTAGCGACACGGGCAGTTCCGGCCACGAACGCGCGGCGATCAGCCCGCCTTCCCCCATCGACTCCCATAGCGCCTCAGTAACGAACGGCGCGATGGGATGAAGCGCATGAAGCGTCTGTCCCAACACCCAGGCGGCCGTCGCGCGAGTCTCGGTAACCGCTCCCGCATCGCTTCCCGACAGCAGCGGCTTCGAGAACTCGAGGTACCAGTCGCAGAACTCACCCCAGAAGAACTGGTAGAGCGCCTGCGCCGCCTCGTTGAAGCGATATTCTTCGATCGCCGCGCCGGTCTTCTCGATCACTTCGACCGTCTCGCCGACGATCCAGCGGTTGATCGTCTGCCGGCAGGACGCAGGATCGAAGCCCGGAACCGGCCAGCACTCGTTCATCTCACAGAAGCGCGCCGCGTTCCACAGCTTGGTCATGAAGTTGCGGTAGCCGGCAACCCGCTGCTCGGAGAGCTTAATGTCGCGCCCCTGCGCCGCCATGGCGGTGAGCGTGAAGCGCAGCGCGTCGGTGCCGTAGTCATCCATCAAAGTCAGGGGATCGATGATGTTCCCCTTGGACTTCGACATCTTCTGGCCCTTCTCGTCGCGGACCAGAGCGTGGATGTAGACGGTGCGGAACGGCACCTCACCCATGAAATGGATGCCGAGCATCATCATCCGGGCGACCCAGAAGAAGATGATGTCGAAACCGGTGACGAGGACGTCGGTCGGGTAGTAGCGGTCGAGTTCCGCGGTCTTTTCCGGCCAGCCCAGGGTCGAGAACGGCCACAGGCCGGAACTGAACCAGGTGTCGAGAACGTCTTCGTCCTGGAGCAGCGCAGTCGGCTTGCCGTAATGCGCCTCGGCCTCGGCCGCCGCCTCGCCCTCGGTCATGGCGACGAAGATATGGCCGTCCGGGCCGTACCAGGCGGGAATGCGGTGCCCCCACCAGAGCTGGCGCGAGATGCACCAGGGCTGGATGTTCCGCATCCACTCGAAATAGGTGTTCTCCCAGTTCCTGGGCACGAACACGGTCCGCCCCTGCTCCACCGCCTCGATCGCCGGCTTCGCCAGGGTGGCGGCGTCGACATACCACTGGTCGGTGAGCCAGGGCTCGACGACCACGCCCGACCGGTCACCATAGGGGACGCTGTGGCGGGTGGTCTCGACCTCGGCGAGGAGACCCTGTGCCTCCATGTCGGCGACGATCTTCTCCCGCGCCTCATAGCGGTCGAGGCCGCGATAAGCTTCGGGCACCTCGTCGTTGAGACGGGCGAGCGAGTCGAAGATGTTGACCTGCGGCAGGTCGTGCCGGCGGCCGACCTCGAAGTCATTGAAGTCGTGGGCCGGGGGGATCTTCACCGCGCCGCTGCCCTTCTCCGGGTCGGAATAAGCGTCGGCGACAATCGGTATGCGCCGGCCCACCAGCGGCAGGATCACATGCTTGCCGACAAGATGCGTATAACGCTCGTCCTCCGGGTGCACGGCCACCGCGGTATCGCCCAGCATCGTCTCGGGCCGGGTGGTGGCGACGACGATGAACGCCCCCGCCTCGTCCTCGATCGGATATTTGAAATGCCAGAGATGGCCGTCGACCTCGCGCTGCTCGATCTCGAGATCTGAGATCGCGGTCTGGAGCTTGGGGTCCCAGTTGACCAGCCGCTTGTCGCGGTAGATCAGGCCGGCCTTATACAGCTCGACGAACTCGGTGCGAACGGCGAGCGACAGGCCGTCATCGAGGGTAAAGCGCTCACGCGCCCAATCCGGCGAGGCGCCGAGACGCTGAAGCTGGCGGAGGATGGTGCCGCCGGACTCGGCCTTCCACTGCCACACCCGCTCGACGAACGCCTCGCGACCCATGTCGCGGCGGTCGAGGCCCTCGGCCGCCATCTGGCGTTCGACAACCATCTGGGTGGCGATGCCCGCATGGTCCGTGCCCGGCTGCCAGAGCGCATCCTTACCCCGCATCCGCCAGTAACGGGTCAGGATGTCCTGAAGGGTCATGTTGAACGCGTGACCCATATGCAGGCTGCCGGTCACGTTCGGCGGCGGCATCATCACCGAGAACGGCGTCTTGTTCGACGTCGCATGGGCGGCGCCGATCTTCGCCTCATCCCATTGCGCAGAGATCCTCGTCTCGACCTCGGCAGGCCGATAGGACTTGTCCAGCATCACCAGCTCTTCATGCAAAACTCGAACATCGCCGACGTCTCACGACGGCGGCACAGCGGCGGGTAACGGAAACGCCAACCGCCGCGGCGGGAGACTAGAGCAACCGCCCCGCAGATGAAATCCTCTGATCGCCCCGGAAAACGAACCGCCCTGAACGGGCGCGCCTCCTAGCGACGGGACTGTTCGGCGAGGCGCTTGATCTCGGCCCTCACCAGACGTTCGACCATCGACGGCAGGTTCTGATCGAGCCATTCGCGGAGGATCGGCCGCATCAGTTCGGCAGCCAGCTGCTCGACGGTTCGCCCACCGACGTCGAACGGCAGGGGTTCCCCCCGTGCAGCGCTATTGAGCGAAGCGAACGCCGCCATCGAGGCCGCCGCGGTCGGCGGCGACACAAGCTCGCTGTCAGCCTGCTGGAAGTCGCGGTCGCGTACCGGCGGCGGGACGTATTCTTCCTCCGGTTCTTCCTCGGGAAGCTCGTCGTCGTCCTCGTCGGCAATCTCAGGTTCGCCGAAATGCGCCGCCGGCTCGAAGGAGTCGATCTCCTGATCGACGTCGATATCGAGCTCGTCGTCGCTGTCCGGCTCCACCACGTCGGTGAGTTCGAGGACATCCTCGTCCTCTTCCTCCTCCGGCTCCTCCTCTGGAGGCGGTGGCGGGGGCGGCGGTGCCGCCTCCTCTTCTTCCTCGGCCGGTTTAGCTTCCTCGGCTGGGGTATCGGCTGAAATTATCCGACGGATAGAGGAGAGGATCTCCTCCATCGACGGTTCTTGCTGGTTCGCCTCGGCCATACCTATTCACTACCCGCGGATATCCCTCGACCGATTCTAACGAACCGATCCAAGAAATACCAGTACGGCCTAAAGCTTGGCTTTTTAAGCTCTTCGCAGAGCTACTTCGGAATGAAAGGTCGGCCTGCCGCTATTACTCCGAACCAAAGCCGATCCACTTCTCGCGGACATTCTGGTAGTGCTGCGCCGGATCGTAAATGTCGACCGGCAGCCGCAGATACTCCGCCGACAAGCGGCCGATCGCGGCGAGAAGGGTCAGGCTGGCCACGACTTCGTCACGGCGCGCCCGCACCAGGTTCACCCGCGCATCGAACGCTTCCTGCTCGGCGTCCAGGACGTCGAGGGTCGTACGAGCACCGACCGCCGCCTCCTGCTGCACACCTTCCAAGGCGATCTCGTTGGCGCGCACCGAGGAATCGAGCGCCTCGATCGCGGCACGCGTGCTGACCAAGCTCTCCCAGGCGCTGGTGCTGTTCTCGATCACCTCGCGCCGCGTCTGGTCGACTTCGCGCCGCCGCTGAACGGCGACTTCGCGCAGTTCACGCACCCGGGAGTACTCCGCACCCGACTGGTAGAGCGGAATGCGAAGATTGGCGAGGATCTGCGCCGAATCCGACTCGTCGAAAAAGCTGTTCGGCTCGTAGGCCTTGGTGAGCTGGCCCTGCAGCGACAGGTCCGGCAACAGATCGGCCACCGCGACGTCGATGTCATGGAGCGCCGCCTGTTCCAGATACTGGTTCGCGAGAAGCGCCGGGTTCTCGGCCAGCGCGACGGCATTCGCCAATTCACCGCTGTCGGGCAGCGGGGGAATGAACGAAGGATCAGGAAATTCAAGCTTCTCCGGCGGAAATCCGACAATTTGCTCAAAGTTTGCGCGCGACGTTTCCAGATCGCCCTGAGCGGCGACGCGCAGAGCCGACGCGTCGGAAAGACGGGCTTCGGCCTGAGCGACGTCGGTCCGAGTGACCTCGCCCACCTGGAAGCGGTCACGGGTCGCTTCGAGGCGCCGTCCCAGCACCTGCTCATTGTTGATGTTGAGTTCCACCACCGACTGGTCGCGAACGACATTCATGTAGGCGATCGCCGCATCGAGCATCACGCCCTGCTCCACGTCACCGAGCTGTGACCGTGCGGCGAGAACCCGAGCCTCTGCCGCTTCGGTGCTCGCCACCGTCTGCCCGCCCCGGTACAGCGGTTGGTCGATCGTCAGAGCCACGTTGGTCGGGTTGATGGTATCCGACGTCGAGCCCGCCGCCGTTTCATTGGTGAACGACTGCAAGCCGGTACTGCCGTTGAATACGACCGTGGGCCGCCAGCCCGACAGCGCCTGAGGAACACCCTCGTCGACCGACCGCACGCGGGCGCGCTCGGCCATCAGCCGCGGGTTGGACTGATAGGCCGTCGCCAGGGCCTCGGACGGCGATTGTGCCCAGGCATTGGCCGCCGGCCACAAAATCGCCGTCAGGCAGCTGGTACTGAAAGCGAGACGAACAAGTCGGCGGCGGTTGGTCATGTGCATGCGATCCAGATCAAGAACCATTCATCATCAATAAGGCGCCCCCGAAACACGGGAACGCCACAGCGAAACGCCCGCGCGCCGCGCGGGCCATCAAAACACAAAGCCGCGCGGAGCCAAAAATTCCTCAAGCCGCGGCACCGATGCGTCGAACAGGACACGGCTCGATACCCGTCCGCGGGTTCGCGCGACCAGCGTAGCCTTGCCCGGCCCGCGCGAAGTCCGCTGCTCCACCGCCAGCAACCGCCCGCCCTCTGCGAGCTGCTCCTCCAGCGGAGCCGGAATCGTCTCCACGCCCCCTTCGATCACGATCACGTCGTAAGGCCCCTGGCTCGCGTAGCCCCCACCCAAAGGGCCGACAACCGTAACCGCATTGTCGACGCCGAGCTCATTCAAAATAGCGTCTGCCTGCTCCGCAAGCGGCGCATCGCTCTCCAGGCCGACGACCGTGCCCGCGAGCTTCGCCAGAACGGCACTCGAATAGCCGGTGCCACAGCCGACATCCAGCACGACGTCCTCAGGCCGAATGAAAGCGGCCTGAATCAGCCGGGCGAATATCGCGGGCTCCATCAGGAAACGCCCCGGCGCGATCTCCAGGTCCTCGTCGACATAGGCGATCGGACGCTTGGCCTTGGGAACGAACAGCTCCCTCGGCACATCGGCGAATGCGGCGAGGATCCGCGGATCGTTGACCTGATTCGGTTCGATCTGACCCTCGACCATGTGCTGACGCATCGCTGCGAAATCGGCCATAGGCTCTCCGCCGGAGAAGTCCACCAGGAGGTAATCAAACGTTTGATGGAACGCCCTTATACCTGCGGCACGCCGTCGAGACAACGACGTGTCGTTTCATAGGATACAAAGGTTTACAGTCTGTGTCGCGTCTGTCACCCCACGGATCTGGTTGATTGCCGCCGCCCGATCCAGAAATATCGACCCGATCGAATGAATCCGGCCACATTCAAGTCTTCTCTCGCACAAGACGACCCACCACAGGTCGAACCCGTCCTTCAGGCCCTGTGGTATGCGGCGAAAGGCGACTGGCATCAGGCACACCGCTTGGTACAGGACGAGGAAAGCGCGGAAGCGGCATGGGTCCATGCGCATCTTCACCGCATCGAGGGTGACCTCGGCAATGCCGGCTACTGGTATCGTCGGGCGGGGCGGCCGCGATCGAACGCCCCCATCCCGGCCGAGTGGGACGAAATCGTCGCGACCCTGATCGGACCCTGATCCTCGCCCAGGTTACGCATCCGGCGCCAAGCACTCGGTTGACCGTCTTCCGCACTCGGCCTATATGTCGCGGTCCGTCGGGTGGGGGCTTCACGCCACTCGCCGAGACGACGGCCGGGTGGCAGAGTGGTCATGCAGCGGACTGCAAATCCGTGTACGCCGGTTCGATTCCGACCCCGGCCTCCATTAACAGCTTCGTTCGAAAAGGTCCGCTGAAAGGCGGGCCTTTTCGTTTCCGCTCCATTTCGATCTACATCATCTTCTGTACTGGCGACGATCTTGCATGGCTTTATTGCACCGCAACATGCCATGAGGATGCTGACATGGATGGTGGCGTCGGCGAGGCTGTCCTTCTCACGTTGTTCATGCTGATCAAGTCGATCGCGGGATATCCGGTGCCTGAGGAATGGCCGGATATCCATCGCATGCCGGTCGCCGAGATCGCGGAAAGGGTTTGCGGCGCGCCCTGTCCCATCCGGGCAGCCTATATTGCGGGCGAAGGCGTTCTGATCGACGAGGAACTCGACCTCGTCATGGATGCATTCGGCCAATCGGTCCTTCTGCACGAACTCGTCCACGTCGCACAGGACGAGAGTGGCGCCTTCTCCCAGATGCCGGCCTGCCGCCGCTACTCGGAGCGGGAATATGAAGCCTACTGGGTCCAGGACGAATATCTGCGCCGGGTCACCGGTTCGGGCCTTCCGGGGCTCTTTCACGGCAACCGCACCTGGCCGCCATGCTTCGACAAGAACGAATCGCCCCCTGACGAGTAGTGCGTGACCAATCATCGCGTCTGCCCCTTTTCCCGTCGAACAGTGCGCCGCACGAAAAACTGTCATCCACCAGCCGGAGGCTGTGTCCGGTAGGGCCGCGCCGCAGCGACTGCTAGGATCGACGGGCGGCGCGGAGCCGTAAGGGAAACAGGGAGCGAAACGCATGAGCCTCGACGGACTCAAGGCACTGACGTTCGATACCGGCGGCACGATCCTCGACTGGCATACGGGTTTCACGACCGCCCTGGCGGCGGTGGGTCAGAAGCACGGCATCGAACGCGACTGGCCCGAACTGGCCAACGAGCTTAGACGGCGGTCGCTGGGACGAGTCGTCAATCTCGGGCGGGACGAGCCGCCCGCCTACAACTTCGATGACGCCCACCGCATGGCGCTCGACGAAGTCCTCGCCGAGAACGGACTGGACGCAGTCACGGCCGAGGAACGCCGCACGATCTGGTGGGACGCCGTCCACAGCTTCCGTTGCTGGCCGGATTTTCCGGCTGCCCTGCCCAAGCTGCGGGCAAAGTACATCTGCGCGTCTTTCACCCTGCTCAGCGTTCGGCTGATCGTGGATACGGCGCAAGTGAACGGACTGAGCTGGGACGCCGTGATCTCCTGCGAAATGATCGGCAAGTACAAGGTCTTGCCCGAAGCCTATCTGACAGCGGCCCGCTGGCTTCAGCTCGATCCCGGCGAGTGCTGCATGGTGGCATGCCATAATTTCGATCTCGATGCCGCGAAGGCAGCCGGTTTCAAGACGGCTTTCGTGCGCCGCCCGGACGAATGGGGCCCCGCCGGGCCGCCGGACCCGACCCCCTCCTCCCATCACGACGTCGTGGTCGACAGCTTTCCGGAGCTCGCTCGATTGCTGGGCGCATGAAGCCGCCGGCGCACGCCGACTCGTGACTTCACTTCAGGCCGCCGCCCTCTACGCCACCATCGCCGGCGCGACGATACCGCTCGGCGGTCTCACCGCGTGCATCGAGAGAATGCAGCCGGGGTGGATGGAGGAAGAGTTTCGCCATACGGTGATGGCGTTCGGCGGCGGCGCTTTGTTTTCCGCCATCGCCCTCGTGCTGGTTCCGGAAGGCATACGCTATCTCTCCGTCCCGTGGGTCATGGTGGCGTTCGGTGCCGGCGGCGTTTTCTTCTTCCTGGTCGACAGGCTGATCGAAAAGCGTGGTGGCGCGGCTTCGATGCTGCTGGCGATGCTGCTGGACTTCCTGCCCGAATCGATGGCGATGGGGGCAATGCTGGCCACCGAGAAGGCGGCAGGCCTCCTGCTCGCCGTGCTCATCGCCCTGCAGAACTACCCGGAAGGTTTCAACGCCTATCGGGAGCTGAGAGCGGACGGAGAGATATCGACCCGACGGGCCCTACTCGCCTTCTGCGGCCTCGTCCTCCTGGGGCCGCTTGCGGCGTGGTTCGGCTTCACTTTCCTGCAGGACGCACCGGCGACGCTCGGCGCGGTCATGATGTTCGCGGCTGGCGGCATCCTGTATCTGATCTTCGAGGATATCGCCCCGCAGGTCCGCCTGGAGCATCACTGGGCGCCGCCGCTCGGCGCCGTCGGAGGCTTCATGCTGGGTCTTCTGGGCTACGCGATTCTCGAGTAGCGGCTTCGGCGGCATGGTGCGCGAACAGCCTGGTCAAGGGCGTCGCCGTAATCCCGTGCACCATGATCGAGGAAAAGATGATCAGAGTCGCAACGGTCCATACCGTGCTCTCTCCCGTCCGCTCATAGGCCATGGTGGCGTAGAACAGAGCGGCGATCCCGATCGGGCCGAACCAGCCGTTGAAGAGTACCTCCTGTTTCGTCCTCAGCGACGGCAGCCATCGGGCGATCAGGAACCAGGCCGGCAGGCGCCGGAGGGCAAGGATCCCCACCACGGCCACCGCCGCGGGCCAGCCGAGATCGCCCCATTCCCGCCAGGGCAGGATCATCCCGAATAGAATGAAGATGGGCAGATCGAAGAATCTGCCGACCGATTCCTGAAAATGCTCATGCCGAACCTCTGCATGGGTTCCGGCAGTCTGATTGAACACCAGCCCGGCAACGAAGACCGCAAGAATGCCGTCGCTCTCGACGAGCGATACCGCGGCGAGCGCCGTCAACGTCAGCGCCAACCCCACGGTCGTTATCGAGGTCGCCTCGGTGTCGGGACGTCGAAAGGCCAGATCGGCCGCCTTGCCGCTGAGCCAGCCCATCGCCGCGCCGATGGCAATCGCGCTCAGCAGCTCCCACCCCACCGTGAAACCGATCCAATGGGTGAGCGCTTCCCCGGTTGGCCGGTCGAGCAGGCTTATGGGCAGCAGGACGAACATGAGACCGAGGCCGTCATTCGCGCCGCTTTCCACCGTGAGCGCGTGGCGCATACGTTCGGGCACGCTGGCTTCCGCGACGGTACCGGCGACGATCGAATCGGCCAGAACCGGGTCGGTGGGCGTGACGACCGCCCCGATCAGCAGAGCGACGAGCAGCGGCAGACCGAAAACGCCCCAAACGATAGCGCCGCTGACAGCCCACATGAGAAGCATGCCCGGCAGCAGCACGACCGCCAGCTCACGCCATCGGCACCGGACATAGCCAAGCGGCAGCCGCAACGCGGCCCCCATCACCGATATCGCCACGGTGATGCGGGCCGCTTGTTCGATGAAGAGGTTCTGGCCCGGATCGCCGAGCCTGATGTCCGCGAAGCCGATTCCAACCGGTCCGACGGCGATCCCGATCAACAGGCAGATCGTCGGCTCGGAAATCCACAGACGGTTCTTGACGTAACCGGAGGTAACCGCGAGTGCGAGGACGCTCCCCGCCCCGATCAACAGAGCCCAGTCGACGGCCTCCATTCTGCCGGTTCAGAAGCTCAGCGGACGCCGCCTTCTGAACCGGGTCACACTGCCGGTGCTGCGGTGCGCCGAGGCCCCGCCACCAGCCAGATCAGGAAACCGATCAACGGCAGAAGCAGAATCAGCAGCACCCACAGGACCTTTCCGCCCGTCGAAGCGCCGCTGCCAATGACGTTGACGATCGCCCAGATGTCGGCGATCAGTACCAATATTCCGAAAATGAATTCCATAAGTGCCTCCATGCCTCGTTGCGGGGAGAACACCCTGCCTCGAGCCGCCGTTGCGGATTCCGGGCCTGGACGACCGTGAGCCGTGGGCCACAACCGTTTTTCGAAAGGCGTCCTATCCGCGCCTCGCACGAGAGCCCCAAACCGGGTAACAGTGCTCCGCATTGAAGACCAGCCTCGGCCGGAACATCCATGCGGATACTGATCGCCATTCCCCATTTCTTCGGCGGCGCCAGCGGCGGCGGTCACGGGTCGCTAACCGGCCGGTCGGGCGTCAGGCGGAATGCCCTGGAAGCCTGCATTCGCGTGCTCCACTACACGTTCGGCACGCCCCAGGCGATGCTGGACGGGCGCGAGCGGCGAGCCATCCCCGCCAACACCGAGGGCTCCCATACCCTCGACATCGTCGTCTGTACCACGGGTGAACAGCATCTCCTGGGATCGATCGAGCTTCCCGAGGGGCTCTACCGCCACCACCCGACGAATGCCGATCCGAAAATGCTGGGGTTCGAGTGCCATGCCGTGCTGCGTGACGGCCTCGGCAGCTACGACTATTTCGGCTTCCTGGAAGACGACCTGATCGTCCCCGACCCGACCTACTTCACCAAGCTGATATGGTTCACCGGCTGGGCAGGTGACGATTGCGTGCTCCAGCCCAACCGGTACGAGCTTTCGCTCGCCTCGCCCTTCCGAAAGCTCTACATCGACGGGTCCCTGCCGAAGGACTGGTCGGCCCCCTACCAGGACGTCGACGACCGGCCCGCCTTGACCGCCCAGGTGATGGGACATCCGGTCCGCTTCCAGCGCCCGCACAACCCGCATGCCGGCTGTTTCTTCCTGAACGCCCAGCAGATGGCGCACTGGGCGGCGCAGCGATGGTTCCTCGACGGCGACGTCCGGTTCGTCAGCCCGCTGGAGAGCGCGGCGACGATCGGGGTGATGCGGACCTTCCGCGTCTACAAGCCGGCCGTCGAGAACGCGTCATTCCTGGAAATCCAGCACGCCGACAACCGCTATCAGATCACCGCCCGCGACGGCGGCATGGTGGTGCAGCGCCACTCGGCATGATGCTTGCTGCTATCGGTTCGAGAAACGGCTGCGGCCGGACCTTTCGAACCTGAATGGGGGGAGACCCGAGCGATGAACAGCGAGCATCTGCAGACCTACATGCCGATCATCAACCGCGCCATCTGGCTGCTTTGCCTGATCCAGGCGGCACGCGCGGCGGTCTCGGTTCTGGAGATTCTGGCTTCTCAATAAGCTGAGAAACATCCCCTAATTCATTGATTCCACTCGTCATCGCATGGCTTGATCATGCGATCCACGACTTTACTGAAGCGACTGCCGGGCAAGGCAAGTCGTGGATGGCACGATCAAGTCGTGCCATGACGGTCGGGGTGGGCTGGCTACGACGGCCGTCAACTCCCGCCATTGCAGACCTTGCGCTCCGGGGGAAAATCTTTCCCCTCCACCCGGCAGAATCTGAGGAAACGTCGCGGCGATCGGTGCGATAAGCTGCCCGCGGGCGAGGTCCGCCCTTCCCGCTTCCTGCACGCCGGCATATCGACCCTTCATGCTTTCCGACACGCGCACCGTGGTGACAACCGCCACGCCTCCAGCCCTGGGACTGGTCCTAGTCGGCGTGCTGAGCCTGTGCTGGGGCTTCAACTGGCCGGTTATGAAGGTCGTCGTCACGGAAGTTCCGCCGTGGACCTTCCGGGCGGCCAGCACCGGCGTCGGCGGAGCCATCCTGCTGTTCGGCACATGGCTTTCCCGTCGCCGCTTGGTCCCGACACGGCACGAGATGCCGCATCTGCTGCTCGCGTCGATGCTCAACATCACGCTGTGGATGCTGTTGAGCGCCTATGCCGTCGGGTTGATGAATGCCGGCCGGGCGGCGATCGTCGCTTACACCATGCCGGTCTGGAGCATTCTCTTGAGCGCCATCATCCTCGGCGAGCGGCTGACCGCCCGACGGATCGCCGGCGTCGTGCTTGGCCTGTCCGGCATGGCTCTGCTCCTCCGCGACGATTTCCGGGACATCGGCGCCTCGCCCCTGGGAACGCTGCTGATGACGGGCGCCGCCTTCTGCTGGGGGGCTGGCACGGTAGTGGTCAAAGTCGGCCGCATCGGTCTGTCGACAATCGCCTTGGCGGGCTGGCAGATGCTCCTGGCCGCCATCCCGCTGACGATCGGCGCGGCGGTCCTCGACGATTTCGACGTCTCCGGCATCGGCCTGTGGCCGGCCCTCGGCGTCGTCTACAACATGCTGATCGGCTCGGCGCTCTGCGTGTGGATCTGGTTCCGCATCGTCGCGCTCTATTCGGCCGGGGTCGCGGCGATCAGCACCCTCCTCATTCCCGTGGTGGGCATCTTCGGCGGCGCCCTGCTGCTGGGCGAGCATGTCGGGCTGGCCGAGATCGTCGCGCTGGCCCTGGTCCTGGCGGCCCTCGCCGTCGTCCACGGCTATCTGCCGCCGTCGGCACGCACCCCTGATTGAGCGGCCGGGTACCGCATGCTATCGTTTCGCTGGACCACACAAAGTGCTGAAATACAACGGGCTTGCGGGAGGTTGGGATGAGCGAAAGCGTCAAATATCTGCTCGGCGAGGAAGGAATTCCGCGTCACTGGTACAATATTGCCGCCGACCTGCCGAGCCCGCCGCCGGCAGTGCTCCACCCCGGCACCGGGCAGCCGATCGGCCCCGACGATCTCGCCCCGCTGTTCCCAATGGCGCTGATCGGCCAGGAGGTCTCGACGGAGCGCGAGATCGAAATTCCGGAACCGGTGCGCGAGGTCTACCGCCAATGGCGCCCGTCGCCGCTCTATCGCGCCCGCAGGCTCGAGCAGAAGCTCGGTACCCCCGCCAAGATCTACTACAAGTACGAAGGCGTCAGCCCGACCGGGAGCCACAAGCCCAACACGGCCGTTCCTCAGGCCTTCTACAACAAGGAAGCCGGGGTGAAGCGCCTGTCGACCGAGACCGGCGCCGGGCAATGGGGCTCGTCGCTCGCCATGGCCGGCCAGATCTTCGGCCTCGAAGTGCTGGTCTACATGGTGAAGGTGAGCTTCCAGCAGAAACCCTACCGCAAAGCGCTGATGGAGACCTTCGGCGCCCGCTGCGTCGCCAGCCCCAGCGAGGAGACCGCGGCCGGCCGGGCGATCCTGGAGAAGACCCCGGACAGCCTGGGCAGCCTCGGTATCGCGATCAGCGAGGCGGTCGAGGTCGCGGCGCAGAACGACGACACCAAATATGCCCTGGGCAGCGTGCTCAACCACGTTCTCCTGCATCAGACCGTGATCGGGCAGGAGGCGATGGTTCAGCTCGACATGGCCGGGGACTACCCCGACGTGATCGTCGGCTGCACCGGTGGCGGCAGCAACTTCGCCGGCATCGCCTTCCCCTTCATCGGGGAGAAGCTTCGGGGCGGCAAGGACGTGCGGATCGTCGCGGTCGAGCCCGCCGCCTGCCCCAGCCTCACCCGCGGCAAGTATGCCTACGACTTCGGCGACACCGCCAAGACCACGCCGCTGGTGAAGATGCACACCCTCGGGTCGAGCTTCGTTCCGCCGGGGTTCCATGCCGGCGGCCTCCGCTATCACGGCATGGCGCCGATGGTGAGCCATCTCGCCGACCTGGAGCTGCTCGAAGCCCGCGCCTACAAGCAGACCGAATGCTTCGCGGCCGGCGTCGAGTTCGCCCGAGCCGAGACCATCGTCCCGGCGCCCGAGGCGACGCATGCGGTGAAGGGTGCGATCGACGAAGCGCTCCGCTGCAAGGAGGAAGGGGTCGGCCGCACGATCCTGTTCAACCTCTGCGGTCACGGCCATTTCGACATGCAGGCCTATAGCGATTATTTCGCCGGCAAGCTGGTCGACGCGAGCTATGACGAGAGCGAGCTGGCCATGGCCTTGGCCGGTCTGCCCTCAGTTGCCGCATGAGGTGATTTCGCCGCGAACAGGGGTGGCGTCCGGGGGAGGCCTTTGCTATATAGCGCGCCTCCACTGATCCCCGGTAGCTCAGTTGGTAGAGCAAGCGGCTGTTAACCGCTGGGTCGCTGGTTCGAGTCCGGCCCGGGGAGCCAGAATCTCAATGCAATAAGTGTTCTCAGCTATTTTATTTTTAAATTTCGTAGTGCTCCAGCCGTGTGACCTATCAAGAAAATGTATAGGGATATTTAAATCATCGCCAGTAAAAGATTTATTCTTATAGTCATCACCTAGAAATCTTATATCTATATTTAAAATAGACAGTAATTGGTATAAATCTGACTCTAATTTATAGGTTTCTATTCTATCAACTTGGATTAGCGAAGACAGAATCATTTTACGTTCCTCTAAACTTAAAATTGGTTTTAATTTTTCCGGTCTTTCAATAGAAGGATCTTCATGTAAAAGAATAATTAGTTCCGTGCAATGATCCTTACATTCATCGAATAAATATATATAGCCAGGAT